>NZ_LEKE01000040.1:0-25356 GCF_001029585.1 Rhodococcus sp. ARP2 | reverse complement strand
AAGTTGCCGTACGTCAGCGCGAAGACGCAGTAGCCCTCGTTGGCGAGCAACGGCGCATAGGTGGCCCAGTTGGTCTGCCTGTTTCCACCCGTTCCGTGAACGAGCACAACCGGATTGGGATGTTCGGCAGTAGGTTTACACAAAAAGTCATTGGATCCAGGAGCTGAACCGCCAGGATTTCCCAACTCCTGAGGAACACCGGCAAGGAAGGCATTGGGCACGGGCAACGGGGCCTGAGCCGAAGCCACGGAGGTGAACCCGACAAGCATCAGAGCGGCAAGAACCACGCCCCCGAACAACCCGATTCTGTGCACGACCGACTCCTCTACGAGAGATGCGAACCGTGCAGACGCTAACAAACTAGAACGCGTTATCAATCCGTTTCGGCAAAATGCGCCCGAATCCATTCGCGATCCATTTCAGACGGTCTTTTCGTAGGCTCGGCGCACCTCCGTGGAAATACGACCGCGGGCCGAAATCTCGAAGCCCGCACCCTTGGCCCATTCGCGGATGGCGGCACTCTGATCGCGGTCCGCAACGGGACGGGATTTGGTCACCGCTCCGTTGACTGATTTGGCGGAATTCGACTTTCTCGCATGAAGAATCCACTTTTTCAGTGCATCGCGCAGTTCCGCGGCGTGGGCGGCGGTCAGATCGATTTCGTAAGCAACTCCGTCGACGGAAAACTCCACAGTTTCGTCCGCGGGCGATTTTTTGTCCAGATCGTCAACCATCGTGACAACAACCTTTTTCACCACGACCATTCCTCCCCAGATCCTTCGATAAGCAGCGACAATAGCACCTGGACAAACGTCCTGTCTTGGCTCGTCCGGATGATTGGGACTGATCTCCGCCGGGTATGCCAGTCGACTTGTCTTGCGACAAAGACAGTGCCGATACATTCCTTGCGGCGCATCGGGGGATGCATCCAGACGTGGGAATCATGACAGACGACGGCTCGAGACAAGACCTCTACCGAGCGCAATCTTCGCCTCCAAGAACGGCACTCTCGCCAGCATCGCTTACAGCGGACCCACGAATTTCACCATCTCCGGACGCCCTGCGATCCGGCACACCGCAACCGTCACAAACATCCCGGCGGACAAGGAATGCGATCCGCCCTCAGCACAATTCGATGTCGTCACCACACCCGGACACTCCACAGCCGAGGTCATGGTCGTCCTTGTCCAGTCGGATCAGGGACTACCTGAGCACTCAACCAGGGCACGATCGACCAAATCATCGCAACAATTCGAAAGTCCGAGACTCAGGCGACCGCATGGATGAATCCTTTGCCGCAGGCGAATGTCGTTGGGAACTAATCGAATCCCAACTTCGAGCGCTCCCCGCTGAACTGGTCGAGCTGGAGAACTCACCCAGATTCATTTGGTTCTCCGCACCGCCGATAGCCGACGACGACGCCGACTGTGAACCGTATCGAATACCTTGGGAGTGCCCCAACTGAAAAAGGTTCGGCCGCAACATATGCGGCCGAACCTTGATCGAAGTAAAGCTAGCGAGCGGACGGACGAACGATCGGGAAGAGGATCGTCTCGCGAATACCGAGACCCGTCAAAGCCATCAGCAGTCGATCGATTCCCATGCCGGTGCCGGTGGTCGGCGGCATGCCCTGTTCCATCGCGGCGAGGAACTCCTCGTCCAGCACCATCGCTTCGTCGTCGCCTGCCGACGCGAGGCGCGCCTGGTCGACAAAGCGCTCACGCTGGATGACCGGGTCGACAAGTTCGGAGTAGCCGGTCGCCAACTCGAATCCGCGGATGTACAGGTCCCACTTCTCGGTGACACCCTTCTTGCTTCGGTGATCACGGGTCAGGGGCGACGTCTCGACCGGGAAGTCACGGACGAACGTCGGCACGTACAGCTGATCGCCGCACTGGTGCTCCCACAACTCCTCGACGAGCTTGCCGTGGCCGTAGCCCTTGTCCTTGGGAACCTCGAGGCCTACCTTCTCCGCCAGAGCGAGAAGCTCGTCGACCGTCGTATCCGGCGTGACCTCGGTGCCGATGGCAGCTGACAGCGACGGGTACATCTCGAGAACCTGCCACTCGCCACTGACGTCGTATTCGGAACCGTCGGCGAGGGTGAGGACCTGCGTGCCGAATGCTTCCTGCGCAACTTCCTGGACGAGTTCACGAATCATCTTCGCGGAATCGTCGTACGTGCCGTAGGCCTCGTACGTCTCGAGCATCGCGAACTCGGGCGAGTGAGTGGAGTCGACGCCCTCGTTGCGGAAGTTGCGGTTGATCTCGAAGACCTTCTCGATACCGCCGACGACGCAACGCTTGAGGAACAGTTCCGGCGCGATACGCAGGTACAGGTCGATGTCGAGGGCGTTCGAGTGCGTGACGAACGGGCGAGCTGCCGCGCCGCCGTGCAGCGTCTGCAGCATCGGCGTCTCGACCTCGAGGAAGCCGCGGCTCTCGAGCGCATTACGCAGCGCACGGACAACAGCGACACGCTTGCGGGCGTTGTCCCGAGCCTCGGGCCGAACGATCAGATCCGCGTAGCGCTGACGCACCCGGGACTCTTCGCTCATCTCCTTGTGCGCGACCGGCAGAGGACGCAGCGCCTTGGACGCGATCTGCCAGGCGTCGGCCATCACGCTGAGCTCACCCCGACGGGAGCTGATGACCTCACCGTGGATGAAGACGAAGTCGCCGAGGTCGACGTCGGACTTCCAGGCAGCCAGTGCCTCTTCGCCGACGCCGGCGAGGCTGATCATGGCCTGCAGCTGGGTACCGTCGCCTTCCTGCAGAGTCGCGAAGCACAACTTGCCGGTGTTGCGCATGAAGATGACGCGGCCGACGACGCCGACCAGCACGCCAGTCGCCGTGTCCGGCTCGAGTTCCGGGTACTCCGCGCGGATCTGCGCGAGCGTGTGGGTGCGATCGACCGAAACCGGGTACGCCTCCTGCCCCTGCGCCAGGATCCGTTCACGCTTCTCGCGCCGGATACGGAGCTGCTCGGGGGTGTCGTCGACTGGCTGGGCTTCTACATCACTCACGGGGTACAAGACTACTGGGCCGTGTCCACCGCGTTTGTTGCTGGTAGCACCGCGGCGACCGCGAGCACGATTCCCGACAGGAAGTACAGCGCAACCCTGACGTGATTCGACACCGTCCAACCCGCCTCGTACGACGCCCATGCGGCTGCATCGGTAGCGCTGACCGAGGCAAAAGCGTCGTTGCGGGGGACGTGGTAGATCGCTGTCACCGCGAAGGACGCGAGCACCCCGACGCAACCGACAACGGCAAGGACCCAGCCGTCCGGTCTGGAGATCGCTGCCCAGATTCCGGCGGCGATCGCGGTGAGCGCCGATCCGACGAGTGGCAGCAGCAAGGCGCTCCGCGGTGCTTCGACGTTGATCGCCTGCATCGACGTGATCGCGGCGTGTGCATCGACCGACCGCAGAGCGGGCATTACGAAGGACGAGAACGCGAACAACGCGCCACCGGCAACGAGCGCGCCGAGCGCAGTCACGCCGACGAGCAACTCCAAGAAGATCTCGGATTTCTTCACGACCAGACCCCCGTTCGAGCAGCCTCGGCGGCAAAAGTGGTGAAATCTCGAGCGGGTCGTTCCAGGACCTCTTCGACGACGCCGGTCACACTTTGATTTCGTCCGTCGAGAACCTCGGCAAACAAGTAAGTGAGCAACTCCACGACATCACTCGGGACGCCAACTTCTGCCATGCCGTCGGAAAACTGTTGCAGTCCAATTCTTTCGAATGACACCGCACGCCCCGACGCCGCCGAAATCGCCTCAACCGCCTCCGCGAAGGTGAGCAACTCCGGACCCGTCACCTCGAGAACTCGACCGAGGAGGTCGGTTCGAGTCAATGCGGCGACCGCCACGTCAGCGAGATCGTCCACGTCGATGAACGGCTCCCCCACTTCACCGACCGGAAGTTCCAGGTGGCCTTCCCGAATCGGATCGAGTAGATACCCCTCACTGAAGTTCTGGGCAAACCAGCTGGCCCGCACCACAGCCCATTCCAGACCGGTGTCGGCCAGAACCTGCTCGGCTTTCTGCGCCGCCGGTTCACCGCGCCCGGACAGGAGCACCATGCGACGAACCCCTTCGCGGTACGCAAGCTCCGCGAGTTCCTCGATGTGGGTGCTCGATTCCGGCACTGCGAGGTCCGGCGCATAGGTCACGTATGCCGCTTCGACGCCGGACACTGCAGGCTGCCACGTCGTCTGATCGTTCCAGTCGAAACGCGTCCCGGATGTTCTCGACGCGATTCGGGTACGGATTCCCACCGCCGTCAGCCTCTGCGCAACGCGCGCACCGGTCTTACCGGTACCACCGATCACTACTGCCGATTGAATGTCGCTTGTTGTCGTCATGTACTCATTCGACCGCGGAGCGTCAATACGATCCATAGTCGAAGGTCGCAAAAACATACGTCAGCGTCTACCGTCGAAACATGGATGCATTGTCGATGATGCTGGCCGGATCGCGGGCGGAGGGCGCTTTTCTGCTGCGCTCGCTGCTCGATCCACCGTGGTCATTACGTATCGAGGACCACGCACCGATCACCGTGCTGGTTCTGGTTCGCGGAAGCGCAGTCGTCGTCTCCGACACCGGACAGACAGAAGATCTCGAGGCCGGCGACATTGCACTCCTGCGCGGCCCCGATCCCTATACGGTCGCCGATCACCCGGACACCCCGGTCCACGTACTCATCGACGAGGCACAAAACTGCGCCGCAGTCGACGGATCGACACTCGAGGACATGTCGGTTCTCGGCGTTCGCACCTGGGGCAACTCGACCAGTGGCCAGACCGTCATGCTCACGGGCACATACCGTTTGGACTCCTATGTCAGCCGTCAGATCCTCGACAGCCTGACACCCGTCGCGGTAGTGCGACGCAGCATCGAAACCGCGCCGATGACAAACCTTCTGGAACAACAGATCGCCGCCGACGGGCCAGGGCAGGAAGTGTTGCTGGACAGGCTCCTGGACCTGGTCCTGATCTCGGCGGTCCGTACGTGGTTCGCCGAGAACCCGAATCGATCACCGCGATGGATCAAGGCCTACGAGGATCCCGTCATCGGGCATGCCTTGCGGCTCATACACAATCGGCCGGAACACCCCTGGACGGTCGCGAGCCTGGCCCAGGAGTCCGGCAGTTCACGAGCAGCCTTCGCGCGCCGGTTCACCGGTCTCATGGGGATCGGACCCGTCGGCTATCTGACCGAGTGGCGCTTGTCGGTGGCGGCAGATCTACTCGCAGACCCGGCACGAACGGTGTCCTCGATCGCGCGAGAAGTGGGCTACTCGAGCCCCTTTGCGCTCACGACGGCCTTCACCCGCCATCACGGAATGAGCCCGAAGATTTACCGCCAGACCCGCTGTGCGCCTTTATTAACCGCCCGCGGTTAATAAAGGCGCACAGCAAATACCTCAATGAGCCGAAACCGCCGCCAACTCGCGGGAGCAATGACGAACTCCGCTGAGAGCACCGAGCAGTCCGGCGGCCTTGATCGCCTGGTACCCGCCCACGAGATCGGTTGCCTTGTGCAGACCCAACTGCTGCAACGACGCTGCGGCCAGGCTCGAGGTGTAGCCCTCGGAGCAGACGATTACCCACTCGACGTCGTGGTCGGTGGCTAACGCGAGGTGTGCGCTGCTGGTGGGGTCGAGTCGCCACTCGAGAACGTTCCGCTCGATCGCGAGTGCACCGGGGAGAGTTCCCTCGATGGCGCGCTGCGCCTGCGGGCGAATGTCGACGAAGATCGCGCCGCGATGGAAGGCTTCGGTGAGCTGGAAGACGTACATACGATCGATCTGTGCGCGAGCGTCGTCGAGCATTTGGTCGATGGTCATTTGGTGCCCCCCTCGGGCAGGTCGGTCAGCTCGGTACGGGTGCGACGAAGAGTCCGGTGATCCGTCACTTCGTAGAAGGACATTGCCGTCAGCGGCGGCGAGTAAGCGTGAACACTCAGAGTCGGTGCATCAGAGCTGATTTCGATCGGAGCACCAGGAACATCCGTCGAACGCACGACATCGTGAACCCAGCCGAGCGGGAAAGAAGCCTGATCGCCGGCGTCGAGCTGGCGTTCCACCAGGGCGTCACCGGCCCAACGGAATTCGGTGAGAGAACCACTGAGGACGGTCAATGCGCCGAACGAACCTGCGTGGTCGTGCAATTCGGTGTTGCGTTCGGGTACCCAGCTGATGAGCCACACATCGACGTCGTCGTCCGCATGCAGGCGAGTGGACCAACGATCGAGCGTCGGGAAGGCGTCGGGAATGAGGTGGTCGAAACGGCCGTCGAGCACGCCGTTCGCTCCCTCGTCGGTCAGTCGCAGCAAATCGGCCGGGCGAAGGCGGGTAGGCAACGACGCACCACTCGGACGGCGTCCGGACGCCCCACGATTAGCACTACGACCTGCGGAAACAGCACGATCAGCAGCGAGAGTAGGGGTCAAAACAGAGAGATCTGCAGAATATGTGGATAGCACGAGCTAGCTCCAAGGAATGTGAATTGGTCAAGGCAGCGGTCAGCCTCGACAACACTCCTGAGCACCCATGCAGCGATTCACGAGCACCATTGTGGCATAACTTTTGCAATCGCGAAACTGCTGGAACGAAACCATCGATCAGGCGACCGGTCGTCGACCGGATCCACGACGCGCCTGATTGCGCTCGAAGACCAACCTCAGCCCCTCGAGAGTGAGGTCCCGTTCGAGGTGGTCGATAGTGTCGGATTCGGGAATGATCAGCGGTGCGCTGTCCCCGGTTGCGATCACGGAGACGTCGTCACCACCGAACTCCGGCAGTTCGTCGCGTACGCGGTTGACCAATCCGTCGACGAGGCCGGCAAAGCCGAATACCGCACCGGACTGCATGCATTCGACGGTGTTCTTGCCGACCACCGAACGCGGGCGCACCAATTCGACCTTGCGCAGCGCAGCGGACTGCGACGCCAAGGCATCGGTCGAGATCTCGAGTCCGGGCGCGATGCAGCCGCCCAGAAACTCACCCTTGGCGGAAACGACGTCGACACAGGTCGACGTACCGAAGTCCACGACAATGCACGGACCCTCGTAAAGATGGTGAGCGGCAAGACTGTTGACGATCCGGTCGGCTCCCACCTCTTTGGGGTTGTCCACCAGCAGTGGCACACCGGTGCGAATACCCGGTTCGACCACCACATGGGGAACGTGACCCCAGTACCGCTCCAGCATCACGCGGATTTCACGCAAGACGGACGGCACTGTCGACAGCGCCGCAACGCCGGTGATCTCATCGACATGAGTACCCAACAGCCCACGGAAGGTCAACGCCAACTCGTCGGCAGTCATCCGAGGGTCGGTTCGCATTCGCCAGTCCTGCAACAGCTTCGAATACTCACCAGTCCCGGAAAACAACCCCAGAACGATATTGGTGTTCCGCACGTCGACCGTGAGCAGCATGGATTACACCAGGCTGGATTCGCGCGAGGCCTCGAGTGTCGACAGCATGCGCGGGGTGATCAGACCCGAACCCTCCGGCGCGTGAGCCGGGTCTGAGCCGAGTTCGATCTGCTTGTTGTCGGCATCGACGAAGACGACGCGCGGGGAGTATTCCTTGACTTCCTGCTCGTTCATCACGCCATAGGCGATGAGGATTACCAGGTCGCCCGGCTTGACCAGATGCGCTGCCGCACCGTTGATTCCGATGACACCGGTTCCGCGCTCGCCGGCGATGACGTACGTCTCGAGACGCGCACCGTTGTCGATGTCGACGATGCACACCTGTTCACCCTCGAGGAGGTCTGCGGCGTCCATCAGATCCTGGTCGACGGTGACGGAGCCGACGTAATGCAGGTCGGCGTGAGTCACGGTGGCGCGGTGGATCTTCGACTTCATCATTGTGCGAAACATATCCAGGTCCTTACTCGTGAAAAGTGCTCAGTGAGACAGCAGGTCGTCGATGGCGTCGGCGGATGGGTCGGTGTCACGCTCGAGGAACCCGGTTCCCACCGCGACACCGACGTTGTCGATCAAACGGGTGGTTCCGAGCTTGGCGGCCACCAACAGTCGGCCGTCACCTCTCTCGGGCGCGGGGCCCAGATCGACGCCCCGAACCTCGAGGTAGTCGACCTCGATTTCCGGAACAGCTGCCAGAACAGCGCGTGCGGTTTCCAGAATTGCTTCCGCTCCCCCGGACGCCGCGTGTGCACCGGCGATCAGAGCAGCGGACAGCGCGACCGCTGCGGCGCGCTGGCCCTCGTCGAGGTAGCGATTGCGAGAGGACAACGCGAGGCCGTCGAACTCGCGGACCGTCGGAACTCCGATGATCTGTACATCGAAGTTGAGATCCCACACCATCTGACGGATGAGCGTCAGCTGCTGGTAGTCCTTCTCACCGAAGTACGCGTGATTGGGTGCCGCGATCTGGAGCAGCTTCGCCACAACCGTCAGCATTCCGGCGAAGTGAGTGGGGCGCGCTCCGCCTTCGAGTTCGCTACCCAACGGGCCCGGCACGATGGTGGTGCGCTGGCCCCGCGGGTACATCGTCTTGGCGCTCGGCGCGAACACCAATTCGACGCCCTCGGCGCGAAGCAGGTCGAGATCCGCATCGAGAGTGCGCGGGTACGCGTCCAGGTCTTCGCCCGCACCGAACTGGAGCGGGTTCACGAAGATGGAAACGATCACGACGGCGCCGGTGACCTTGGCCTGACGAACCAATTCGATGTGGCCGGCATGCAACGCACCCATCGTCGGAACGAGCGCCACCTGACGCCCGACACCTCGCAGTGCCCGCGAGACGCGCCGAAGCTTGTCCGGATCGTGGTGCACCGTCAGTTCGCCGCGCTTGTATCCGCCCTGCAGATCACTCACGACGGTCACCTCCCGTTTCAGTCAAGATGTCGAACAATTCGGTGGGGGCGCCCACCCGCTGGGCCGATCGCAAGGACATCGCCCGATAGCCGGCAGCGAGCTCCGGATCCAGTTCTGTCAGTACGCGCAAATGTGTGTCGACGGCAGCAGCGTCGCCGCGTGCCACCGGACCGGTCAACGCCGAGGGACCGCGTCGTAGCGCGTTGTCCAAGGCTGCCGACAGCAGCGGCTGCAGGACACGCTCGGCCACTCCACCCGGATCTCCGTCGACCAACTGTTGACCGAGCAGCTCGTCACCTTGCAACGACGCTCGCAGCGCCTCGACGGCGTCGACCACGAGCGTGACCAGGTGATTACTGCCGTGAGCCAGTGCCGCGTGGTAGAGCGCTCGGTTCTCCTCGCGCACTCGGACGGGCTCGCCGCCGATCTCGAGGACCAGTGACTGCGCGATCGCGTAACCGATATCGTCGGCAGCAGTGATTCCGAAGCATGCAGACGACAGCCGTGCGGTGTCCTCGTCGTGACCGGTGAACGTCATCGCCGGATGGATAGCCAAGGGCAGCGCGCCGAGTTCGGTGAGCGGAGTCAGGATCGCGATGCCGTTGGCACCGGACGTGTGGGCGACGAGCGTGCCCGGCTTGACGGCTTGGGTGGCCGCGAGACCTCGCACAAGATCCGCAAGCTGGTCGTCAGGAACGGCAAGAATCAGCAGTTCGGAGCGAGCTGCGACGTCGGCGGCCGGAAGAATTTCGGTATCGGGAAGCCGCTTCACAGCGCGGGCGACCGAGGCACTGGAGACGGCGGAGCAAGCGCTGACAACATGACCGGCTCGCTCCAATGCGGCACCGACAGCTGTTCCGACCCGTCCTGCTGAGACAATTCCTACCGTCAATCGCGCAGGTGCAGGCCCATTAGTGATCCCGAAGGAAGTCACCGGATTCCTCTCGTTCGTTCCAGTCCCGCTCGGCGGGTACCAGACGTTCTGCGTCCGAGGATAACCTTCGCCCGAACCGTCATGCCATGACCGGGCGAGTGATCTGCGACTCAGTCCTCTCGGCGACGACGTCGACCGGAGCCTTCGGACGGGTTGTTCGAACTCAGGTTCGCCATTATTTCGGCGACGGTCAATCCGTTGGAATGAGCACCGCTCGCGGCATCTTCCGGAGCGGCACGGCGACGACGGCGCGGCTCTGCGTCAGGCTCCGCAGCGGGTTCAGCTTCCGTGACAATCTCGGGAACAACCTCGGGCGCCTCTTCGACGACAGCGTCTTCGATGACGGCGTCTTCGATGTTCGGGGCCTGGGCGGGAGCCTTGACTTCAGGCTCGACGGGCGCGACCGGCTCCGGATCCTTCTCCACCGGAACGTCTTTCACCGTTCGTGACTGTGTGGAACCCGCCGGGGAACTCTTCGGTGCCTGGTTCCCGCTCTGATTCTGTGGCTTCTGCGTCTCTTGAGGCTTCTGCGTCGGGATGACGCGCGGCGCCACGAAGCTGCTGTCACGCCACGACGTCTCAGCGAACACGACGGTTGTCTCAGCAGTCACCGGATCGTCGTTGGGCGATGCCAAGCCGCCGACGTTCGGTGCCGGTTGGCTGGGTCCGTTCTGGCCGGCGCCGGGAACGTACAACCCCGACGGTGCCGGCTGGTACGCGCCGTACGAACTACCGCCAAGTTCCGGTACTCGCGTGGAATCGGTCTTGAGCGCGGTCTGTTCGGGCAGCAGTCCACCTTCGAACAGTGCTTCGAGGTTTCGGCGCAGCGCCACCAATTCGGCGCGCAGCCCGGCCAGTTCCTCCGCGTCCGCGGTCACCTCACGTCGCACGCGACCTTCGACGCTCAGTTCGTACTCACGTCGAGCCGAAATTTCACGTTCGAGCTGCAGTTCGTACACGGTCTGCAGATCGGCAACCTTGGCTTTGTCCAGTGCCGACTCACGCCGATACTTGGTCATGGCGATAGCGCCGAGGGTGGCTGCCCACAGAGCGACGACCAGTCCCACCCGAAGAAGCTGAACGCTGTTGCTGAAGATCAGAAACAGCGAAGCAATGACAGCAAGTGCCAGAAGAGCAGCAATGATCATCTGGCTCGCGCTGCGCTTGCTTCGGCGCGCAGACTTCGATCGACCAGAATTTGTCATGGTTGCCAGGGTACTTGCCGAGACCGGGGTCGCCACGTACCTCGGTGGGTGATTTGCCGACCAGGCTGTCAGTGCGCGGGCTCGTCAGGTGTATCTTCCGGCGTCTTGCAACAATGTTCGAGCCACAGAGCTGCCGCTACCAGCGCAATTGCGGCGCCCAACCCCACCCACGCGCCCGGCGTGTCGGAGGCTGCGGCCTGCAGAACCGAGCGCTGTGGGATGAGATACACCAGCACTCCGACCCAGACACCGACGGTAGCTGAACCGACCAAAGCGGATGCTTTGGCCAATGCCAGCGCTCGGGCGGCGGTGATGGGATGAAGCTGTCTGAGCCCGTCTCCGACCTGACGGTTCTTGACGCGTGAACGAATGACAAAAGCGAAGACCGCCTCGGCAACGGCCACGAAGTACAGCGACGCTCCCGCATAAACAGGGATCGGCGGCATCGAACCGTAGAACACGCGAATCAGAATCCAGGTGGCCACAGCGGCAACCGCAGCCAGGACCGCGAGTTCACTGATCCGGGTCGGCTTCAAACCCTTGCCTTCTTCGGTCACCGCGCAAGCACCACATCGGTAGTGCGCACACCTTCACGCTCAGTGCGATCGAGGCCGTCGAGAATTTGTGCCACCGACAACTTCTGGCCGTCGACGATCAGCGTCGCGTCAGGCTCGACGTCCAGCCAGGGAACGAGAACGAATGCCCGTAGATGCGCTCGCGGGTGCGGAAGTGTGAGCGCGGGATCGGAACTGACGACGCCTTCGCAGTCGACCACGTCCACGTCCAGGCTCCGGGGTCCCCAACGCTGTTCGCGCACCCGGTCTGCAGCTTCCTCGAGTGCTTGCGATCGGCGAAGCCACTCAGCGGCGTCGGCCTCGGGATCGTCGACCACCACCACCGCGTTGTAAAAATCCTGCTGCTCGACGCCACCCCACGGCGCCGTCGAGTAGACCGGTGAGACAGCAACGACGGCGCTGCCCAACCCGTCGACAACGGACTGCAGGTGAGCCACGCTGTCGCCGATGTTGGAACCGATCGACAGAACAGCGCGCGTCATGCCGATCTGGTCCGATGTGCGACGACGGCGACGTCCGCAAAAACCAGCGGAATCGGTGCCGACGGTTTGTGGACCACGACCTCGACGCTCTCGACTCGCGAATCTTTCATGACGTCGTCGGCGATCTCAGCGGCGACAGTCTCGATGAGATCGCGCGACGGGCCGGCGACGATGGCTGCGGCGGCTTCCGCCAACTCGCCGTAGTGCAGGGTCTGGGTCAGATCGTCCGACGCCGCGGCGGGAGCCAAGTCCATCCACACGGTGATGTCGATGAAGAAGTCCTGACCGTCACGCTTCTCGTGGTCGAACACTCCGTGATTGCCGCGAACCTTCAGCCCGCGCAATTCGATTCGGTCCCCCATGTCAGGCCCTTTCTCGTCCACGGTTCCAGGCGTCGACCACGGCAATGGCGTCGAGCGAGGCTTGTGCGTCGTGCACCCGAACTCCCCAGGCACCCTCACGTGCTGCAAGGGCCGAGACCACGGCCGTCGCAGTCTCGCGGCCACCAGGTGGACGGGGATTGCCGTCGGGATCGCTGAGCAGAGACCCGAGGAACCGCTTTCGGGAAGCGCCGACCAGTATCGGGAATCCGGTCGCGTTGAACTCGGGTAGTGCACGCAACAGTGCCCAGTTGTGGTCGGCGTTCTTCGCGAACCCGAGGCCGGGGTCGAGGATGATCGACGACGAATCGACCCCTGCCTTCAACGCCAGATCGACCTGCGACAGCAGTTCGTCTCGGACGTCGCGGACCACGTCGTCGTAGTGATCGGCGCTGCCACGATGGACGTAGTCACCGGCCGAGCGCCAATGCATGAGGATCCAGGGCACTCCGGCGTCGGCCACAACGGATGCCATGTCGGGGTCTGCGCGACCACCCGACACGTCGTTGACGATGCCTGCGCCCGCTTCGATCGCGGCGGCGGCGACGGAAGCACGCATCGTGTCGACGCTGACGCGAATTCCGGCTGCCACGAGTTCTTCGATCACCGGGGCAATACGGTCCGCCTCGAGTTTCGGATCGACGCGGGTGGCTCCGGGGCGCGTCGACTCGCCGCCGACGTCGACGATGTCGACGCCTATGCGTTGCAGTTCGAGCCCGCGAGCGATCGCCGCGTCACGATCGAGAAATTGACCACCGTCGGAAAACGAATCGGCGGTGACGTTCAGAATCCCCATCACGACCATCCGGGCCGGATCGCTACCTGCAACGGGAGCCGCGGACATCTCGCTCACTTACGAAGGATGAGGTCCAGCGCTTCGGACCGTGAGGCCGCGCTGGATTGCAGGAGCCCACGAACCGCTGACGTGGTCGTGCTGGCTCCAGGCTTGCGGATACCGCGCATCGCCATGCAGAGGTGCTCGGCTTCGATGACGACGATGGCTCCACGCGGGTCGAGCTTGCGCATCAAAGCATCCGCGATCTGGCTGGTCAGGCGTTCTTGAACCTGCGGACGCTTGGCGTACAGATCGACGACGCGCGCGAGCTTCGACAAACCGGTGACCTTGCCCGACTTACCCGGGATGTAGCCAACGTGAGCAACACCATGGAAAGACACCAGGTGGTGCTCGCACGTCGAGAACATCGGAATGTCTCGCACGAGCACCAATTCCTGGTGACCCTCGTCGAAAGTTGTGTTCAACGCGTCGTCGGGCTCGGAGTACAGACCCGCGAAGATCTCCTTGTACGAGCGCGCAACCCTGGCCGGCGTATCGAGCAGGCCTGGGCGCTCCGGATCTTCACCGACCGCGATCAACAATTCCCGTACGGCAGCCTCTGCCCGCGCCTGATCGAACGGGCGGCCCGTTCCGAGCGACACCAGTTCACTGGCCACATCATTCACCGACAACCGAACTCTCCTCGAGAATTGTTCACAGGTCCCCCGCCGCAGAGCCTAGTGGCGCAAGGTCAGCGGGATCCGTCCGGTCCGTCCCAGCGAGCGGTGCTCGGGCCGTCGTCCTCAGCCGAATGATGCGGCGGCGGAGTCTGCGGCTGTTCCGGTGCGGGGCTCTGCCACTGGTTTTCGCCGGTCGGGTTTCCCCGGTTCGGATCGGCGAAGGGTCCACCGTCCGGGTACTGCACCGGGTAGTCGGGCTGCGCGGGGTAACGACGGCCGGGGTGCGACTGCTCGGGGTACGCCTGCTGTCCCGGGTGCGGCTGACCGTACTGCCCCTGATCGGGCTGGGGCTGACCGTGTTGGGGCTGACCGTACTGGCCCTGCGACTGGTTCGGCGGGGTCGGATTCTGTCCACCGGTGTACCCACCCGACTGCTGTCCGGGGTACGTCGGCGACGGGTTCTCACGCGGAGGCCAACCCGGTGCCGACCATCCGGCGGGCGCTCCGTAGTCGGGTGTTCCCGGTTGCGGAGTCTGCTGCGGAGCACTCGGCTGCGGGTACGAGGGCTGTGCGTAGCCGTTGGAAGGTCCCTGGTTGCCGTTGTTGGGGAGACCACCGTTGTTGGGGACACCGCCGTTGGGTGCACCGCTGTTGGGTGCGCCTGCCTTGACGAGAACAGGTGCAGCAGCGGGCTCCGGCCACGTTTCGCCGCGCTCGATCGCGAGTTCGCGAGGAGTCTTCACCGGCGGACGATCCGAAGGCGTGCGCCCACCGAAATCGTTGAAAGCCGTGATGCGGGGACGCTTTTCGACGCCGGCAAGGATCTTCTCGAGGTCCTTGCGAGTCAACGTCTCACGCTCGAGCAGTTCGGTAGCGATGAGGTCGAGCGCATCGCGGTACTCGTTGAGGATGGCCCACGCTTCGGTGTGCGCCGCCTCGATGAGGTTGCGCACCTCCTCGTCGATTTCGCGGGCGATCTCGTGCGAGTAGTCGGACTGAACGCCCATCGAACGGCCGAGGAACGGATCCCCGCCCTCCTGTCCGTAGCGAACCGCGCCGAGCTTGGCACTCATGCCGTATTCGGTGACCATCGCGCGTGCGATCTTGGTCGCCATGTCGATATCGGACGACGCTCCGGTGGTGGGCTCGTGGAACACCAGCTCCTCGGCGGCGCGTCCACCCATTGCCATGACGAGACGAGCGATCATCTCGGAACGCGTCATCAAACCCTTGTCGTCCTCGGGCACGGTCATCGCGTGACCGCCGGTGCGACCGCGAGCGAGGATCGTGACCTTGTAGACCGGCTCGATGTCAGGCATTGCCCAAGCAGCCAGCGTGTGACCGCCCTCGTGGTACGCCGTGATCTTCTTCTCGTGCTCGCTGATGATGCGACTCTTACGCCGCGGTCCACCGACAACACGGTCCACCGATTCCTCGAGCGAGGCTTCGGTGATGACGGTCCCGTTTTCGCGTGCGGTGAGCAGCGCAGCCTCGTTGATGACGTTGGCAAGATCGGCGCCCGACATTCCGACGGTCCGCTTGGCGAGGCCTTCGAGATCGGCGTTGGGATCGATCGGCTTGCCCTGCGAGTGCACTCGCAGGATCGCACGGCGACCGGCGAGGTCGGGGGCGCCGACCGGAATCTGGCGATCGAAGCGTCCCGGACGCAGCAGTGCTGGGTCGAGGATGTCGGGGCGGTTGGTTGCGGCGATCAAGATGATGCCGGTGCGATCACCGAAGCCGTCCATCTCGACGAGCAACTGGTTGAGCGTCTGCTCGCGCTCGTCGTGTCCGCCGCCCAGGCCTGCGCCGCGCTGACGACCGACGGCGTCGATCTCGTCGACGAAGATGATGCAGGGGCTGTTCTGCTTGGCCTGCTCGAACATGTCGCGAACACGCGAAGCACCGACACCGACGAACATCTCGACGAAGTCCGAACCGGAGATAGTGAAGAACGGGACGCCGGCTTCGCCTGCGACAGCGCGAGCGAGCAGCGTCTTACCGGTTCCGGGAGGGCCGTACAGCAGCACACCGCGCGGAATCTTGGCGCCGAGCGCCTGGTAGCGAGCCGGGTTCTGCAGGAAATCCTTGATCTCGTACAGCTCTTCGACAGCCTCGTCCGCACCGGCGACGTCGGCGAACGTGGTTTTCGGCATGTCCTTGGTGAGCTGCTTGGCCTTCGACTTACCGAATCCCATGACTCCGCCGCGCCCACCGCCGCCCTGCATCCGGTTCATGACGAAGAAGAAGATGCCGAACAGAATGATCATCGGCAGCACGAACAGAAGGATCGACGTCAGCCAACTCTCCTGAGTGACCGTCGTGTTGAACTTGTCCGCTCCGGCGCCTTCGACCTTGTCGAAGATCTGCTCCGACGCACTCGCGGGGTACTTCGCCAGGATCTGCGTCTTACCGTCGGTGGCGTCGTTGCCGTTCTTGAGCCACAGACGAACCTGCTGCTCACGGTCGTCGATCTGCGCCGACTCAACATTCTTGGCGTCGAGTTGGGATATCGCGACCGAGGTGTCGACGGTCTTGAAGTCGCGGGTGTCGTTGCTGAAGTAGCTGAAGGCATAGATCACCAACAGCACGACGGCTACGAGTAGCACGTTACGGAACACAGTCTTACGGTTCATACAGGTCGGCCGATGTGGCCGGTCCTTTCGAGAGTGCGGGTCTGCCAGGTCGCCTTCCGGCTGCCAACCGGACACCTGCAGGTTACCGCGATCGGCCCCATCGATGCCCGCCAGCGGCCGTGCCGCTTGGTTGGAACGGTCGTCACTGTGTTCAACGTGCGCATTGCCGATCAGGTTCCCGGGCTACGTCGCAGCACAGTTTCCTGTGAGCGAACATGCTCATAGTGGTTATCGTGCGCTTTTCCGACGCTCGTCCGTCGTTATTCGTCAGGCCGTTTCGGAGAGGATTCCCGCAACAGCGTCAGCGGCGCCCGATTGGTCACCGTCGATGATCCGGTGCGCGAGCTGATCGAGTCGCGCAGACAGTCGCGCCGAGGACTCGGGCACGTCTGCCTGCTTGGCGATGGTGTCGTCGAGATCAGCCAATAAGCCGCCGCCGGCCAGGTGCCTGACGCAGCGCCATGTCTCGGCGAAGTTTCTCGCGGTCCCGTCGTCGGTCAACATCGCGACCCGAAGCGCAGCGTTGGGATTCGACGCCGCCGCCCGAGCCAGGCCGGCCATGATCGCTTCCCTGGCAGCAGTCAGTTCGTCGACGGTTCGGTCTTGCAACCGCACTCCCGAGTCTGCAGACCTACCCGCGTCGGGCGTCGGAGCTTCGCGAATCACCGCGCCGTTACCGTGCTGGATTTCGACTCTGCCCCGAATCTCGAGGGCCACGAGCGCTTGAGCCAGCGACGCTCGACTCACGCCGAGTTCGGCAGCCAGGCTGCGTTCGGGAGGAAGCCGATCGCCGGGCGAAAGGCCTTGAGCCTCGATGAAATTCGAAATGTGCTCGGCCAACTGCTCATACAGACGCGGACGCTTCAATCGTCCGGGCAGGCCCGAGCGCGAGCCGGGCGATGACGTCGAATTCATGCCTCGGAGTGTACTTGACAAATGGAGCAGTGGCAGAGAGGCTAGGCCAATTCTAAGTGATGCAGACCACAAGCTGGTCGCGAACGGATTGAGAGTTCGATGGCAAATGTCATAGCCCTGTCAGTACTTGTCCTGGTGTTCGTCATATCCACCGTGAGGTCGGTGAACATGGGTGCGCTTGCCCTGGTGGCTGCCTTCGTCGTCGGAACGCTGGTCTTCACTGTCGATACCAGCGAGATCCTCGACGGCTTCCCGGCCAGCCTCTTCGTCATCCTGGTCGGCGTCACCTACCTGTTCGCGCTGGCCAGAAACAACGGCACGGTCGATTGGATCATTCACGCGGCGGTCCGTGCGGTCAGAGGACGAGTGGCCCTCGTGCCGTGGGCGATGTTCGCGGTGTGCGCGGCCGTCACCGCCATGGGCGCGGTCAGTCCCGCTGCCGTCGCCATCATCGCGCCCGTGGCGATGGGCTTCGCCACCCGCTACCGGATCCACCCCATGCTGATGGGCTTCATGGTCGTCCAGGGCGCAACGGCGGGCAGCTTCTCCCCTATCGGAATCTTCGGTGTGATCACCAACGACGTCATGCGCCAGAACGGCCTCCCGTCCAGCCCGGCCTTGCTGTTCGTCTCGACCTTCGCGGCCGCGGCCGTAGTTGCCGCAATCGCGTACGTCTCGTTCGGCGGTCGCGCATTGATTGCACGCGGCGCCTCGGAGCGCGTGCTTGTCAGCGCAGTCGGCAACGCGTCTGGCGGTGGCGACACCATCACCGGTTCGGGTTCCGGCGACAGCTCGAAGGGTGGCGGCAAGTCCTCGGGTGGGACCGCTCCGCACGAGGGAGCACTCAATCTCGAGCGGCGACTCACCCTGCTCGGGCTGGCATCACTTGCACTCGGCGCCTTGGTCTTCGACCTCGACGTCGGATTCACCGCACTGACCGTCGCGGTACTTCTCACCCTGATCTTCCCGACCTCCGCCCGCGGCGCCGTCGACAAGATCAGCTGGGGCACCGTCCTCCTCATCGGCGGAATCGTCACATACGTGGCCCTATTGCAGAACCAAAACACCGTCCAGTGGCTCGGGGATTCGGTAGCTCACGTGGGCATTCCACTTCTCGCGGCGTTCCTGATCTGTCTGATCGGCGCGATCGTGTCGGCGTTTGCATCCACCACCGGAATCCTCGGTGCACTCATCCCTTTGGCAATTCCCTTCCTCATGACCGGCCAGGTCAATGCAACCGGCCTGGTTATCGCACTGGCAATCTCGTCGTCTCTGGTCGATTGCAGTCCGTTCTCGACCAACGGCGCACTGGTGGTGGCGAACGCCGCTCCGGAAGAACGCGACGTGGTGTTCGGGCTGACGATGCGGTGGGGCATGACCATCATGGTGGTGACGCCGATTCTCGCCTGGTTGCTGTTCGTTGTTCCCTGGTCCGTCTGAATCTTCGCTCAAAGAAAGGGAACTCGCGATGAACAGCGAATCCACACTTCTGCGCTCCCTCGACCCCCGCATCTTCGACGATCACGGAGCGGCGGTCAGTTTCGGCGAAGGCGCGACCCTCTCTCGCGCCGACTTGTTGGCCGCCGCCACCGCGGTCGCCGATCGAATCCACGGTGCACAGCGAGTGGCAGTACAAGCCGCCGCCGGCCTCGAGACAGTGGTCGCCGTCGCTGGCGCGCTGATCGCCGGTGTTGCCGTGGTCCCGATCCCACCGGACTCCGGCCCGCTCGAACGTCAGCACATCATCGCCGATTCCCAGGCCGAACTGATACTCGGAGACGGACCGTCGGATTCGATTATCCCGTTGATTCCCATCGATATTCACGCGCGATCTGCGACGTCCTATCCCGAACCGAGCGCGGCAGCTACCGCACTGATCATGTACACCTCAGGAACCACCGGAGCGCCGAAAGGCGTCGTCCTCTCGCGAGCAGCGATCGCAGCAGATCTCGACGCACTTGCCCACGTGTGGAATTGGACTCCGGAGGACACACTTGTCCACGGACTGCCCCTCTTCCACGTCCATGGGTTGATTCTCGGCGTGTTGGGCGCATTGCGCGTCGGTTCACCGCTGATTCATACCGTCAGACCAACTCCGGATTCGTATGCCGCAGCGGGTGGCTCGTTGTACTTCGGTGTTCCGACCGTCTGGTCACGCGTGTGCGGTGAGCCCTCGGCGGCAGCAGCATTGCGATCCGCGCGCTTGCTCGTGTCCGGAAGTGCACCACTTCCGGTTCCATTGTTCGAGCGGATGAAATCGCTGACCGGATTGGCTCCCGTCGAGCGCTACGGCATGAGTGAAACCCTCATCACCGTCAGCACGACGCACGACGGCGAACGTCGCCCGGGTTGGGTCGGGCACGCCGTTCCAGGAGTCAGGACGAGGTTGCGCGGCGAGAACGGCGAATTGTCGGCGCACGACGGAGAGCAGCTTGGGCAACTGGAAGTTGCGGGCGCCATTCTCTTCGACGAGTACCTCGGAAACCCCTCGAAGACAGCGGAATCCATGACCGAGGACGACTGGTTCCGCACCGGCGACATCGCGGTGATCGACGACAGCGGATTCCACCGCATCGTCGGCCGCGAGTCGGTCGACATGATCAAGTCCGGTGGATACCGCATCGGTGCAGGCGAGGTGGAACAGGCACTTCTGGCATACCCCGGCGTTCGCGAGGCCGCCGTCGTCGGTGTGCCGGACGACGATCTCGGCCAACGCATAGTCGCCTTCATCGTCGGAGATGTAGCCGACTGCGCGGTGGTTTCGGACTTCGTCGCCGAATCGCTGTCGATCCACAAGCGCCCTCGTCAGGTTTGTCTGGTCGACAGCTTGCCCCGCAACGCTATGGGGAAGGTGCAGAAGAAACTGCTGACGCTCTGAAGGCAAGCCTATTCCATCGAAGCGTGCTCGGTCACTGTCGGGTCACCACGACGGCGGCGTCAGCCATCCGATCGTGGAAGCCGCGGACGTCCGGTGCGCTACTGATCGAAACGATGATCGCGATCGAAATAGCGACTGTTACAAGAGAACCGAGAATGCTCGCGACACTGCCCAACGACATCGAATTCAGCATGCCGACGAGCTCGTCACCACTACCGAGCATGGCCAACGCCGAAACAGCCGATCCGAAGTACATGGGGATCACGAATGCATTCCGTTTGAAGGACTGCGCCAAGGCCGGACGTGCACCTCCTACCGAGCGAACCCCTATTCCGAGGGCGAGTTTGCCCAGGGTTACCCCGAATGCCGACTCTCCCCATATGAAGTACACGATCGAACCGATCCCGATCAGCAGGCCGATCAGACCCGAACTTGTCCGGTAGGAATCGAAGTCGAATCCGTTTCCGAGCGTCGCGGTGGAGATCATTCCGCCGACGACCGACACAACTGCGAGAATGGCAAAATCGATGAACCGCGCGGCAACTCGTATCCCGGCGCCGGCCGGCCGAAACCCACCAGGCAGGAGTGGAACGCCGGTCGGCCCATACCCCGGGTTCGGTTGCGGCACGGCAAATTGCGGCACGGCCGGTCGCGGTGCGGACGGTTGCACAAGGTCGCCACTGGAGCGGGCCTCCGGTCCGCTCGAAATGAACGTCTCGGTCGCAGGTTCGGGTTCGGATCCGAGTAGACCGAATTGCCCAGCAGCCCTTCGGTCCAATGCCGCATCCACAGCCGGATCACCCAGCGCTTCGAGCCACGTCACAAGATCGTCGTACGTCGACGGATTCGCAGCGATCGCCGGCCGCAACTCCGGCGAACTCGATGCGATCTCGAACAGCACCGCCGCCGGAGTCCGCGGATCCGCAGCCTCGAGAGCACGTCTCGAAGGCTGCACGGGCACGGGCACCGGCGCAGGCACGGGCACCGGCACGCGGTCAGGTTCAGGTTCAGGTTCAGGTTCAGGTTCAGGTTCAGGTTCAGGTAGACCGAATTGCCCAGCAGCCCTTCGGTCCAACGCTGCATCCACAGCAGGATCACCCAGCGCTTCGAGCCACGTCACAAGATCGTCGTACGTCGACGGATTCGCAGCAATCGCCGGCCGCAACTCCGGCGAACTCGACGCGATCTCGAACAGCACCGCCGCCGGAGTCCGCGGATCCGCAGCCTCGAGAGCACGCCTCGAAGGCTGAACGGGCTGTCCGAGATTCGGTACCGCAGCTGTAACCGTGGTGGCCGACGCGAACAGTTGCACCCCCGCATACAAATTCCGAACAGCCGGTGAGACTGTGAGAGCGAGAGCAACCAGAACCACCAGCACCGCCATGGCGAGATCGAATATCCATGCACTGTAATATATTTCACCATACATGGCCGACTGCACCACGAGACGAGCGATCATCAGGACGAGCAAGCCGACACAGACTCCAAGACCGACCTCGCGTGACGGGCGAGGGTCGAGCGAAGAATACCGAAGCGACAGTGATCTGACTCCGACGACGGCAAGAATCCCGAAGAGTATCGCGAGAACAGCGAGCACTAACGCATCTCCCCACGGCACGATGCCAAATTGCGTTGCTGCCATTGCGATCTGAGAGAATCCAACACCGAAGCTCCACACCGCGATCAACAGCATGCCGTTTCGTGCCGCTGCGAGCCAGACGTATCCGGGGTGCGTCCCGTCGCCGACGGATGCAACGCCGAATGGAATGAATGTAATTGCGGCTGCGGCAATCAAGAACGTGATGCCGTAGTACGGACTAGCCGTGACCGTGTGGAACAGCTCGACACTTGTGCCCTCGCTGATCGAGTGGAGTAATCCGGCTGCGAGGAGAGCGATGCCGAGCGCGGCGATGGTGAGGCGCCAGGACACAAAGCGTCTGGCGAGACCGACTGCCGCAACACCCACCACGACGATCGGAACGGCCGACGACACGAAGAGAACGATCAGGCTCTCGAATGTCTGCGGCCCGTCGTAATATCGGTAGCGACTGGCGGAGACCAGGATGTAGATCAGCGCGAGTAGCGCCGAGGCCACTGACGACCCCCAAGCCACAAACACAAGCGGCTTCACCAACGCCAACCATCGCGGCGCGGTTCGAGGGTCGATGCGAATTTCGGCCGCGCGCGGTTGAGCTGCGAGCAGGGCGCCGGCAAGCCCGAACCACGCTCCAGCGCCGACCCCGTTGCCGGTGAAAATACTCGAACTCTCACTGAATCGAAACATTCCACGAATGACGTCGTAGACGACAAGACCCACGGCAGTGGCAATGAGGGGTCCGTTGGCCACCAGACGCAGCACACGTATCTGCCCGACATTCCAATTCGGCCCGAGCATTCCGAGTCGCGCCACGTACGGCAGAGACAGGGACACCAGCGACAGCAGTGTCGGCAAAACCAGAAGCACCACAAGAGCACTCGAACCGACGCGGGTTATTGCGACGGTCGCACTCCACGGCAAGAAGAACGACACGAACAGTAGTACCGCGGCTGTCCCGTCGCGGGTGTAGTCACCGATCCGAATATCCTCGAACGCAGATCGCGCCGGTGAATAGCCCTGCGCCGGTGGATACACGCCTTGTGGCTGGGGCAAACCGTCTATTGATGATTCGCTGTGTTGACGCGAGTTGTCTTCGGTCATTCGCCAAGCTCCTCAGATGTGGAAGTGCGCCGAACGGCTCAGGCACTATCGCCGATATTTGGTGGTCCCCGACGAATCGCGATCGTTGCTGACGATCTTGGCGAAGCATTGATCGTTGGCAATCCGCTTCGAATCGCACCACCCGTTGGCCGCATCCGCATCCGCAAACGTCAAGCCTGCGACGGTTATCCACCAACCCCGGAGATCGAAGGTCCGCCATTCGTCACTCCAGAGCAGACGCACCTCCGGATACATGAGACGAAGTTCGAGATGCTGTCGCAGGATCTGGGCAGCAGTCCAATGCACCTGAGCGCCATTGATATCCGCCGCATCGAGTCCGACCCGCTTGGAGGAGATCTGAGCCACCCACCTATTCGCGAGGTCACCGATCACAAAGGGGCGATCGGCGTCGGCCTGAGCCCGGAGGGCGTCAAGACTCGCAGATTCGACGTCGCCCGTTGTCGGCTGCGCGCTACGTGTGGGTCGGATCGGCGTATTGGTGTCGCTTCGCGATGCCGGCCCGGATGTCAGGCTGGTATCACTCGTCCCCTCGTCCTCGCATTCGACGAGTTGAGCTCCTGACGCTCTCGAATTGGTCAGACTCGAAGACTCACCGAGAGTGTTCGGCAGCCTCCAGAAGCTACCGAGGTCGTACAGGAACTCGCGCTGGATCGAGTTCGTCGTGTTCGTCCCATCGGTTCGGGGAAGATAGATCGGCGCATCGGAGAAGTCGAACACCGCCGATGCAACGCTCTGGCCGGTGTCGGTGATCGACACACGAAGCGCGTCGGTGGAGACGATGTCTCCGCCGGGACATGATGCTTTCATTTCCATTAGAACGACGAGACCCTCTGCCTGCGTGCGGTATTCAACCGGCGTCAGGGTCGGTGTCCGTCCGCATTTCGTGACGTACTCGTTGCCTCCGTCGAATTCAGGGACAGCGGGCAGCCTGCCCGGTGCTCCTGACGGTCCGCCGGTCGGTGGGTAGTATAGGAATTCGTCATTGGAGATCGAGGCGAGTCCGTCGTGGGCCTTCGACCAAGACCAGTGGTTGGTGTGGGAATCGAGTGACCAGCTGATGGAGCCGTCGTCGAGTTCGACGGCAAGTACCCTGCCGTCGTTAGGATGGACGAGAATTCGCTCACCGTCCGAGACCGAGTAAGAGAAGTAGTCGCCGATCTTGGTCGACCACAACTGTTCCCCAGTGTCGATTCGGTAGGCCGAGAGCGTGTCCGAGTCGTTGCCCAACACAATGTCGCCGACGATCCGGCGTAGCGAGAAGTGGTCTCCGCCGATGACCGACCACAACTCGGTGCCGTCGTTCATGTCGTAGGCACCGTGCGAGCCGATGTACGGACGAGAGTTCGATGCCGAGACAAGCCACGGTGATGCCGGTGCGTCTTCGTCAACTCTAAATCTCTCGGCACCGTCACGGTCGGACACGATGCTGGAGTATCCGTCCGACGGAAATGGCATCGCGCAGAGGACGCCGGCAAAACCTTGTCCTGGAAGTGCCTCGTAGCCACCCAGATTCGGATTCGAAAGCAGTGCGCCATCGACCGCGTTGAGCGCCGTAGATCCGATGCTCGAGTAATAGACGATGCCGTCCACGATCTCGAACGAATGCGAATCGCCGGATCCGACGCAGTCGGTTTCCGGTGGAGTTGTCGTTGTCCACGCCGCGTCGAGATCGTTAGGCGTACCGCGCGAAATCACCAGCCCGGACTGGCTACCGCCGACAGTGAAGACCGCTCCGTCGGAAACCTCGACCAAGGTGGCTGTATCGGCGTCGACACTCGAACGAATCGCCCCCGAGTCGAGCGAGAAGGAAACGACTCGAGCTGTTCCACCAGGGTTCCTGACGACACAAGGTAGGGCTGCATCGATCGCGGCGGTCGCACACGACACCGTGCCGGCGACCGGCGTTTGCCATCGAATGGATCCGCTCTCGGCGTCGACTGCTACAAGTTGGGACTGCTGGCCCTGCTGTGGACCGACCGTAGTGATCAGAGTCTGTCCCACGTCGATGAATCTCGCCGTTCCATAGCTCGCACCGAGCGAATCCGGCCACAGAAATCTTCCGCCCGGCAGAACCTCGTCAACGTCCAACGACCACCCTGGCGTCGGCTGCGTGGGGTAAGTGTTGACCAGCTGGCCTGCCACCGGTCCATCGGTGTCTCCCGACCGGAGAATCGTGACAACGGTGACGGCGCCTGCGGCGAGGACCGCGACGGCGGTAAGGGCTGCAACGGCAAGAATCCATCCTCGGCCACGAGATCGAGAGGGCGGAGGATGTCCGGCAACCGGAGCCTGCGGTGGTGAAGGCGGGGGCGGTGGGGGTG
>NZ_LEKE01000057.1:0-26004 GCF_001029585.1 Rhodococcus sp. ARP2 | reverse complement strand
GTCTGCCGGAGCGATGGTCTCGACGGGCACAGACCTGAACGCCTTCTGGCGCGCGCTACTCGACGGGCAGGTGGTGCCGGCCGAGCAGCTTGCCGAGATGACCACCCCTCAGGTCGGCGCCACCGAACTTCCCTGCGGCGTCACCTATACCGGCCACAGTGGCGGGATCTACGGGTACTACACGCTGTCCGGTGCGACGCCGGATCGTGCGTTCACCGTGACGCTGACGTCGACGCCGAAGGACCAGCCGGACACCGTCGCGATACTCTCGCACGCGCTCTGCCCCTGACGCTGTTACCAGTACTGATGACGCTGCCCGTCGGTATCCGCGACGAAGATGACCGCGTCGGCGCCGTCCAACTCCGAAGGTTTCAGCGGCAGATGCCCTGGCAGGATCGCTTCTCCCGCGGTGATCGACGGGCCGAGCGCGGCTCGCAGGGCCGGAGTCGAGAACAGGGCACGCCGACCGGTCGCATCGGCCAACGCTCCCTGCAGAGTGCCCGGATCACTGTCGGGGTTGGCGTCGGTTGCCAAAAATACGTAACGCTCCCCGAGGACAAGTCCGACAAGTGAGCCGGCGCTCCCCCAACTGACCACGTCGCCGTTGACCGGCATGTCGGACGGCACTCGCAAGAGATGGGCATTGTGTGCGAACAGCAGGCTAGGCCCGCGTCGCTGCTCCTGGGCGACGACCGCCAGCAGGTTCTCGGCCATCATCTCGGCACGCAGACTGAGCAGTGTTCCAATGCGATCAGGAGCGGAACTCGCCATCGCGGAGTGATAGCGCAAGAGCCCCAGAGCGGTGCGTGAATGTGCAAGGGCCAGGTCGTACCCGGCCGGGTCGACGGGTCGCAGCACTGGTGCGGCGCGCCGCAGGACGCTGCCGAGGTCGTCCGCAATGATGCGCAGAGCGCGAGCATGATCGGAGTTGCCGACGGACGCAGCCGGATCGAACATCGCCGCCGGGTTGGTCCAGTCGGCGTCCTGACCCAGTAAAAGGTCGGCGTCGTCGAGAGATTGTGGCCGCAACGCGGCGGGCAGGAAGTCACCTGCCGCAGACAGTGCGCGGCGCGGGCTCGGTGCACCGGAGTACTCCACCGGAGCGTCGAAGCCGTAGAAGCGAACTCGGTCAGCCGGAGCGCGGCCGTCGTTGTACTCGCGTAGCCATTCGACGAGTTCGCGGTTTCCCGGTACCGCACCGAATCCGTGGCTGAAGCCTGTGGCGAGCACCTTCTCGATGTCCGCCTCTCCCCCGTTCACGTACTCGTCGACAAGCAATGCCGCAAAGACATCTGTTTCGAGCACGATCGACCGATATCCTCGTTCGACCAGTTGGCCGAGAAGTTCGTTGCGCAGCAACGGAAAAGCCTTGATCCCATGAGTCGGCTCGCCGAGAGCGAGCAGAGCCGGCACCTCGGTTCGTGCTGCGAGCACTTCGTCGACGGCACGACCAAGACTTGCCGCGTCTTCGAGTTGGCGGCCGAGCTCACTCAGCGCTGGGGCAGTGGACATGATCATCCCTTTCGAAGGTGGACTGCCTTCGACAGTATCGTTGAAGATTCGGGTGAAACTTTTACAACAATTACCTGGGGTATACCGTGAAAAGCCTCAATCGGAGGTGATCAGTGCGGCCCATCGACCTTGCCCGTGAACACGGGTTGTCCGCACAGGCGATCCGCAATTACGACGACGCCGGCGTCCTTCCTCCGACCGATCGCAGCAACGCCGGCTACCGGCGATACGCCCCAGTGCACGCGCAGGCCCTGCGAACTTTCCTCGTATTGCGCGGCGGTCACGGCCACCAGCGGGCCACGGAAATCATGCGTGCGACCAACCAGGGCGACACCGAGTCCGCCTACCGCCTGATCGACAGTGCACACGTGACACTGCTCGCCGAGCGAGGAACTCGCACCGAGGTAGCCGCAACGCTGGGGACTCTGTCCACCATGGCACCGGCACTGGTGCACGGTCCAGCGCTGACGGTCGGTGAGCTTGCGCGCCGTCTCGGCGTTCATCCGGCGACACTGCGCACGTGGGAAGAGCACGGCATCCTGCACCCCGAGCGCGAACGAGCAACGGGTTATCGCGAATATGGTCCGGAGTGTGTGCGCGACGCCGAGATCGCGCGGCAGCTGCGGCGCGGCGGCTACCGACTGTCGCAAGTCGCCCAGTTTCTCAATTCGCTGCGCGAGGCCGGCGGAGCGGACTCATTGGCAGCGTTCCTCGAATCCTGGCAAGACCGGCTGACCACACGCAGTCGCAACCTTCTCGCCGGCGCGGCTCAGCTCGATGCCTATCTCACGATGCTGGATCAGACCTCGCCTGGTTGCCGATCAGCAAACGGTTGAGGTGTCAGTTCACAAGCCGCGCAAGGCTCCTCACCATCTCACCGACAGTGTCGGTCGACGGCCACGGGAATTCCGGGAGATCGGCCCGCAACATCACCTGTCCGTGCAGCGAAGTCCAGATCGATACCGCATCGACAAAAGTGTCTGTGCTGGCCGACCTCCCAGCGGCGACGCACGCGTCAAGGTTGGTCACCAGCGTGTTGAAGGCGGCCAGTCCTCGCGTATCCGATTGTGGTGACTGACCTTTCGGCCTGGACCACCCGAACAAGACCCGATACCGAGCGGGCTCGGAAATGCCGAACTCGACGTATGCCGAGCACCCGGCATACAGACCCTCGACCGGGTCGGGGTGTGCGGAAACGGCGTCGGCCACGGCGAGATGCAACTGCTCCAGCGATTCGGAGACCACCGCTTCGACAATGGCATCGCGATCGGAAAAGTGTCCGTAGATAGATGGTGCGGATATCCCGACTTCGCGAGCGACTGATCGGAGCGTCACCGCCTGATCCGATCCGGTGCGGGCGATGAGCGTCGCCGCTGCGGCGACGATCTCTCCGCGGAGCCGTGCGCCGCTTCCTCTCGGATTTCGGGCGCGAGTACTCCGAGAACCACTCGTCCCAGTTTCATCGGCATCTTCGGAAACATCACTCACCCGACAAACTTTACACATGTAAGGCGAGGGGGTACGTTCTCATCACTAAACATTCGTAAGGTTACATTCGTAAGGACATGATGAATTCCCTCGAACCCACGGACCGGCGACGATGGGCAGCACTGGGCGCCCTCTGCACATCCCTCGTCGTAGTCACGATCGACAACACCATCCTCAACACCGCTATCCCGACCCTTGCCCGCGAACTGCGGGCGACCACCGTCGACCTGCAATGGATCACCAACGCATACACATTGGCGTTCGCCGCCTTGCTCATCACGGCAGGTGGACTCGGCGCGAGATTCGGTCACCGTCGGATACTTCTGACCGGCCTCACCTTGTTCGCTCTCGGGTCAGCCTTCGCTGCCCTCTCTCACACGTCGTTGCAGCTGATCGGCTGGAGAACAGTGATGGGGGCAGCCGCCGCACTGGTCATGCCGGCGACGCTGTCACTTGTCGTCTCGATGTTCGCCCCGCACGAGAGAGGCCGGGCGATAGGAATCTGGTCTGCAACCGCCGGACTGGGAATCGCGATCGGCCCCGTGGCCGGTGGCGTACTTCTCGAACATTTCAGTTGGGGAAGCGTCTTCTGGATAAACGTCCCACTGGTCGCCGTTGTGATAGCCGCGACGGTTTCTCTTGTGCCCTCAGCAGGAGGAATGGTCAAGGGTTCCTTCGACATCCCCGGACTCCTGTTGTCCGCCGGCGGACTGGCTTTGATCGTGGATGCCCTCACCCAAGCAAGCCTTCGCGGATGGTCGTCGCCCATCACGGTGCTGGAGATCGTCAGCGCAACAGCACTTCTCGCCGGGTTCGTCTGGTGGGAGCTGCGGGCCCCGGCGCCGATGACAGACGTGCGCATCTTCACCAGCCGAGTGTTCAGCATCTCCAATGCCATCTTGGCCGCAACGTTCTTCGCCTTGTTCGGTGTTCTCTTCACGTACACGCAATACCTCCAATTCGTTCGCGGTTACGGTCCATTGGTTGCCGGCGTCGGTGCAGTTCCGTTTGCACTGGTGATGGCGGCTGTCGCCTCCAGCAGCGATCGTGTGGTTGGCCGACTCGGGGTGCGCAGTTCGATCGCGGGCGGCCTCGCGGTCATGTCCGTGGGGCTGTTGGTCTTGTCGATCGCCGCGGGTAGGTACGCACCGTTCGGGGTCCTAGCTGCGATCATGGCACTGGTTGGCGCCGGGATGGGGCTGGTCATGGCTCCGGCAACAACTGCGTCGATGTCGTCGGTTGCGCCCCAGCAGGCTGCGATGGCAAGTTCGATCAACAGTGTCGTACGGGAATTGGGTGGAGTTCTGGGCGTCGCCGTCGTCGGGACAGTCGTAGCAACGGTTTTCCGGTCCCGCTTCGAACCCGGAGTCGGCACTTCCACAGTCGGTCTGGCGCAGATCCACGCCGACGCTCCCCCGGTGAGCATTGTGGCCGAAGCAGCGAATCAGGCTTACACTTCGGCGACGTGCATGGGAATCCAGATCTGTGCCGCAGCAGCGTTCCTCGGCGCGTTGGCCGTTATTGCCTTGTTTCCCGCACCACGTCGCCCGGCTTCTTGTCCTCCCGCAGACCCCGCCAACTCGGATGGCGAAGGCGTCCGGTCGCCGTCCAATCCATGAACCGCGCCTCACCGACGAGTTCAGGCCTCACCCACACCGCACCCTTGCGGTCATCTGCTGGAAGTTCCTCCTCGAACGGACTTTCCTTCTGACGCAACGGTTCCAGCACCGCAAGCAGTGACTCCAAATCACGATCGCTGAAGCCGGTACCGACGCGCCCCACGTAGGTCAATCCATCCTCACCCGGAATTCCCATGAGCAGCGCCCCGATCCCCTGCGCTCGATTGCCCTGCCCGGTGCGCCACCCACCGATCACCACCTCTTGGGTGCGCCAGTTCTTCACCTTGATCCAACTCGACCCCCGCCGCCCTGGAAGGTAGACCGATGCACGACGTTTGGCGACAATCCCTTCCCACCCGGCATCGGTACTCACCTCCAAGGCGTTCTCCGCCGCGCCCTCGATCTGCGGTGGTACCTCGAGCTCACCGACCTTGCCCGCCAACGCATTCAACACGGTGCGGCGATCCGAATAGGACTTCCGCAGCAAAGACACTCCGTCGAGGTACAGAAGATCGAAGGCCAGGAACACCGGTTCCCCACCTCGCTGGAGGAGGCCGAAATCTGTAACTCCCGCGTCGTTGTACGCCACCACCTCACCGTCGAGAACCACGTCATGACCGTCCAGCACCTCGGCCAACCCGGCAAGGGCTGGATAGTCCCGGGTCTTGTCGTTACCCGCGCGACTGCGAAGCGACATTGTGCCCGAATGATATTCGAGAATCACTCGAATCCCGTCCCACTTTCCTTCGAAGGCCCACTCCTGCGGGTCGAGACCTTCGAGCGTTCCAGCGGTGGCAAGCATCGGCTCGAGATTCTTGGGAAACTCCGTTCCGAAACTCGCGTTCTGATCCTTCATCAGATGCATCAACCACTGATCACCCTTTGTCCGGATCAGCGCGAAGCGTCCCTGCACCCGCTCCCCACTCAAGCGCACGATCACCTCGTCTTCACGCCACTTCTCGGTCTCGTATGTCCCGGAATCCCAGATCGTCATCGAACCGCCGCCGTACTCCCCCTTCGGAATCGTGCCCGAGAACGTGGCGTATTCGAGCGGATGATCCTCGGTGTGCACGGCCAACCGATTTTCTCCGGCACTGGTCGGCACACCCTTCGGGACTGCCCAGGACACGAGCACACCATCCCGCTCGAGACGAACGTCGTAATGCAATCGTCTGGCGTGATGTTCTTGAATCACAAAGGTATTGCCCGCTGTCTCCTTGTCCACTGCAGCAGGGATCGGCTCCGGTGTCCGGTCGGCCGACCTCTTGTTGCGATAGTCCGTCAACGTATCGGCTACAGACGCAGAGACCGGCGGATCCAGATCGCCCAGCAGATCACCGTCGGATTCGACGCGCTCCAGAACCTCGTCGAACAGCAGGTGGCGCAGTTTCGGATCGTCGAGTTCGTCCCAACTGCGCGGCGCGGCAACATAGGGTTGATCGCGACCGCGCATCGAATACGGCGCAATGGTGGTCTTGGCTGCGTTGTTCTGACTCCAGTCAACGAAGATCTTGCCTGCCCGGACGTTTCGCGCCATCGTCGCGGTGACGAGATCCGGGTGAAGCTTCTCGAGCCCGGTGGCGATCTGCTTGGCGACAGTCGACGCACCACTGCCGTCCAACGCTCGATCCAGTGGAACGTAGAGGTGGATTCCCTTGCTACCACTGGTTACCGGATAGGCCGTCCACCCCAGAGTTGCGACCAGATCTCGAATCGACCTCGCCACCTCGGCGCACTCGGTCAATCCGACACCCTCACCCGGGTCGAGATCGAATACCAGTCGTGTCGCCGGACCACGCTCGGAACCGTCGAATCGCCATTGGGGAACGTGTAATTCGAGTGCCGCCTGTTGCCCCAGCCACGCCAGGGATGCAACGGAATCGAAAATCGGGTAAGTGACGACGCGATCAGAATGTTGCAGCGACGCACGCGTGAGCCACTGCGGGGCAGACGACGCCAGGTTCTTCTCGAAGAAGGACTGACCGTCCACACCGTTGGGCCAACGCTTACGAGTACCAGGTCTACCGACGACATGCGGAAGCATGACTGCGGCGATACGGGTGTAGTAGTCGATGACTTCGGCCTTCGTGGTGCCGCTCTCGGGGTAGAGGATCTTGCCCAGATTGGTCACGGACACGGTTGTGCCGTCGAGAGTGATCTGACCCCGATCCGTCGTTGCCATCTCCTCATTGTGCTGGATAACGCTGCGTCTGGCAGTAGAAATCTGATGGATCGGAAACCTGCCGCTGCGCCAGGCCACGGGCAAGACTGGATTCTCGATGGGAGAGGAGACCACGATGACAGTTCGCAGTTCCGTGGAGCCGTTGGTGGACAACAACTGGCGGATGTTCGCCACCTGTAAAACAGTGGACCCGGCGGTGTTCTATTCGCCGGGTGAAGAGCGCGGACGCAATCGGGCTGCACGGGAGAGTTCCGCGAAGCAGGTGTGCTTCCGCTGCCCGGTCATTCGGGACTGCCTGACCTTTGCACTCGAGACCGCTGAACCGCACGGAGTCTGGGGTGGGACGACACCGTCGGAGCGCCTTGCACTGCGACGCTCAGCTGCGTGAACTCCGCTCACACGAGACCCCCGTCACGTCCAGACCGGACAAACAGGCAAGATGGCCTAGTGCCTATGACACGACGCGCAGTTGCCGTGACCGCGATCTTCGCTTCCTCGATCTTGTTGGGCTCGTGTTCGTCGCAGCCGGAGGCACCTGCGGCAGCAGATACCACCACCACGGTTCCCGAGGCGTTCACCAAACTTCCCTCGACGACCGCAGTGGACAAGTGCGGACCCCAGAGCGGGACCACCCTCGAAGACGGTGTCCTGACCATCGCCACTGACTCACCGGCGTACGCGCCGTGGTTCGTCGACAACGATCCGTCGAACGGCAAAGGCCTCGAGGGTGCGGTGGCCCGGGCGGTCGTCGACAAGCTCGGGTACAACACCGACCAGGTTCGCTTCACCACTGTCGCCTTCAACGACGCATTGAAACCAGGCCCCAAGGATTTCGACTTCGACGTCAATCAGTTCACGATTTCCGGGGATCGCCGCGCGAACGTCGACTTCAGCTCGCCGTATTACGCAGTGGCGCAGTCGGTGATCGCCTCACGCGGAAGCAAGGCCGCCGGTGCAAAGAATCTTGCGGATCTGGCCGGCTACCGTTTGGGCGCTCAGACCGGTTCCACCAGCCTCGCGGCGATCACCGACACGATTGTTCCGACCACTGCGCCACGCGAGTTCGCGACCACGGACGACGCGAAAGCTGCGCTGGCCGCGGGCGAGATCGACGCATTGGTCGTCGACATCCCGACCGGATTCCACATCACCGAGAACGAACTGCCCGGGTCGGTCATCGTGGGTCAGTTTCCGCGGCCCAACGCAGTCACCGAATTCTTCGGTTTGGTGCTCGAGAAGAACAGTCCGCTGACCGAGTGCGTCTCCGCGGCAGTCGATGCGCTCTACGCCGACGGAACCCTCGAGAAGCTCGCAACCGAATGGATCACCGACAGCGCCGACGCACCCGTTCTCGAGTAGTTCAGCCGGCGCGCCCACTGATCGCGCCGACGAAGACCTTCGGGATGTCTGCCGGTGTCGGAGCGAAGTGACTGTTACCGCCGGTGAGAGTCGAAATCTGCTCGAGCACATCGGTATCGGCATCATCGGTGACACCGATGGTGATGATCGGTACCGGCCGCGTCGGGTCCTGCTCGCGAGTCAGGGTGTCGAGAAGTTCCTGCAGGGCGATACCCGACGGATCGTCGTTGGCACCGTCGGTAAGCAGAATCACCGAATTGATCGAGGCCGGATCGTAGGACTGTTGCATGGACCGATACGCGGCGAGAACGCTGTCGTACAAACCTGTTCCGCCGCCGACGATCGAAGAGAGGTTGTCGATCCGAAACAGCAGTTTGCTCCGATGATCCGTGCCACCTTCAGTTGCATCCATACGGGCGACAGGTTCGAGTTCGCGGTAGTCCGTCCCGTCACCGAGGTCTACGGAGAACGCCCAGAGACCCAATTGTGCGTTGGCAGGAAACATTCGGATCGCGATGTCACCGGCCTGCGCCGTAGCGGCCATTCGAGTGACCCCGTCCTGCATGTAGTCCATGGACCCCGAGACGTCGACAACTGCCAGCGCGCGGGAAGGCCTGGACAGAATCTCGTACCGCGCAAGCGCTTTGGTGACCACAGACGGATCGGACGGCACCAGCGAGCCAACCTGTCCCACTCCACCGGCGACCGGTGGGGCCTGATCCGCGCCGCGGAACCCGAGGCCGGCAAGTACGGAACGCCCGGTGTCCGATGCCAGCGCTGCCGCCAGCAGTTTGCCGGCGTCGTCCGCCGCCGACGAGTCTGCACCCACACTTGCCATCGGGTAGTCCATGAAGACCGAACCGGACGACGGTACCGACGCGGTGAGTCGACTGTCCGCATGTGCGGCGAGATAAGCCTCGAAGGTCTGCTCGGTAGTCACCGCGGTTCCACCGGACGCGTCCACGGTTTGGATGCGCCCGGTCGAACCGGTTTCCTTCAGATTTCCGTCCTGCGCTTGTGCCACCGGGACCAGGGCTGCCGAGATGGATGTGAGGTCCCCGCCCCGCGACTGGGTCTCGGCAAAGGCCGCCACGATCGGCGCGCTGGAGACGGCACTGGTCAGGGGATCGCCGATGTGCAGCGATGGAGCGCCGAGGACATCCGTCCATGCGCCGGGTGCCTCGGTACCCGGCGCAGAGACGGCGACAACCGGGGTGGAGGCGACCGAGTTACTGATCCGGCGAATCTCCTGCCCGCTCGCCGAAACCTTGTCCAGCCATTCGCTCGAATCAGGGATCCACAGTGCGGGCGCCGTACCGTCGGCGATCGCCGCGACGGTGAGCACGGGATCTTGCGGCGTCACGCTGAGCGAGCTGCATCCGAGATCCGCGGCGGGGATGGCAGCGGCGACAGCTTCGAGTCCCGAGGCGATCGACGGATCGGCCGCCACGGTCACGGTTTCCGGGTTGTCACAGTTGGTTGCCGTCGCAGCTGCAGCGGCGCCCTCACCGAGTTCTCCCTTGTCGCTGACGCTTTTGAACGTCACGGCAAATGCTGCGGTTCCACCGACTGCAACTACCGCCAAGAGTCCGATCAGAACCTGCACGGATCGAGGCATGGACGCAGGTGGTGCGCCGTACCCATGACGAGACGACATTGATCGAATCCTTTCCGGCGGGACCCGCATCAATAACCAACTGATGCCCGGTTTATCCCGCCGAAAAGAATCCTAACTCATGTTAGCGGTGAAGTAGCTCTATGTGGAAATCTCTACAACCTAGGTGTAGATCTGGACAAACTGGGCCAGTGACTTCTCCACATCGCCTTTGAGCGCCCGCGCCACACTCGAACCGATCGGGCCGAACAAGGGCGCGCCGCCCAACTCGACTGTCAGCGCGAGTTCCGATCCGTCACCCTTTGCCTTCACGTCGAGTTCGAGACCGAGCTTGACCCCGCCCTTGCCGTCTCCCTTGAGCGAGATCGCCTTCGGGACGTCGTACTTCTTGATGGTCCACCGAACGCGGTTGCGCAGGCCTTTCACGGTCACGACCGAGCTGATCTCGGTGCCGACACCCAATTGCTCGGGAAGTTCACTGCGCCATCCGTCGTGAACCACGAGCCAGTTTTCGTAGCCGCTGAGATCGGAGGCCTTGTCCCACACTTCTTGAGGAGGAAGCGGAACGTCGATTTTCACTGTGAGCTTTGCCATGGCAGAACAATAAGCCCCGTGCGCCTTTTCCGTAACCAGAGGTACCAGAAAGACGCACGGGGCTTTGCCCCTCTTAGTGGCTGACGGCCTTTTCGACGCCGACGCCGGTGAGGGAGCGAACTTCCATCTCCGCCTGCTTTGCCGGATCTTCGATCTTGTTGCGTCCGATGTACGTACCGACGATGCCGAGGACGAATGCCAGCGGGATCGAGACGATGCCGGGGTTCGAGAGCGGGAACCAGGCGAAGTCGGAGTTCGGGAACATCGACGACGGCTTGCCCGACACTGCCGGGGAGAACACGATCAGCGTCAAGCAGCTGACCAAACCGCCGTAGATGCTGAAGAGCGCACCGGTGGTGTTGAACTTCTTCCAGAACAGCGAGTACAGCAGGGTGGGTAGGTTCGCCGAGGCCGCCACTGCGAAGGCGAGGGCCACCAGGAAGGCGATGTTCTGCCCCATCGCCATGATGCCGAGAACGATGGAGACGAGTCCGATGACCACGACGGTGATTCGAGAAACTCGAACCTGCTGCTCCTCGGTTGCGTTGCCGCGCTTGATGACACTGGCGTAGATGTCGTGAGCGAACGACGCCGAAGCAGTGATCGCGAGACCGGCAACGACGGCGAGGATGGTCGCGAACGCCACCGCGGAGATGATGCCGAGGAAGATGGTGCCACCGAGCTCGAAGGCGAGCAACGGAGCGGCCGCGTTCTCTTTACCGGGTGCTGCCAAGATCTTGTCCGGTCCGACCATGCTGGCCGCGCCGTAACCGAGAACCAGTGTGAACAGGTAGAAGGCACCGATGAGCGCGATCGCCCAGGTCACCGAGCGGCGAGCTTCCTTGGCAGTGGGCACCGTGTAGAAGCGCATCAGCACGTGCGGCAGGCCCGCAGTGCCGAGCACCAAAGCGATTCCGAGAGAGATGAAGTCGAGCTTCGTCATTCCGGAAAGACCGTACTTGGCACCGGGTCCGAGGATGTCTCGTCCCTGCACACCCTTGGTGGTGGAACTGTCGACCATGTCCTGCGCATTGGCGAGCAACTGAGAGAAGTTGCCGCGCACTGCCCACAGAACGAGTACGAACATGATTCCGGCTCCGGCAACCAGCAGAACTGCCTTGACCATCTGTACGTAGGTGGTGCCCTTCATGCCGCCGACCAAGACGTACACGATCATCAGCACACCCACGATCGCGACGACGATCGACTGTCCCACCTTGCCGTCGATGTTGAGTAGCAGGGCGACAAGTCCACCGGCGCCGGCCATCTGGGCAAGAAGGTAGAAGAGGGAAACGGCCAGGGTGGACAGGGCTGCCGCCATGCGCACCGGACGCTGCTTGAGCCTGAAGCTCAGGACGTCGGCCATCGTGAATCTGCCGGTGTTCCTGAGCAATTCGGCGACCAGAAGCAACGCAACCAACCAGGCGACAAGGAATCCGATGGAGTACAGGAAGCCGTCGTAGCCGTACACGGCGATCGCACCTGCGATACCGAGGAACGATGCCGCCGAGAGGTAGTCGCCGGCGATGGCGAACCCGTTCTGCGGGCCGGTGAACTGTCCACCGCCGGTGTAGAAGTCGGATGCCTTCTTGGTGGTCCGGCTGGCGCGGATGACCAGCGTCATGGTCACGACGACAAACGCGAGGAAGATCGCGATGTTGAAGGCGGGGTTTCCTACGTCCGTTCCGGACGCGGCGAGTGTGGTGATCACTGTGCGGGACCTTCCAGTTCTTCACGGATGGCAGCGGAGCGGGGATCGAGCTCACGACCGGCGAACTTCACGTACCACGCGGTGATGGCGAAGGTCGTGACGAACTGCCCGAGGCCGAGGATGATGCCGAGATTGATGTTGCCGAGGACCTTGGTGGCCATGAAGTCGTGGGCATAGGTAGCCAGGACGACGTACACCGCATACCAGAGCAGGAAGAATGCAGTGATGGGGAAAACGAACTTGCGCAGACGCGTTCGGAGTTCCTGGAATTCGGGACTCGCTTGCATGTCTATGAATGCCTGGGCATCCGGGGTACGTCGCTCTTGCGGCGACCCCTCACTGATTTCTGCTGTGGACACTGCCGGCTCCTCGCCTCGCGTGTGAAGTGAACTACGCACAGACGTTAGTGAGATCGGAGTCACATGAAGATGCTGTGGCGCCAGTCACACGGTGAGCAGTCGCGCGCTGCGCCGAACGGTCAGGCAGGCGCGACCAACGGCAGAGGGTTCGGGCGGTGAAAGTCAGGGTTGGCGTAGATCGTCTTCGCGATCGGAGCCCATTCCGAGCCGTTCCGGGGCGTGCATCCGCGTGAAGATTCGCGCAATATCTGCCGGTATCTGCTTCGACGACACCTTGCTCACGACGATCATCGTGAGGAACGCCAGCGGCACGCTCACCGCAGCCGGGAACGCGAAAATGGCTGCCGGCCAGCCACCGAGGACGTCCTCCGACAAACCACCCAGGACGGCGACAGTGGCGGCAGTGCCCGCAACACATCCACCGACCACCATCCCCGCCCCCGCGCCGACGGCAGTCAGACCGCGCCACCAGATACCCAACACGAGCAGTGGGCAGAGCGTCGACGCGGCGACCGCGAACACCAACCCGACGGTTCTCGAGAGGTCGACCGACACCACCGCCAGCGACAGCACGAGCGGAACGAGCCCGGCCAGGAGCGCTGCAATACGGAAGTCTCGAACTCGTCCGCGGAGAACATCGGTACTGACGACGCCCGCGATGCTGACGAGCAATCCGGACGACGTCGACAAGAAGGCGGCAATGGCACCTGACGCGACGAGGGCTGCCAGCAGTTGTCCGCCCCACCCCGAGAACACCGAACCCGGCAGCAGCAACACCGCGGCGTCGGAGGTGCCCGTGATCAGAAGTTGCGGAACGTACAGGCGAGCGAAGACGCCGAGGAGGGTCGGAAACAGGTAGAACACGCTGACCAGACCGACAACTGCAAGCGAGGTCAGACGAGCGGCCCGGCCGTCGGGGTTGGTGTAGAACCGGACGAGAACGTGAGGCAGGCCGAGCGTTCCGAGGAAGGTCGCGAGCATCAGCGAGTACACCTGATACATCGGGTGCGGCCCGCCGAAACCCCAACCCGGGGTGATCCAATCCGAGTTCTGCGCGGGCGCTCCGGCGACGACGGGAACCGCGGCTCCCGCGTCGAGAACCATGGACATGCCTTCACCGAGGGTGTGCTCCCCCGGGCCCAGTGTCACGGTTCCTTCGACCACTCGCCCGTCGACTGTGCCGCCGCTGACCGTCACCGGCTCCGATACCTGGACGACGACGTCGGTGGTGATGTCGACGGTCGTCGCAGTGGTGACCGTCGGCGGCATCGACGCGCCGACGTCGTGATGATCGCCGAAGAAGTAGAAGGTCAGTGCCACAGCGGGAATCGCGACGGCAGTCAGTTTCAGCCAGTACTGGAAGGCCTGAACGAAGGTGATCGATCGCATCCCGCCGCCGACGACGTTGGCGATGACGATGACCCCGACCGCGACCCCGCCGATCCAGCTGGGAACCCCGAGCAGAATGTTGAGCGTCAGTCCCGCGCCTTGGAACTGTGGAATCAGATACAGGATGCACACCATCGCGACGACGAGCATTGCGAGCTTGCGCAATCGCGGTGAGCCGAGACGGAATTCGGCGAAATCGGGGACGGTATATGCACCGGAACGCCGAAGCGGTGCTGCGACGAACAGCAGCAGGGCGAGGTATCCGGCGGTGAATCCGATGGGATACCAGAGGGCGTCGGCGCCGTATTTCGCGACCAGCCCGGCCACGCCGAGAAACGAAGCAGCGGAGAGGTACTCACCGGAGATGGCCGTCGCATTCCACCGCGCGCTGACGGTTCTGGACGCGACGAGAAAGTCCGAGGTGGTACGAGCGAGCCGAACGCCGTAGATTCCGATAGCCACGGTTGCCACGGCCGCCGCAACGATGCCGAGCACCGTCAGCACCGGGATAGGTTGTCCTCCCACAGCGCCGCGCTCAGTCGTCCACGATGTCGTTGAAGTCCTGCTCGTTTCGCTCCGCACGACGCACGAACACCCAGCCTGTGGTCAACAGCAAGGGATACACGGCGCCGCCCATCACGAGCCACGGCAACCGGATGCCCAGGACTGCGACCTCCGACAGTGTCGGGAAGAGATGCGTCAGAAGCGGTACTGCACACAGGAGCCCGGCTGCGACGACGGCAAGGCGAATCGCCAGCCCCAACTGCGCGCGAACGAGACCGCGGATCATGGCGTCGCCGACTTCGGTCTGTTCCTGCACCTCCACCCGCGTACGGACGATCCGTGCGCCACTACGTTGCGCCAACACAACGCGCTCACGCTGCGGAGGATCGGACTGCGACGTCACCGTGACAACCAACTCTGCTTGGGCGCACGAACCAGTCGATCCTTGAGTTCACGGGTGTGTCTGCGGCTGACCGGAAGTTCGACGGCAGGCTTGTCTCCGTGCGGGCGCAGACAGACCACCAATCCGCTGCCTACTGTGCGGATGCCGGTGACCAGCGCCAAAGACACCAGGTAGGAGCGGTGCACGCGCAAGAAGCCCGCGTCGGCCCAGCGTGATTCGAGTGTCGAGATCGGGATGCGTACCAGGTGCGACTTCCCGGCGGTGTGCAAACGCGCGTAGTCCCCGTCGGCTTCCACCCACTCCACCGAGGAGCGTTGAACGAGCGTCGTGACGCCGCCCAGTTCCACCGGGATCACCTCGTCGGTGGACGCAGCTTCGGGCTTGTTCTCGCTCTTGGTGCGCCCGGCCAACCCCACGATCCGTTGAACGGCCTGAGCGAGACGCTCCTCTCGGAGCGGTTTGAGTAGGTAGTCGACGGCACCGAGGTCGAATGCATCAACCGCTCGATCGTCGTGCGCTGTCACGAACACCACGGGTGGTGGCGTCGCGAAGTTGGAGAGGATGCCTGCCAGTTCGAGACCGTCGAGTCCGGGCATGTTGATGTCGAGAAATACCGCGTCGATGCTTCCACCGCGCAGTATCCGCAACGCAGTCGTCGCATCCGATGCCGTGTGAACGTGCGCCACAGAGTCCTCGGCGCGCAGCAAGAAGGCCAGCTCGTCGAGGGCTGGTTTCTCGTCGTCGACGGCAAGGACGGTCAGCTGGGCATCAGTGTCAGTCTCGTTCACAACAGGTCCATGTTCCCACGACGGTTTCAGCCTGATCATCGAAGGCGAGAATCAGACGTGAATACCCTGCTTGAACTTGGGAACACGCATGCTGACCTTCGTACCGGCACCCGGCGCTGTCTCCACCACGAGTCCGTAGTCGTTGCCGAACGCGGCACGAAGTCTGTCGTCGACGTTGGCCAAACCGACGTGAGCAGCTTCGCGTGCGCTGGGTCGTCCCGATCCCGACTCGATGGCGTCAAGTGAGCCGGAACGCAGTAGTTCAGGGTCCATCCCCACACCGTCGTCCTCGACGCTGATGATGCAGTCAGGTCCCTCGTCCGCGGCCACGATGCTCACGGTCCCGCCCTCCGGCTTACTCGAAATGCCGTGACGAACCGCGTTCTCGACCAGCGGCTGGAGAGCCAGGAAGGGAAGAACCACGTTGAGCACTTCGGGTGCTATCTGAAGGCGGACGTTCAGCGCCTCCCCGAATCGCGCGCGTTCGAGGGTCAGGTAACGATCGATGTTGCGTAGCTCGTCGGCAAGCAGGGTGAACTCACCCGCAGATCGGAACGAATACCGGGTGAAGTCCGCGAACTCGAGGATCAGTTCTCTGGCCCGCGCCGGGTCGGTTCGAACGAACGACGCGACCGTGTTGAGCGCGTTGTAGATGAAATGGGGACTGATCTGCGCGCGGAGGGCACGCACTTCGGCGCGATCCAACAGGGCTCTGGACGCGTCGAGGTCGGCGAGTTCGATCTGGCTGCAGGCGTATCGAGCCACCTCGGTGACCGCTCCGAGCATTCCCGGCCACGGGTCTTCGCTGGTGACGATTCCCAGCACGCCGACCACGCCGATGTCCTCGATCAGCAGGGGCTGAGCGATCAGCGCTCGCACATGGTGATCGCTCGGTCCGCGCACCAGGTCCGAGTGGGTGACGAGCACCCGGCGTTCGCCTTCGATCGCGCGAATGGCGGCGTCGTGGAATTGATCGGACAACGCTTCGTGACGGCCGTCCCACGCCAGCAGATTTCCGGACGCGTCTGCGAGGCCCAGACCGGAACCGCCGGTCAGCTCGCGTAGGTGAGGCGCCGCCTCGGCGGCCGAATTCTTGTCGAGTCCACGCCGAAGTGGCCGCGCGGCAAGTGAAGCCGTATGGAGCGCGGCATGGACGGCACGCTCGGTCGGGGTGGTCACCTCACGTCTGGTGCGCATCCACACCGCTGTCAGTGCCCCGGCCACTGCGAGAATCAGCACGCTGAGAAGCGCGACCACGGCCGGACTCAACGCGAATCCTCGTCCAGTTTCCGGATCAGTGTTTTCGGAGCCACCGTGCGGTACGCATCTTCGACGACGTCGGCTACGTCGTTCCAGAATTTCTCGTCCTCGGTCTCGTCGGCACTCGGAACGTCGAGGTACACACCGATCCATCCCCGGCCACCCACGTACGGGGGGACGAAGAACCTCGTCGGATCGCGACTGACCCAATCTGCCTGCGCCCCAGGTGGGGCCGCGGCCCAGATCGCGAGGCGATCGTCGTGGTGGTGATCTGCCATGGTGACGAACTGCGGCGCTTTGCGCACGAAAAACGACGATTCACCGTGGCTGACCCGCTCGGTTGCCTCTGGCAATGCCAGTGCCAGAGCGCGGATTCGTGCCGACGCCGTCATCGATTCACGACCCGCAGGTATTCGGTGCCGGAACACCTGCAAATCGATCCTTCACCCACGCAACAGCTCCCGGCACAGCGGCGCCGTCCGCGTGACCTTCGCCCGGTCGCGCCTGGAATTCGATGACGTCACCTTCGGCGCAGGCACGTTCGACGGCCGCCTCGGTCCATTCCGGACGGATGAGGTTGTCATTGGTACCGACGACTACGTACATCGGACCGCTCGCGCGTTGACGTGGGAGAGCAACGTCGCTGAGCCACGCGTGAATTCGGTCCGCGTCCTCAGCGGTAGCTGGCCTGGTGTCGGCGGGCGTCACCTTTCCGACAAGACCCAACTTCTCCGTCGCGCGAGAGGTCAGGCACGAGGTGAGCAGGTCGTAGTTCTGCTCGAATGCGCCGCGCACGTAGTCGGTTCGTTCGAGCTCCGGATGGGTGAGGGACAGCCCTTCGAGTACATAGGGCAGCAGCAGTTGCTGAGGCAGTGACAGATTCACCTCGGAATCACTCGAGATGATCGGCGAGATGTCCGCTGCCGGGGACAGGTTTGCTGCACCGACGAATTCGAGTCCGTCGCCATAGGCGTCGGCTTCCTCGGCCGCTGCCCAGGAAGCCTGCCCGCCTTGGGAAAGCCCCAGAGTTGCCCACCGAGTCGAGGTGTCCGGAACGACGTTGCGCGCCGCTCGAACCGCGTCGATGACGTTGAACGCCGCGGTGTCCGGTTGCAGGTAAGGATGCGGGTCCGGAGTGCCGAGGCCCTCGAAGTCGGAGACAGCGACCACGTATCCCGAGTCGAGAAACGGCGCGACCAGGCCGATCGTGCCGAAGAGGGTCGGCGAGGTCGACGGCGCGCAGTCGTCCGAAATACCCGTCGTGCCATGGCCGATGGAGACGATCGGCCAACCGCCCTCCGGCGGCGTTCCAGGCGGTGTGAACACGGTTCCCGATACCTGGGTCTCCCGGCCGTCGATACCGGAGGTGGAGCCGTACAGGATTTTCACCGCGCTCGCTCCGGACGCCGCCACTTCGGCTGTGCTGGTGAAGGGTTCACCTTCGAACACGACGCCGCGTTGCGCGCTGCTCTCGACCGGCGGGGTAGTCGTGGTTGCGTTGTCGGTGACAGAGACATCTGGCGAGGCATCCGATCCGCAGCCGACGCTCACGAGAAGCGCGCTCGCCACCACGACTCCCCAGCCTGCGCGTACCCTCGAACTCCGAACCGTCATACGCAGTGTTCCCCTCTATTTGCCCGCGCTGCCTGCTCGGCGACGCCTGACACGTTCCTCGGCTGCGGCCTCTTCGATGTCGAGTCCTTCCAATACGGTACGCAATACCTCGTCGTCGAGATCTCCGTCGTCGCGCGCGGCGATCAGTGCGACTCGCTGCGAGCGAAGGGATTGATGCCGGAATTTGTCGAAGAGCGCTCCCGCATTCCACAAGGCGGCCTCGCGATCGGCGTCCTCGTCGACCTCCTGGAGTTGAAGCCTCGCCTGCATCGAGCGGCGTACGCGCTCGACAATTGCCTGCAATTCCTTTCCGTCGATCCCCGACGGAGGGTGCGCAGCCGCGTCTGCCAACGCCTTCTCACCGGCTTTGCGAGAAATGTTGCGTGCCAACTCCATCTGTTCCTGAGTACGCAATTGTTCATAGGGATCCGCGACGTCGAGACGACGAATCAGGAACGGCAAGGTCGATCCCTGGATGAGCAGTGTCCCGACCGCGACGATGAACGCGATCGCCTGAATGACGCCGCGTCCGGGGAACGGCTCGCCGGACGAGAGCGCGAACGGGATACCGCCGGCCGCAGCAAGAGTGACGACACCACGCATTCCCGCCCACGAGACCACCAGATTCTGTTTCCACGTCAGTTGATTCTCGCGATCACGGCGCAGGGTTACACCGAATCGCACACGGGAGTAGCTCAGGAACAGCCACACCGGCCGAATCACGATGACCACGGCCAGGACTGCCAGACCGTACGCGAACACGTGAAGCACCGGAAGCCCGTCGGCGACAACATCGTCGATCACGAAGCTCAGTTGCAGCCCCATGTACGCGAAGACGAACATCTCGAGGAGCGTGTCCAGGCTCGACCACACCGAGCGCTCCTGCAGCCTGGTCATGATCGACGCGTCCGTCGAATAGTGTCCGATCACCAGACCAGCAACCACGACGGCCAGAACACCGGACGCGTGTAGTTCTTCAGCGGCCAGGTAGGCAGCGAACGGAAGGACCAGCCCCAAGCCGGTTTCGAGTGGAGAGTCGTACATGCGGGCGCGAACGAACTTGACGACAAACGCGAGCACCAAGCCGACGACAACGCCGCCGATTACTTCGTACGCGAAGAACAACAGGGGCGAATCCGTCGCAATTCGCGTTCCGGTCACGGCAGCGACCGCGACGGTGAAGAGGGTCAGCGCGGTCGCGTCGTTGACGAGCCCTTCGCCCGTGAGGATGGCGATGACTCGCTTCGGGAGCCCGAGTTTCTGACCGACCGCCACCGCGCTGACGGCATCGGTCGGCGCGATCACAGCTCCGAGCACGAGGGCGGCGCCGATAGTGAACTCGGGAACCATCCATTCGGCGAAGAAGGCAACCACGAACGCCGTCACCAGCACCATTCCGACGCCGAGACGCAGAATGGGCGCAAGGTTGCGTTTGAAGGTCGCGACCGAGAACTTGAGAGCGGCCGAGTAGAGAAGCGGCGGCAGGACCACACCGAGAATGACGTGGGGGTCCAGTTCGGGCCGCGGCATACCGGGGATGAAGGAGGCGACCGAGCCCACGGTCACCAGGACCAGCGGGGCCTGCAGGTTTCGTCGATTGGACAGCCCGGTGACTGCGATGGCGGCAATGACAACCAGCAGAATCCAGGTGAAGTTCACGCGTTCATTCTGCCCGCCGACCCTGGGAGTTCACCCAGCGGACGCACAGAAGCCCGCAACCTTTTCGGTTACGGGCCCCTGAGCAACGGTATGGCCGAATCCGGTTTTACTGCTTTTCGGGAACAGCCTTCTTGGCGGCCTCGGCTGCCTTGTCGATCTGATCGCCGTACTTGTTTCCGGTCTTGTCGTCGGCGATGTCGGCCACCTTGTCGATCGCGTCGTGAACCTTGTCGGAGTTCTCCGCTGCGAGCTCCTGGCCCTTTTCGACCAATCCCTTGACGTTGTCCAAGAAACCCATGTCCGTGTCCTCTCCCGGTGCTGACGCACATCCTTCGGCGGAATCGTTCCTCCGCGCCCTTCGATTCTCACAGGTCGACGGCCTCTACGCCAGAAAGCAGGTCCGTGCGTTCGAGCCGCGCGCAACTCGAGGTAGCGTTAACCCGCCAATAGCTGATTGATCACCCATCGACATCGACAGGTGCCCGGATTGAATGCAGGACTGCGCGGGACGGGGAGCGACCCCCACCCCACGCGTGAACTGCTGTCCCGGTGGTGGTCGGATCGCACCGATTACACCTGGCTCCCCCGATTCCTCGACACTCGCGGGCTGACCGTTCCCGGACGCAAATTAGTCGCGGTGTGGTGTTTTCTCTTCGCGCTGATCGCGGCGACCATGCAGTTGAGCCGCTTCGGTTCCGATTCCGCCCTTGCACGGTCCATCCTCGCAGTCGGGACCATCAGCGGGGTCTATGCCGGTTGCCGTTGGGTGCGAAACGAATCGTGGCCCACCTGGCGCCAATCCGTGGCCTTTGTCGTCTGGGCCGACCTCTGGCTCGCCGTCACGCTCTTCTTCGCGGTTCGCACAGCGTTCGTCGGAACGCTGGGTTGCGTCCTGTTCATCATGATCGGCTTCTACGCGGCGATAGTTCACAGTCCGCGTGTTGCCGTGACCCACATCGGCTGGGCTCTTGCTGTGTGCACGACGCTCGCTGCCATGGCGATGTCCGAGCCGGTCAACGACGACTGGGTGGTCGTGAATCTCTATCTGATGGTTGCCGGTGTGGTTTTCTCCACCGCGTGGATTCTGCAGATCGTCTGGCTGCGCCTGACCGACGACGCACGCAACGCCCACCGGGACTACCTCACCGCGACACTCAATCGCCGCGGACTCCAGGACGAGGCACAGCATCTGCTGCGCAGTGATCGAACGCAGGCTCTGATCGCACTGCTCATCGACGTCGACTCGTTCAAAATCCTCAACGACACGCACGGTCACGTAGCAGGTGACGACGCGTTGACCGCTGTCGCTGACCGCCTCATCGCTGCCGCCGGGCCCGAGGCAGTGGTGGCGCGAATCGGCGGCGACGAGTTCGTCGTCCTGCGCGGAGTCGATCGAGGAGATATCGAACAGGTCGCCACCGAGATACATTCGGCGGTCTCGTCCGACTCCGATCCCTATCCCGTATCCGCCAGTACCGGCGTCAGCGTCTACCTCTGTCCCGAGACGGACTTACCGGATCGGGCTGTCAACGAACTGATCGAGCACGCAGACAATGCGATGTACCGGGCCAAGAAGCGCGGCGGCGATCGCATTGCCTGGGTGCAGATGTTCAGGCGCTGAAACTACTTACTCACTGTGGGCGTGGTGATGCTCGCCGGGCAGGTCGTCGGGCGTCGCGAAAATCTTCCGCTTCTCCCCGTGCAGGCGTGCGCTGATCCACCACGAGAGTTCCACGAGCACAACGCCGATAGCGCCGAGGGTGATCGCGAGCGTCGTCGCAGCGACGTTGCTCGGATCAAGCTTGAAGAACTCACGAGTGAACGGCAGCGCGAACAGGATGAGGTACCCGGCAACCGAACCGCCGATCAGAACGAGCTTCCACCACACGTACGGCCGAGCAACGACGGCCAGGACCCACACGGCGATCATGATCAACGTGATGAGTGCACTGGTTCCGGCCTGGATCTTCTGGGTCTCCGTCTGGTCGGGGCCTTGGTAAGCCAACACGTAGGAGATGAACGTGGTGATGCCGATGATCAGGCCCGACGGCAACGCCAGACGCATCACGCGGGAGACGAAACCGGTTCGGGCGCGCTCGTTGTTGGGGGCGAGAGACAAGATGAAGGCCGGGATACCGATCGTGAACCACGCCGCGATCGTGACGTGGCGGGGCAGGAACGGGTACGGCAGCGGTTCGAAGTCGAAGACCTGGGACAGGACGCCGGTGATGCCGATCAGGAACGCAAGCACCACCGAGTAGACGGTCTTGGTCAGGAACAGATTCGACACACGCTCGATGTTGCCGATCACTCGGCGGCCTTCCGCGACGACGTACGGGAGCGTCGCGAACTTGTTGTCCAGCAGCACGATCTGGGCCACGGCTCGGGTCGCCGGACTGCCCGAACCCATCGAGACTCCGATGTCGGCGTCCTTGAGGGCGAGCACGTCGTTGACGCCGTCACCGGTCATCGCGACGGTATGTCCGCGAGACTGCAAGGCAGCGACCATTTCCCGCTTCTGATCCGGTCGTACTCGACCGAACGTCGTTGCTCCGTCGAGAGTGTCCGCCAGCTTTTCCTGATCGCTGGGAAGATCCCGCGCGTCGATGGGACGGTCACCACCCTCGAGCCCGAGGGAACCGGCAACGGCGCCGACGGAAACCGCGTTGTCGCCGGAAATGACCTTGACCGCGACCTTCTGGCTCGCGAAGTACTCCAACGTCTCCTGTGCGTCCGGACGCACCTTCTGCTCGAGTACGACCAGAGCCTCAGGGGTGACGGTGCCCGGCGCGTCGGCGTCGTCGACGGGAAGGTTGCTGCTGCCGAGCATGAGCACACGAAGTCCGCTCGAACCCACTTCTTCTGCCTTGCGGGCCATCTCCGAGTCGGGATCGAGCAGCACGTCCGGGGCACCGAGCACCCAGTTGCCGTGACTGCCGTACGACTGGCCACTCCACTTCTTCGCCGAGGAGAACGGCGCGAGCGCGGTGGCTTCGCCCCAACCGGAATCGTCGGAGAGAGACTCGCGAATCGCCAGAACGCTCGCGTTGGGGCGAGGGTCGGACGCAGCCATCGCGCTCAACGCGGACTTGACTGCAGACTCCCCTGATCCACCCGGCGCCACGTCGACCTCGGACAGGCGCATGCCGTTCTCGGTCAGCGTTCCGGTCTTGTCCGCGCACACCACGTCGACACGGGCCAAGCCTTCGATCGCCGGCAACTCCTGAACGAGGCACTGGCGCTTGCCCAATCGGATGACACCGACCGCAAAAGCAATGGACGTCATGAGCACAAGGCCTTCGGGAACCATCGGAACCAGCGCTGCCACCATGCCGTTGAGCGCGGGTCGGATCGGCAAGCCGATCGTGAAGAGCTGATTGAAGATGATCAGCGCTCCCGCCGGAATCATCAGATAGGTGATGAATTTCAGGATCTTGTCGATACCGCTGCGCAGTTCCGAATGCACGAGGGTGAACTTGCTCGCCTCTTCGGCCAGCTTGGCCGCGTATGCATCTCCACCGACCTTGGTGGCGCGGTACGCGCCGCTACCTGCGGCAACGAAACTGCCCGACAGCACTTGCTGGCCGCTCGCCTTGTGAACCGGATCAGCCTCACCGGTGAGCAGCGATTCGTCGACCTCGAGTGCGGCAGAACTGACCACCTCACCGTCGACGACTATCTGGTCACCGGATCCGAGTTCGATAATGTCATCGAGCACAACATCTTTGGGCGCCATTGCCACGGCGACGCCGTCACGCCTGACCATGGGCTTGGCCTGACTCACGATGGCCAGAGCGTCGAGCGTGCGCTTGGCGCGGATCTCCTGGATGATGCCGATACCGCTGTTCGCGATGATCAACAACCCGAACATGCCGTCAATGATCGAGCCCGTCGCGAGCACGATCACCAACAACACGGTCAGGATCGCGTTGATGCGAGTGAAGACGTTGCCGCGGATGATGTCCTTGACCGAGCGGGACGCCCGGTCCGGTACATCGTTGGTTTGTCCCGACGCGATCCTTGCTGCAACCTGATCGGCGGTCAGACCGCGGGCGACGTCGACGTCGTCCGGCAATCGCTCAGGCGCTACCGCCACTGCTGTCTCTTCTGAACTGGTGTGCTCGTGAGCCATGGTCAAAGATTACGCACCCGGAGCAACTAATCAGGGTTCGACTCGACAGGCAACCACGTCCGCGGCACTTCTCCGCTCAGCCCAGTGGTATCCACCACTTCGACGGCGGTGTCGGTGACAACGCGTCGATCCTGCCGCCAGGCATCGGGACCGACACTGTTGTGCCCGCCTCTGCGGCCGACTCGTTGAGGCGAATGATCGGCTCCGACCACGAGTGAAACGCGAGGTTGAAGGTCGCCCAGTGGATCGGTACGAAGACACCGCGCGATCCGTCGCCCTTGTTGAGATCGATGTGCGTCTGCACTGCCTCTTCCGGATTCATGTGAATGTCCGGCCAGCGCACGTCGTACGCGCCCACGGGGAGAAGCGTCAGATCGAAAGGCCCATAGGTTTCACCCAACTGTTCGAAACGTGATGTGTATCCGCTGTCTCCGCCGAAGAACACCCGGTGCTTCGGACCGGCGAATACCCACGACGCCCACTGCGTCGTGTTCCGGACGAGGCCACGACCGGAGAAGTGACGAGCCTCGGTGCACGTGAGAACCAGGTCGTCGATTTTTGTCGACTCGTCCCAGTCCAATTCCACGATCCGGTTCTCGGGCACCTTCCAGTGCCGCAGGTGAGCTCCGATACCGATCGGAACGACAAACGGAGCGGTCTGGGTGCGAGTCAGAATCTTGACCGTCGCCATGTCGAGGTGGTCGTAATGATCATGCGAGATGACTATCGCATCTACCGTCGGTAGATCAGCCAAGGCCACCGGAGTGGGATGCATCCGTGCGGGACCTACTGTGGCCGAGGGTGATACGCGTTCGCTCCACACCGGATCGGCGAGAACGCGGTAACCGTCGACCTCGACGAGGACGCTCGAATGGCCGTACCACGTCACGGCCGCGTCACCCGCTACCGACGGCGCCAGCGGAGTGGCCAACGGAATCGGCTGACGCGGCCGACCCGTCGACCCCCCGTGTAGCCATCGACTTGAACATCCCGGCATCGGTGCCCGGAACCAGAGTGCTGCTGGGCTCCGAGTTGTGGAACTGGCGATCCCGGTATCGCGGGGACATCGCCGCGTACGGTTGCACTGTGTTTCGCGACGCCCCGATCTGCGTCGGGATTCCCCATGCGGCTCGCGCCACCCACCCTGTCGCCGCGGCAACAGCCGCAACTCCGAGAACCGTCGTCTTCTTCATTCAGACGAGCGTAGCCACTATCTGTCCCGCGTGCCTGGTGCCTGTTTTCCCTGCAACGAGCTTTACTTTCCCTTGAATACGGGAGGGCGGTTCTCGATGCGGGCGGCGCGGGCTTCCTGGACGTCCTCGCTGAGCCAGGCGGCGTGGAGGGCGTCGAGTTGCTCGGGAGACTGTTCCTCCATGGTGCCGTCGTCGTTGAGAACCATCTTCATGTGCCGCAACGACAGCGGTGCGAGATTGGCGATGCGGTGCGCCCATTCCTGAGCGTCGTCGAGGGTTCCGAGCTTGTTGGCGAGACCGCGCGTGAAAGCTTCCTCGGCGCCGATCTGTTCGATGCCGAGCAGAATGGTACGCGCCGGACCGCCGCCGACCAGCGACGCGAGCCGACGCATGGTCCACTTGTCCACCGAGACTCCGAGGGTGGCCGCGGGGATTCCGAAGCGAGCGGTCGGTGCCACGACGCGCAGATCCGACGCGATGGCCAGCTGGGTACCGGCGCCGATGGCCGGACCGTTGACAGCGGCAATGACGGGGATGGGCGCCGTGTCGATCGACCGGAGCATTTCGAACAAGCGGTCGGTGAAGCCCTCCATGTAGACGTCGCCGGACAGGTCCGCGCCTGC
>NZ_LEKE01000074.1:0-26513 GCF_001029585.1 Rhodococcus sp. ARP2 | reverse complement strand
ACAGCACCCACCCCCTTTTCGAGCGAACGTACCTTTCGGCGCCTTCAGTGCGCCGAAAGGCACTTTCGCTCAGCCGGTTTCGTCCAATTTCACCCACCTCGACCTCGCAAACACGTGCGGCCGGGGACGTGACTGCGCCAATCTGTAGTGCGCACGCAGGTCCTCGATCACACGATCAGAGTCCGTTCGCAGTGCACTGGGCACCGTCGGCAACACGATGATTCCCGCATTCTGCATTCGCGTCCGGCGTTCCACCGTGCGCTTGTAGTCCGTCGGCGCGGCATGCCATTCCAAGGAGTCGATGTCCCACGCGAAGGCAACCGAATCGATCCATCCGTCCGGAATTGCGATGAAGTCTCCGTCAGCATCCCGGATCTCATGGTTGAACAACATTTCCGGCAGCCCGCTCCGCTGCCACAGTTTTCGCGCGTGAACCTCCGGAACCGAGTGGACGTTCGCGTTCACTTCGCGCAACACGACCCGAGGTAGCGCGGAACCCCGACTGCTACCCGCCTCGAGTTCCTTCGCAAGTTCGCGCACCGAGACGTCGCCACGCTGAACGACCTCAGCAATGAGTGCCCGTGTGGGATCGAGGGCCTTGCACCGCCTCGCAGCGTCGAGTAGTGCCCGCGGCAGCGGCGCACAGCGCAGTCCGTTGCGAATCTCCGGCTCAGGCAGTCGAATAGTGCGCTCCACCGTGACAAATCCAACTGATTGAACTCGACGGTCGATGGGGATGAGCACCTGCACATCCCCGGCGTGCGTCCGATATCCGTACTCCGACATGGCAGATCGCCCCGTCAGCAGAGACTCGTCACCGCTCAACATGAGCGCAGCGATCGATCGTTGACGTGGCGTCGGTTGACCATTTCTGAGCAGAATGACCCCCGGCAATATGCGCTGCCACGGTCCACCTACCCGACACCGGGTGTGCACTGCGGAGTTGGATACGCCCAATCGCGCCAACTCCGCCGTTCGGATCACTCCGCTTCGACTGACGCGGTAAATCGCGTCCAGATCATCGCCCCACGTTCCTCGCCGCATGGTTGCAGCATGACTCGAGCATCAGCGCGGGCCCCGGCGGCGACCTGGGGTTTTGGCGGCTCTGTGGATAACTTTCGGCGAGCGAAAGGCACGTTGAGCGCCTCAGATGCGCTGAACGTGCCGTTCGCTCACAAAAAGTGGGGGTCCCGCTCGAAAAAGGGGGGGTGCCCCGCTCAACCACCCACCGCGGCCGCGAGCTCTCGCACATGGTCGGCGTCGCGGCAGGTCACCAGCAGCATCGTGACTCCGGCTTCCTCCCAACGCTTCACGTCTGCGCGCACCTCGTCGACGTTGCCGATGATCATGGTCTCGGTGACCATCTCGTCGGGGACGACGGCAGCAGCTTCGTCCTTGCGGCCCGACATGAAGAGGCGACCGATCTCGTCGACCTCCTTCTCGTAGCCCATCCGCTTGTAGACCTGCGCGTGAAAGTTCAACTCCGGGGCGCCCATTCCGCCGACGTAGAGGGCGGTCATCGGCTTGAGAGCGGCGATGGCGGCGGCACGATCGTCGGTCACGATGACCTGGCACGTGGCGGCCACCTCGAAGTCTTCGCGACTACGACGGGCCCCGGCGCGAGCGAAGCCTTCGTCGAGCCACTTGTTGTACATCGGGGCCAGGCGCGGGGTGTAGTAGATCGCCAGCCACCCGTCGGCGATTTCACCGGCGAGCGCGACGTTCTTCGGCCCTTCGGCGCCGAGCCAGATCGGGATGTCCGCACGCAGCGGGTGCGTAATGGGCTTGAGCGGCTTGCCAAGTCCCGAACTGCCCGGTCCCGCATACGGCAGAGGGTAGTGGGGGCCGGGGCTGGTGACGGGCGCTTCACGGGCGAGGACCTGGCGCACGATCGAGACGTATTCGCGGGTGCGCGCGAGCGGCTTCTCGAATGGCTGGCCGTACCAACCTTCGACGACTTGCGGGCCGGATACGCCGAGCCCGAGGATCGTTCGCCCACCGTTGAGGTGATCGAGAGTGAGCGCGTGCATGGCACAGCTGGTCGGTGTTCGTGCCGAAATCTGTACGACGGACGTGCCGAGACGGACGTTCTCGGTCCGAGATCCCCACCAGGCAAGCGGGGTGAATGCGTCCGAGCCCCACGACTCCGCCGCGAAGACCGCGTCGAATCCCGCGCCTTCCGCTGCCTCGATCAGTTCCGGGGCGTTTGCCGGCGGCTGTGCGCCCCAGTATCCGAGTTGCAACCCAAGCTTCATCGCAGGCCTCCACATTGCCGGTGATCAGAAGTGACTCTTGCCACAATCTCTAGAACCTGTTCTACTCGATCTTGTGACCATCGGAAAGAGCGGGGTGGCCGACAAGCCCCTGAGCGCACCATTGAATCTCCATTTCGACTACACCAGATCGACGGGACCGACCATCGGCGCGTTCGTGACTGCCCTGCGTGATCGCAAGGTGATCGGCGCACGTGGGTCGAACGGTCGTGTCTTCGTGCCGCCACCGGAATTCGATCCGGATACGGCCGAACCACTGACCGACTTCGTCGGAGTCTCCGACGGCGGAACGGTCGTGAGTTGGACGTGGATGCCCGAACCCATCGAGGGTCAACCCCTGACGAAGCCTTTCGCGTGGGCCCTGATCAAGCTCGACGGCGCGGACACGTCCATGCTCCACGCGGTCGACGTCGACTCCCCCGACGACATCAGCACCGGCCTGCGGGTTCGTGCTCGCTGGGCGTCGGAGCGGATCGGGCAGATCAAGGACATCGAGTGCTTCGAACCAGGTGAGAGCGAAAATGGAATCGCGACAGTCGATTCCACCGCCAATCCTGTCACCATGATCACGACGCCTGTCGACCTGCACTTCATGCATTCCGCCTCGGCCGAGGAGAGTTTCTACCTCCGTGGTCTCGCAGAAGGCAAGCTGATCGGTGGTCGCAGCGGACCCGAAGACAAGATCTACATCCCACCGCGCGGCGCGAATCCCACCAACGGGAAGCCGACGAGCGAGCAGATCGAACTGCCCGACAAGGGAATTGTCACCACCTTCTGCATCGTCAACGTCCCGTTCCTCGGGCAGCGAATCAAACCTCCCTACGTGGCCGCCTACGTGCTTCTCGACGGAGCCGACATTCCGTTCCTGCACTTGATCCTCGAATGTGATGCCGCGGACGTACGCATGGGCATGCGCGTCGAAGCCAAGTGGAAGCCTCGCGAAGAGTGGGGTTACACCCTCGAGAACATCGAATACTTCCGGCCGACAGGTGAACCCGACGCCGAGTACTCCACCTTCCAACACCACCTGTGAGGCTCCTGAAATGACTTCTGCAGACATCGCAGTCGTGGGCTTTGCTCAGGCACCCCACGTCCGCGAAACCAACGGCACCACCAACGGCGTCGAGATGCTCGTCCCGTGCTTCCAGCAGCTCTACAGCGATCTGGGAATCACCAAGTCCGACATCGGCTTCTGGTGCTCCGGATCTTCCGATTACCTGGCCGGACGAGCGTTCTCCTTCATCTCGGCCATCGACTCCATCGGAGCGGTCCCGCCGATCAACGAATCTCACGTCGAGATGGATGCTGCGTGGGCCTTCTACGAAGCGTGGATCAAGATCTTGACCGGCGAGGTCGAGACCGCGCTGGTGTACGGCTTCGGCAAATCCTCCGCCGGGCACCTGCGCAAGATCCTGTCCATGCAGCTCGATCCGTACCTCGTCACTCCGCTGTGGCCGGACTCCGTCTCGATCGCCGGACTTCAAGCCCGACTCGGACTCGACGCGGGTAAGTGGACGCAAGAGGACATGGCGGAGGTTGCCGCTCGCAGCCGTCGTCACGCGCTGAGTAATCCGAAGGCTCAGCTCGCGGGCGAGGTCGACATCGAGGCACTACTCGCCAGCCCGTTCCTCGCAGATCCGTTGCGCGCACACGATTGTGCACCCATCACCGATGGTGCGGCAGCAATCGTCCTGGCCTCGGGTAATCGCGCCCGCGATCTCTGCGATCGGCCGGCGTGGATCACCGGACTCGAGCATCGCATCGACTCCCCCAACCTGGGTGCACGTGACCTGACCACGTCGCCGTCCACTACGTCGGCAGCCAAGGCGGCAACGGGCGGCGAGGTCGGCAACATCGACGTCGCCGAACTGCACGCACCGTTCACTCACCAGGAATTGATCTTGAAGGAAGCGATCGGCCTGACCGACGCCACCACGATCAATCCGTCCGGCGGTCCGCTCAGCGGCAACCCACTGTTCGCCGGTGGTCTGGAACGAATCGGCCACGCCGCCAAGGCAATCTTCGACGGCCAGGCGAATCGCGCTCTGGCCCATGCAACAAGCGGCCCTGTGCTGCAGCAGAACCTGGTAGCAGTCTTGGAGGGACGGAACTGATGGCCGGAACGCCTCAACTCGCGGCCGTGCTCGGCACCGGCCAAACTCACTACGTCGCAAAGCGTCATGATGTCTCGATGGCGGGCCTGGTTCGTGAAGCCATCGACGCCGCGATGCTCGACGCCAACGTCGGCTGGGACGACATCGACGCCGTCGTCATCGGAAAGGCCCCCGACCTGTTCGAGGGTTCGATGATGCCCGAACTCGCCATGTCGGATGCTCTTGGCGCCAACGGAAAGCCGTTGCTGCGTGTTCACACTGCCGGCTCGGTGGGTGGGTCGACGGCTATCGTCGCCTCCAGCCTGGTCAAATCCGGTGTCCACAAGCGGGTTCTGACGGTTTCCTGGGAGAAGCAGTCCGAGTCGAACGCCATGTGGGCGCTGTCCACACCGGTACCGTTCAACATGCCTGTCGGCGCCGGCGCCGGTGGATACTTCGCCCCGCACGTCCGTTCGTACATTCGTCGATCGGGCGCACCGGAGCACATCGGCTACCTCGTCGCGGTGAAGGATCGGCTCAACGGCAGCCTCAATCCGTATGCGCACCTGCGGCAGCCGGACATCACCTTCGAATCGGTGCAGGCATCTCAGATGCTCTGGGATCCGATCCGCTACGACGAGACCTGCCCGTCCTCGGACGGCGCGTGCGCTCTGGTGATCGGCAACGAGGAAGCGGCCGCACAGGTCGAGGCCGAGGGTCGTTCGGTCGCGTGGATCCACGCAACCGCCATGCGCACCGAGCCGACCTTCTATGCCGGACGCGATCAGGTCAATCCGCAGGCCGGCCGTGACGCCGCGGCCGCGCTGTGGAAGTCCGCGGGAATCACCGATCCGCTCAACGAAATCGACTGCGCCGAAATCTATGTCCCGTTCTCGTGGTTCGAGCCGATGTGGCTCGAGAACCTCGGTTTCGCGGAGGAAGGCCAGGGCTGGAAGCTGACCGAGGCCGGCGAAACCGCGATCGGCGGCAAGCTCCCGGTCAATGCCTCGGGCGGTGTTCTCTCTTCCAACCCGATCGGCGCCTCGGGCATGATCCGTTTTGCCGAGTCGGCGATGCAGGTCATGCACCGCGCCGGCGATCACCAGGTGGCCGACGCGCGCAAGGCTCTCGGCCATGCCTACGGCGGTGGCTCGCAGTACTTCTCGATGTGGGTCGTCGGCTCCGAACGTCCCACCACGTAACAGCAGCACACACGCCGATCAGGAAGAGGCCGAAGATGAAGTACACCGTCGGGGTTGCCATGAACCCCTTGGACCAGTTAGCCGGTATCGCCAAAACGGCCGAAGAATGCGGCTTTTCGTCGATCGCTCTCCCCGATTCACTGTTCTTCATGGAAACGCAGGCGGCGGATTACCCGTACACCCCGGACGGGTCTCGGATGTGGAATGCCGAGACCCCCTGGGTCGATCCGCTGATCGCCGCAGCTGCAATGGGCGCGGTGACCGAGAAGATCGAGTTCTACACCCAGGTGCTCAAGCTGGGTAGCCGCAATCCGGTCCTGCTCGCGCGGCAGGTCGGATCTGTAGCGGCATTGACGAACAACCGTTTCGGCTTCGGCGTCGGAATCGGTTGGGCTCCTGAAGAGTTCGAGTGGTGCGGCGCTCCGTACAAGCGTCGCGGCGCCCGAGTGGACGAGATGATCGACGTTCTCAAACTTATTCTCGGCGGCGGGATGGTCGAGTATCACGGCGAGTTCTTCGATTTCGATCGCCTGCAGATGAGTCCAGCTCCCACCAAGCCGGTTCCGTTCTACGTCGGCGGCCACACCGAGGTGGCACTCAAGCGTGCTGCGCGAGTCGGCGACGGTTGGACCTCGGCGATGATCAAGTTCGACGACCTGGTGGGTGTGATCGCACGACTACGCGAACTGCGCGCCGAGTACGGCCGCGAGAACGAGCCGTTCGAAATCCAGACGGTGTGCATCGACCGTTTCGGCAAGGACGGCTACGCAGAACTCGAAGATGCCGGCGTCACGGACATCATCACCGTACCTTGGGTTTTCGACGGAATCGGCTTCGATGCCCCGCTGGAGGCAAAGCAGGATTCGATGCGTAAGTTCGCCGAGCAGTACATCAACTGAGGAGTCGCGATGACTGACGAACACCCCGCCCGCGTCGCGGGTAACGCTTCGCGCGCCGCAGCGAGTGGCAAGAACAAGGAAGCCTGGCTGGACCTCTTCGCCGAGGACGGTTGGGTGGAGGATCCGGTCGGGCCGTCGGGATTCGATCCCGAGGGCAAAGGCCATCACGGCCGCGAAGCGATCTCCAAGTTCTACGACATGACGATCGCGACCGCGGACAAGCTCGAGTTTCTGATCGACGATTCACTGGTGTGCGGCAACGAGAACGTCAACATCGGCAAGATCCGGACCACCATCGGCGGCTCGATCATCGACGCCGAGGGCGTGTTCGTCTATCGCGTGAACGACGCAGGCAAGATCGCGTCACTTCGAGCATTCTGGGAAGTGGACCGTGCGATGAAGACGGCACGCAAAGCCTGAGAACCCACAGTACGAGAGCGGCCCCGGTCATCGACCGGGGCCGCTCTCGTCGTATTCGAATCAGCCTGTCGTACTTGCACCGAGAACCCTGAAATGGTTTCCTGGTTGCCAACGTCGCGTGTCGATGACGGACTGCGTCAGGCATGGAGGCGTCGTACTGCAAGGGGTCACTCATGACCATTTCGTTCAACCACACCATCATCGCCGCAAAAGACCGACAAGAGTCTGCGTGGTTCTTCACTCACATGTTCGGTCTGCCAGGCCCGGTCGAGGCCGGCTACTTTCTCGGCGTCGAACTCGAGCACGGGGTGACACTGGACTTTGCACAGGTGGAAGAGGGCGCCGAGGTTGCGTCTCAGCACTACGCTTTCCTCGTCTCCGAAGATGACTTCGACGGCATCTACCAGCGGATACAGGCGTTGAAACTTGATCACTGGGCCGATCCGCGCCAGTCGAGTACCGGCTTCAACACCAACGACGGTGGGCGTGGGGTCTACTTCCTCGACCCGTCGGGACATTTCCTGGAAGCGATCACCAAGCCATACGGCGGCTGAATTAGAGATTGAACTACAAACGGCGGCGCCTACGGGAGATGAGGGATCCCGCAGACGCCGCCGCAGTTCCAGGTTGCCAACTAGTGGCCCCCCGGAACGTCTACTGTAGTTCTGCGTGTTCGAGAGTGCAGAGGCAACTCCCGAAAACCTACACAGAACCTACTCGCCGGTTACCAGGTCAGTATATGTCCGGATCAGTGTTTGACCGGGCAGCCCGATGTCTTGTAATCAACCTGAAACTCTTTGATGCCGTTGAGCCAGCCCGAGCGCAGGCGACGGGGATCGCCGAGCCTGGTGATGTCGGGTAGGTGATCGGCGATCGCGTTGAAGATCAGATCGATTTCGAGACGAGCCAAGTTGGCGCCGATGCAGAAGTGCGCACCCGTGCCGCCGAATCCGAGGTGCGGATTGGGGTCACGCATGATGTCGAACTTCGTGGGGTTCTCGAAGACGTCTTCGTCGAAGTTGGCCGACGCGTACATCATCACGACGCGATCGCCCTTCTTGATCTTCTGTCCCCCGAGTTCAGTGTCTTCGAGCGCGGTGCGCTGGAAAGAGGTCACCGGGGTGGCCCAACGAACGATCTCGTCGGCCGCAGTCTTCGGGCGTTCCTTCTTGTACAGCTCCCACTGGTCGGGATTGTCGAGGAAGGCAACCATGCCGTGTGTGATGGCATTGCGAGTGGTCTCGTTACCCGCGACCGCAAGCAGAATCACGAAGAAGCCGAATTCCTCTGGGGAGAGCTCATTTCCGTCGATGTCAGCTTCGATGAGCTTGGTGACGATGTCATCGGCGGGACACTTCTTGCGCTGATCCGCCATCTGGTACGCGTATCCCAGAATCTCCATCGACGCTGCCTGCGGGTCGATGTCGAACTCAGGATCGTCGTAGGACGTCATCTGGTTGGACCAGTCGAAGAGCTTCATTCGATCTTCCTGCGGCACACCGAGAAGCTCGGCGATTGCCTGCAGCGGAAGTTCGGACGCGACCTGAACCACGAAGTCTCCGGCACCACCGGCAGCCGCAGTCTTGACGATCTTTTCGGCGCGCTCGGTCAGTTCTTCGCGCAGGCTGTTGATGGCTCGCGGGGTGAATCCACGCGAAACCAGCTTGCGAAGCTTGGTGTGCTCCGGAGCGTCCTTGTTGATGAGGATGAATCGCTGCATCTCGACGTTCTCGCGCGGGATGTCGTCGGCGAAGCGAGGAATCGCAGTGTTCTCGTGGGTCGAGAAGATGTCGCTTCGCTGCGAGACTTCCTTGACCTCTTCATGACGGGTGACCACCCAGAAGCCCTCGTCCTGGAATCCACCGATTTCCGGGGGCTGCGGATTCCACCACACGGGGGCCGTCTTCCGGAGTTCGGCGAACTCCTCGAACGGCATGCGTTCCGCGTAGATGTCGGGGTCCGTGAAGTCGATTCCCTCGGGGAATGCGGGCTGTGCCACTGATGTCTCCTGCCCTAAGCCTTTTCATCACAGGGGTGATGGGGATCCGTGATGTGTAACACGTTCTACTCTCATTGAAACACAAGCCTGCTTACTAGGAAAGGAAACGTCGACAGGTCTTGCTTCCCACAGAGAACCTGTTCTACTTTTTCATTACAAGGAAAGGAGCCCGCTGTGGGCACACCAGTAATCGTCGAGGCTGTCCGTACACCGATCGGCAAGCGCGGAGGTTGGCTCGCCGGTCTGCACGCCGCCGAGATCCTCGGAGCGGCACAAAAGGGCGTTCTCGACCGGTCGGGAATCGACCCGTTGCTGATCGAGCAGGTGATCGGCGGCTGCGTCACCCAGGCCGGCGCTCAGTCCAACAACATCACGCGCACGGCTTGGCTGCACGCCGGACTTCCGTGGCAGACCGGCGCAACCACCGTGGACTGCCAGTGCGGTTCGGCCCAGCAGGCGAACCATCTGATCGCCGGTCTGATCGCCACCGGCGCCATCGACGCCGGCATCGCCTGCGGCATCGAAGCCATGAGCCAGGTTCCCCTCGGCGCAAACGTCGGCGATCAGGCCGGACCGCGTCGGCCTGCGACGTGGGACATCGACATGCCCAACCAGTTCGAAGCAGCGGAACGCATCGCGCGTCGACGCGGACTGACCCGCGACGACATCGAAGCCCTCGGTGTCCGCTCGCAGGCGCTGGCCAAGCAGGCCTGGGAGGAAGGGCGTTTCGACCGCGAGGTTCTCGAACTTTCGGCGCCCCAGGTCGACAAGGAAGGAAACCTCACGGGCGAGACGAAGCTCGTCAATCGCGATCAGGGCCTGCGCGATACGACGGCCGAGTCCCTAGCCCGACTGAAGCCCGTCCTCGAAGGCGGGATTCACACGGCCGGAACGTCTTCCCAGATCTCCGACGGCGCGGCCGCAGTCCTGCTCATGGACGAGGACAAGGCCCGCGCACTCGGGTTGAAGCCGCGAGCCCGCATCATCGCCCAGGCGCTGGTCGGCTCGGAACCGGAATTCCACCTCGACGGACCGGTGCAGGCAACCAGCCGTGTCCTGGAGAAGAGCGGAATGAAGATCGGCGACCTCGATCTGTTCGAGATCAACGAAGCATTCGCGTCCGTCGCACTGTCCTGGGCTCAGGTACACGAACCTGACTTCGACAACGTCAATGTCAACGGCGGCGCGCTCGCTCTCGGCCATCCGGTTGGCAGCACGGGCTCTCGACTGATCACCACCGCACTGCACGAACTCGAGCGTCGCAACGGCTCGACGGCTCTGATCACGATGTGCGCCGGCGGCGCGCTGGCCACCGGAACCATCATCGAGCGTATCTGAGATGACTACTCCCCCAGCTAAACCCAAGGGACTCGACGCTCCGGCGACGGTCAAGATCATCAAGTGGATGTCGAAGGCAAACGTCGCCATGTATCGCGCCACCGACGGGCGGCTGGGTAGCAAGTGGCGGGTCGGCAGCGCGTTCCCACGCGGGCTGCCGATCTGCCTGCTCACCACCACCGGTCGCAAATCCGGCGAGGAGCGGATCAGTCCGTTGCTGTTCCTCGAGGACGGCGAAAACGTGATTCTGGTGGCGTCGCAAGGTGGTCTTCCGAAGAACCCGATGTGGTACCTCAACATCAAGGCGGACCCGGTGGTGACGGTGCAGATCAAGTCTCGGATCCGATCGATGAAAGCCCGCGTCTCCACCGAGGACGAGCGCGCTCGGCTGTGGCCGATGTTGACGGCGATGTATCCGGATTTCGACAACTATCAGGCCTGGACCGACCGGATCATTCCCGTCATCGTGTGCGAGCCGCTGAAGAAATAAACGGACTGTTTACAACAAAACATTTACATCGGCCCGGGTTAGTGCCAGCCTGGGTTCATGACCGATGACCAGTTCAGACCGATCGATTCCGGCCGCGAACGCGCACATCGCGAGTACGCCGGACTCTTTCGGATCAGCGAGCGCCACGGCGCGACCCAAAGCCAGCGCGCGCGGCAATCTCATCCGGAGATGCTCGAGCCCTACGGCGCGGTGCGCGTCGTGGCTCGTCTTGCCGGCGGCACCGACACACCGCAGCCGAACGAACCCGAGGTCGACGACGCCGATGTCATGGCTGCGTTGACTCTGATTCCCAAGGCCCGAGCCGAAATGGAACAGCTGGAAGCGCTGTTCCTCGGAATTGCCCGCGAACGGGGCATGACCTGGCAAGATATTGCCTTCGGACTCGGGCTCGGCAGCACTCAAGCTGCCCGCCAGCGCTACGAACGGCTCGTTCGCCGCACCGGAGGCTGAACACGTGCCATAACGAGCGAGTTGGAGCACTATTGACTCGTACGGTCCGCACGGCGTTTCGACAGAGCCTCGAACACAGCAAGGAGTCGCATATATGACGACGCATATTCAAGATCAAATCCTGGACCGACGCGAGATCACCTCAGCCCTCGTGCGTGCGCTGGAGCGTCGCCACGAGGTGCTGGACGCAGTGGTCGACAGCAAGGACCACCAGGAGGCACTGACCACCGTCGCGGAACTGCTCGGCACGTCGGAAGCAAATGCCGAAGCAGTTCTGAGCCTCAAGTTCAGTGCGCTCACCAAGGCTGCGCGCGATCGCATCCAGGGCGAGCTGGAGAATCTCGACGCCACTCTCGAATGGACGACGCTCGATCGTCCCGCGAGCAGCGGGCAGAACTTCACCCTGCGTCCGTTCAGCGACAGCGCAGAAGACAAGTCGCTGTTCACGATTCGTTCGGGCGAGCAGCTCGGCGAAGACGGCAAGCCGTGGAGCGAGGATCGGATCGAAGCTGAGCGCGTCGGTGGCCTCGGCCGGATCGACGACGAGACCGCTGCCTGGTTCGTCGCCGAGGACGTCTCCGGTGACGGCTCGAAGAGCGTCGGCCTGGTATTCGGCGAACTCGACGGCCAAGAGGTCAACGTGGCGATCTGGATCGCGCCGGAATCTCGCAAGAAGGGCTACGGCACAGCCTGCGTGAAGCATTCTCGGCGCGAGCTCGCCGCAGAGTTCCCTGGCACCGTGTTGGTGGTTCGGGCGCCTGCGTAGCCGGCACACCACCTGTGAGTGGTTAAGGAGTCCCTGCACTCCTTAACCACTCACGGGGCCGGAGGCCCTACGCTCCGTACACCGGCGTCGGAATCTCCGCCTTCTCCAACAGCGTTGCCACGACGGGCCCGATCTCCTTCGGGTCCCAACGGTCACCCTTGTCCTCGCTCGGGCCGTGACGCCAGCCCTCCGCGACGGTGATCTTTCCGCCCTCGACCTCGAACACCCGCCCCGTGACGTCCTTGGACTCGGCGCTACCGAGCCAGACGACCAGCGGCGAGATGTTCTCGGGCGCCATGGCATCGAAGCCCTCTTCGGGAGCTGCCATCGACTCGGCCATCGCCCCACCCGCGCCGACGGTCATGCGCGTGCGCGCAGCAGGCGCGATCGCGTTGACACTGACGCCGTAATTCTTGAGCTCGGCTGCGGCCTGGATGGTCATCTCGGCGATACCGGCCTTCGCCGCAGCGTAGTTACCCTGGCCGATCGAACCTTGCAGTCCTGCACCCGAACTGGTGTTGATGATGCGTGCGTCGACGGTCTTGCCTGCCTTGGCCTCAGCGCGCCAGTAGGCAGCAGCGTGACGCAGCGGCGCGAAGTGCCCCTTGAGGTGCACGCGAATCACCGCGTCCCACTCGCCTTCACTCATGCCGACCAGCATGCGGTCCCGCAGGAAGCCCGCGTTGTTCACGAGTACGTCCAGGCCACCGAAGGTGTCGATCGCGGTCTTGATCAGATTCTCGGCGCCCGCCCAGTCGGCGACGTCGTCTCCGTTGACCACTGCTTGGCCACCGGCGGCGATGATCTCCGCGACAACCTGCTCGGCCGGACTCTCACCGGTCTCGGAACCGTCGGCACCCGCACCGATGTCGTTGACGACGACCTTGGCGCCCTCGGCAGCAAACGCCAAGGCATGCGCACGTCCGATCCCGCGACCAGCCCCGGTGATGATGACTACGCGTCCGTCGACCAATCCACTCATATTTGTCTCCTAATGCACTCTGCTCGGGCTTGTCGGCTCCGCTTGTGTGCTAACTTACCAAGCAATCGCTTGGTTTGGTACACAGACGTAAGGAATCCCGATATGGGCATCAGCACCTCCTCCGACGGAACCGGCATCACCACGGTCACCATCGACTACGCGCCGGTCAATGCAATCCCGTCCAAGGGATGGTTCGAGCTTGCCGACGCCATCCTCGACGCGGGCAAGGATCTCAACACTCACGTGGTGATCCTGCGAGCCGAGGGACGCGGATTCAACGCCGGCGTCGACATCAAGGAGATGCAGGCGACCGAGGGATTCGACGCACTGGTCGCCGCCAACCGCGGTTGCGCCGCGGCCTTCGCAGCCGTCTACGACTGCGCTGTACCCGTCGTCGTGGCCGTCAACGGATTCTGTGTCGGCGGTGGCATCGGACTGGTCGGCAACGCGGACGTGATCGTCGCTTCCGACGACGCGATCTTCTCCCTCCCCGAGGTCGACCGCGGCGCACTCGGCGCTGCCACACACCTCTCACGACTGGTGCCGCAACACATGATGCGCACGCTCTACTACACCGCACAGAGCGTCGACGCCCACACACTCAAACAGTTCGGCAGCGTCTACGACGTGGTCCCGCGCGAGAAGCTCGACGAGTGCGCTCGCGAGATCGCCGCAAAGATCGCCGCGAAGGACACCCGCATCATCCGGTGCGCCAAGGAAGCCATCAACGGCATCGACCCGGTCGACGTCAAGGGCAGCTACCGCCTCGAGCAGGGCTACACCTTCGAACTCAACCTCCTCGGTGTGTCCGACGAACACCGCGACGAGTTCGTCGCCACCGGCAAGCCGCGCGAGAACGCAACCCAGAAGGAAGGCTGAGACAAACATGACTAGCAAGCGTGACAAGACGAAGTCGCTCGACGAGGTAGTCGGCGAGCTCCGCAGCGGAATGACGATCGGCTTGGGCGGCTGGGGATCTCGCCGCAAGCCGATGGCCTTCGTGCGTGCGATTCTGCGTTCGGACATCAAGGACCTGACCGTGGTCACTTACGGCGGACCGGATCTCGGGCTGCTGTGCTCGGCCGGCAAGGTCAAGAAGGCGTACTACGGTTTCGTGTCCCTGGACTCCGCACCGTTCTACGATCCGTGGTTTGCCAAGGCGCGCACTGCCGGTGAGATCGAAGTCCGCGAGATGGACGAGGGAATGGTCAAGTGCGGCCTCGAAGCCGCTGCCGCTCGCCTTCCCTTCCTCCCGATCCGCGCAGGCCTGGGTTCGGACGTTCGCAACTTCTGGGGCGACGAACTCAAGACCGTCACCTCCCCGTACCCCGAGGCCGACGGCCGTTCCGAGACCTTGATCGCGATGCCTGCACTCAACCTCGATGCGTCGTTCGTTCACCTCAATCTCGGTGACAAGCACGGCAATGCCGCGTACAACGGTGTCGACCCGTACTTCGACGACCTGTACTGCATGGCCGCCGAAAAGCGTTACGTCTCCGTCGAACGCATTGTCGAGACCGAGGAACTGGTCAAATCCGTTCCACTGCAGAATCTTCTGCTCAACCGCATGATGGTCGACGCCGTCGTCGAGGCCCCGAACGGTGCCCACTTCACGTTGGCGGGCGAAAGCTACGGCCGCGACGAGAAGTTCCAGCGTCACTACGCCGAGGCCGCCAAGACCCCCGAGTCGTGGCAGACGTTCGTCGACACCTTCCTCTCCGGCAGCGAAGAGGACTACCAAGCCGCAGTAAAGAAGTTTGCCGATTCATCAAAGGCAGGGGAGCAGGCAAAATGAGCGAATCCACCGTCACCCGCGCAGAGTACGTTGTTCTCGCGTGCGCTGAAATCTTCTCCGGTGCAGGCGAAATCATGGCCAGCCCGATGTCTACGTCGTCCACCATCGGTGCTCGCCTGGCTCGACTCACCACCGAACCCGACCTGCTGATCACCGATGGTGAAGCCCTCATCCTCGAGGACACTCCGGCCGTCGGAACGAAGGGCCCCATCGAAGGATGGATGCCTTTCCGCAAGGTGTTCGACGTCGTCGCTTCGGGCCGTCGCCACGTAGTCATGGGCGCCAATCAGCTCGATCGCCACGGCAACCAGAACCTCTCCGCCTTCGGCCCGCTTCAGCAGCCGACGCGTCAGATGTTCGGTGTGCGCGGCGCCCCGGGTAACACCATCAACCACGCGACGAGCTACTTCGTCCCCAAGCACTCCAAGCGAGTGTTCGTCGACAAGGTCGACGTGGTGTGCGGTGTCGGCTACGACCAGATCGATCCCGAGAACCCGGCATACAAGTACCTGAACATCCCCCGCGTTGTCACCAACCTCGGTGTCTTCGACTTCGGTGGACCGGGAAACACCTTCCGCGCGTTGAGCCTCCATCCCGGCGTCACCGCCGAAGAGGTAGCCGAGAACACCTCGTTCGAGGTAGCCGGACTCGCCGAGGCCGGTATCACCCGTGACCCCACCGCCGAAGAGCTCCACCTCATTCGCGAGACCCTCGATCCGCGCAACCTCCGGGACCGTGAGGTCTCGGCATGACCCCCACTCTGAAGACAGCACTGACCGAACTGGTCGGTGTCGAGTACCCGATCGTGCAGACGGGCATGGGCTGGGTTTCCGGGCCAGCACTGACGTCGGCGACGGCCAACGCGGGCGGTCTCGGCATCCTGGCTTCGGCCACGATGACCTACGACGAGCTCGAGCACGCGATCAAGAAGACGAAGCAGCTCACGGACAAGCCGTTCGGTGTCAACATGCGTGCCGACGCCACCGACGCGCCGCAGCGCGCGGACCTGCTGATCCGTGAGGGCGTCAAGGTCGCGTCGTTTGCCTTGGCTCCCAAGAAGGAACTGATCACCAAGCTCAAGGACCACGGCATCGTCGTCGTACCGTCGATCGGTGCCGCGAAGCATGCGGTCAAGGTTGCATCTTGGGGCGCGGACGCCGTCATCGTCCAGGGCGGCGAAGGTGGTGGTCACACCGGCGGTGTGGCAACGACATTGCTTCTCCCCTCGGTTCTCGACGCGGTCGATATTCCGGTCATCGCCGGTGGCGGATTCTTCGACGGCCGCGGGCTGGCCGCAGCGTTGGCGTACGGCGCTGCCGGTGTCGCCATGGGGACGCGTTTCTTGCTCACCAGCGACTCTTCGGTGCCGGACTCCGTCAAGCAGGAATACCTCAAGCGTGGACTGACGGATACGACGGTCTCACGCAAGGTCGACGGCATGCCTCATCGTGTACTCAACACCGACCTGGTCAACAGCCTCGAAGGTTCCAGCTACGCAACCGGTTTGATCGCTGCCGCCAAGAACGCCATGAAGTTCAAGGCAATGACCGGCATGAAGTGGTCAACCCTCGCCAAGGACGGAATCGCGATGAAGCGCTCGGGTGACCGCACGCTGATGCAAATCATCATGGCGGCGAATACCCCGATGTTGCTCAAGGCCGGTCTGGTCGAGGGCAATACGGAAGCCGGCGTGCTTGCCTCGGGTCAGGTTGTCGGAATGATCAACGATCTGCCCAGCTGCAAGGAACTGATCGAGAACATCATGGAGGACGCGGCCAAGCGTATCGACGCGCTCGCGGCTCTTCGCTGACGCAGATTCATCCGAGTGCGTCTCCCCCACTGCGCTTTACGCGGAGTCGGAGGAGGCGCACTCTGCGCATTTCCGAGCTAACCGGTCTGCTGGTGACGACCACCCGGCACCTCGAAATACTGGGAGATTGCCACCGCGGCCATCTGTACCGGTGCAACGTGTCGATCGTCGATCTTGCCTCGAACGAGTGGGCCGCTGATCGACAGACCGACTTCCGCTTCACCCAGCGCACCCACCCGCACACCGATGCAGCCGAGACCCGAAGTACACGTACCGAATACGACACCGTACCGATGGTTGGCTATTGCGGAATGCTGCGCGACCGTCGAACGGCGGCCCGCTGCCAAGAGTGCCTTGCCGATTGCCGAGGATCGCGCCGGGATGCGAGAGCCGACGCCTGTCTGGAGGTCAGGTATCGCCTGGCTGCCGATCTTCTGAAGGTATCGCACGTTGCTTCCCTCGAGGACCCCGAGATGTACGGCCTGATTGGTGACGAGGTGCAGGTTGTACAACAACGGCACCACCACCCTCTCGAACTTGTTTCGATACAACGAGATTGCCCCAAGATCGCCGAGTTTGTCGCCGATTTCGTACTCGAGGCCTTCTCTGCGAAGCCAATCCATCCTCACTAGCTTCAGAAGCATCCTGTGCACGGATGATCGCGGAATCCCGGTTCGACGGGCCACCTCGCCCAGCGTCAACCGCGGCGTGTCACGAAAGCAATCCACCACCATCGCCAACCTGTCGAGGGTTGACATAGGGATGGGCTCTTCTGTGATCGGTCCGACCGACATGGCGTCTCCGTTTCGGTGATCCGCCCGTCGAGAGGACAGCGCTGGGCGTGCTCTGCTGACTGCAAATCTGGGCCTTCACCGGACGAACCGCCAGGGCATTTCCCACCGTGCGGGAGACAAACCTGCCTGGCCACTCCACCTGCAGCTATACCGATCACCGGTTACCCCCGTTGAACCTGGACCAACTCCTCACCACAGTGGCCAACACAGATCACTGAACAAAGGACGACGTTTTGACCACAGACGTGACGACCACAACGGACCTCGGCGAAGTCGACGAGATCCGCATGATCGACGAGGGCGCTGCGCCCGAACGTTTTGCCCGCGGATGGCACTGCCTCGGACTTGCAACGGATTTCCACGACGGGAACCCACATCCGATCGAGGCCTTCGGCACCAAGCTTGTCGTATTTGCCGACAGCCAGGGCGAATTGAAGGTCCTCGATGCCTACTGCCGTCACATGGGCGGCGACCTCAGTCAGGGCACGGTCAAGGGCGATTCAGTCGCCTGCCCCTTCCACGACTGGCGATGGGGCGGCAACGGCAAATGCACCGCGATCCCCTATGCACGCCGCGTTCCACCGCTTGCCAAAACCCGCGCCTGGACCACCCTCGAACAAGACGGACTGCTCTTCGTCTGGCATGACCCCGAAGGCAATCCGCCTCCGGCCGAAGTCGCCATACCGATAATCAAGACTCCGGACCACGAATGGACCGATTGGGTATGGAAGTCAATCGTCATCGACACCAACTGTCGAGAAATCGTCGACAACGTCGTGGACATGGCGCACTTCTTCTACGTGCACTTTTCGTTTCCCACTTACTTCAAGAACGTCTTCGAGGGGCATGTCGCCATCCAGGAGCAGAGCGGTATCAACCGCGACGACATCGTGACCTGGACGGATCCCGACGTGCCGAAGTTGGTCTCGAACTTCTCGGTGGCCGCCTATCACGGACCGTCGTTCATGATCGATGATCTGGTGTACCAGTACGAAACGTTCAAGGTGGATTCGGTTTTGATCAACTGCCACTATCCGGTCAGCCCGAACAAGTTTGTCCTGATGTACGGCATCACCGTCAAGAAGACCGAGGAACTTCCCGCCGGGATAGCGGACCAAACCGTTGACGCGATGATCGGTTACATCGGCGTCGGATTCGAGCAGGACATCGAGATCTGGAAGAACAAGACCCGCATCGACAACCCACTACTCTGCACCGAGGACGGTCCGGTCTACCAACTGAGGCGGTGGTACGAACAGTTCTACGTCGACGTCGCCGACGTCACGCCCGAGATGATCGATCGCTTCGAATTCGAGATGGATACAAGCAAACCCATCGAGGTGTGGAAACAGGAGGTTGCAGACAACCTCGCACGCCGTGCAGGAGCAGCGCAGTGACCATGGAACCAGTGGACTGCGAGAGGTGTGGAACATATGTCCTCGTCGAGAAGAACAGCTGGCAACATACCTCGACTCAATGGCGATCGGATCCGCACAACGTGTGTTCGGAGTATCGCGAAGACAAGGCGTCGCCGAAAATTCGCACCGGAACTTGTTCGGCATTAAGAGATTCCATCAACCGAGCTGCAGTCGACGGGAGACTCACCGTTCCAGATTGACCTAGCGCGCGCCCACCGCATCCACCTCGTCGCCGGCCATCACAGCGGCCAGCTCTGATGCCAATGTTCCATTGTTCTCCACGACTACGGTGTCGCAGCCTTGCCACATTGCGGTTCTACGAAGGAGCTCGGCCAGACGCGGTGCAGTGTCGGCATCGGCGGTGGGCTCGGCCCAAGCAGCGCGCACGAGTAGCCGACGGTTCTGTCGGTCGTTCTTGAGATCGACTCGCGCGCAGATATTGTCGTCGATCAACACGGGGAGCACATAGTAGCCGTGAACCCGCTTGTGTGCGGGAGTATAGATCTCGATCCGGTAGTGAAAGTCGAAGAGCCGCAACGCTCGATCGCGCGCCCACACTACCGGATCGAAGGGCGACAACAGAGCCTCGGTTCGGATCGACCTTGGACGCTTTGCCTGTGGATCAATCCATACCTCGCGAGGCTTGCCACGACGCTCCCAGCCCTCGACCGAAACACTGCGTACATTGCCGGCGTCTTCGATCTCACGCAAGGCAATTCGTGCCTCAGCGCTCGGCAGCCGAAAGTAGTCGGCGATATCGTCGAGCGTACCGAGTCCGTGGGCCTTCACACCACGCAGCACCAGCTCACGGATCGCGTCCGATCGATCGATCCTCGCATCGAGGATCTCGGGCGCGAGCATGTGTTCGGCAAGGCCGTATCGACGTTCGAATCCTGCGCGACCCGCGGATACCACTTCGCCCCACCGGAACAGAGTCTCCAGCCCGACTTTCACGTCCGACCACCCCCACCACGGGCCGCGGCGTGTATTCGCTTCATGCTCGACTTCGCTCGCCGCCATCGGACCGTTTTCACGCAGTTCGTTGCGCAACCAGTCGAGGAAGTCGCGCCGATCAGACGCCCATCCGTTCTTGTCGCTCAAAGCTTTGTCACGAAACTGGTCCATGCGCCAACGAAAGAGTGGCCACATGTCCACCGGCAGGAACGTCGCTTCGTGTCCCCAGTATTCGAGGTACCCCGACTCCGGGGAGAAGGTCAGCTGATCAAGCCTGGACTTGTCGTAGGCGCCCAGTCGCGCATAAACGGGCAGGTAGTGACTGCGTTCGAAAACGTTGACCGAGTCGATCTGCAAGACCTGCAGCCGGTCCATCACGCTGACCAGATTGCGCCGCGTCACCGTTGCCGGGTGTGATTTGCCGAACCCTTGAGCGGCGAGCGCTATTCGGCGGGCAGCTGCCAGAGACACGACTTCGCTCATAGCCGACCACACTACGCACGCCGTCCGACAAGTTTCAGGGCGGCGAGAAGTTCAGGGCGGCGAGAAGTTCAGGGCGGCGAAGCCGGGCAGCCGAAGAGAACTGCTGACATGAACGTCTGAAGTGTGGAGGCGTTTTCTGCTGCAACATCGAACTTCATCAAGCGTCCGATGTCGGGGACCAGGTTCAAAGCAGCGTGAACCAGGAACTTCGCCTCTATCGCCGAAAGGTCGGGGCGAATTTCGCGAAGTATCCGCGCCCACTCGACCACGTACAGCTTCTGCCGATTCTTCAGATCGCTTCGATGTCCCGGCAGAAGGTTGTTCATCTCGGAAAAATAGACCGACATCAATTCATGTTGTGCAAACGACAACTCCACGTACATCGCCGACAGTGCGCGCAGCGCTTCCTCCGGCGACGTCGCAGACTCGAACACTGCTGCCGTCGCGAGGTCCAGACGGTCTGCCGCTCGATAGAACACCGCCCCGAGAAGTTCCGCTTTGCTCGGAAAGTAGCGGTACATCCCGGAAGCGTTCAAACCCGCAGCGGCTGCGATCTCTTCGATACTGACGTCGTGGTAACCGCGAGAATCGAAGAGCCGCACGGCTTCCTGCAGCAGACGTTCACGCTTGTTCGTCGTCACCGACCGCGTCGACACAGTTTGCTCCGACCGCCGCGATGTAATTGCACTCCCACCGTGTTCGATCGACAGACAAGCGTCGAGAAGAACTTGCTCCATCCGACGTTGGGGCAGTATCAGATTGTGAGCGGTGATGCTGCCGATCACGCTGAACATCGCTGAGGTGAGGATGGTTTCGGCACGAGTACTCGCCGGCGGTTCGGAGCGTGAAAGATGCAGTGCAACTCGGCGATTGACAGCAGCTGCCTGAGCTCGGACCGATTTCCGATCGGCAGCGTCGAGAAACCGACTCTCCCACCGGTAGATCCCGGCTGTGCGCCGATTACGCACCGTCGTTCGGATCACAGCGAGCAAATCCTCGCGTAGGCACTCCCGGTCAGTTGCATCGGCGGCGACGGAGACCGCATCGAGTGCACTCTCGAGCGCGTCGGTCAATTCCAGTGCCGCGTGGCGGAACATCGCATACTTGTTCGGAAAATGCCGATAGAGTGCCGAACCCGAAATACCGACGGACGACGCAATATCCTCGACGCCTACGGCAGGATATCCCCGTTCGCTGAACGCAATTGCAGCCGCAGCGGCGATCTTCGCCTTGCGGTCCTTCGGACGTCGCTTGACCGACTCCGATCCCGCCGCTCGAAGGATTACACGCGAGGTCTGTTCGTCAACTGTCTGCGCATCGACAGACTGCTGTCTCGGGCTCACTCGCGCACCCCCTCTCTCAGCCCCACCAAACACCAAACCGATCCTTTTGCGAATGAGCATAATCATAATCGGTTCCCGCCATCGGAGACTTTCGAGATTTCCACTGTAGCCACGTTCTATATACGCTGCTAGCTTCCCTAACTCCAGGTTGCCGTCAACTGCATCGCCCCGATCATCGACACTGAAACTCGAGAGAATCCTCGTTAACAAAGCCTTGCCCTGTGGTCGAAACCAGGGGTAGGGTCACCGCTCGAAGCGGCCCCCTCTCCCCGACCGGGACATCGGACGACGGCTTCCGGAATTTCGATGAACTTAAGCCGAGGACACCACCCGACAGAACTCATATTGGCACGTCAACACGCTGACCGTCGCTGTTACACCGAAAACTCCCCCGAGAATTTTCGTTCACATAATGCTTGCCACGTCACATATATGTGTGAGATGCTTCACAAGCAGTTCGCTCGACCGCCAGCGTCCGAACAGTTCGACTTTCGTGCTGAACCATGTTGATCTGCAAAGGAATTCAATTAGATGACGTACGAGCTACCAGCCCCGAAAGGCCCGGTACGAGACGTAGCGTTGCAGGGGGGCTATCTGATCGGATTCTCGGTGCAGGCACTGTTCGGCCTGTTCACGGCAATCCTCCGCAGGCGACTCTCGTTGCACGAGACGGTCACTCAGACGCTCTTCATCGGTCGCGTCAGCACTGGTCCGTCGCTGCTCCTCATGATTCCGATCGGTGTCTTCATCGCGGTGTCGGTCGGCGAACTGGCCGGCCGCATCGGTGCCGGTGGCTACTCGGGCGCCGTCGTGGCATTCATCATCGTCGGACAGGCCGCAGCACTGGTGTGCGCGTTGATGATGGCCGGTGTTGCCGGGTCGGCGATCTGCACCGATCTTGGTTCGCGAAAGATTCGCGAAGAGATCGATGCCATGGAAGTGATGGGCATCGATGTGATCGAACGCCTGGTAGCTCCGAGATTGGTTGCGGCAGTGATCGTCTCCCTCGCACTGTGCTCGATGGTGACCTTCGGCGGAGTGATCGCATGCTATCTGTACCACATCTACGTGCAGCATCTTCCGGCCGGAACGTTCATGGCAACGTTCAGCCAATACGGTCGATCGTCCGACTTCGTCATGGCTTTGGTGAAAGCCGCGATCTTCGGCCTCGCTTCGACTTTGGTGGCCACTTTCAAAGGTCTCCATGCAAAAGGCGGCCCCCGCGGCGTTGCCGACGCAGTCAACGAGGCCGTCGTCATTGCGTTCGCGCTCGTCTTCATCGTGAACACAGTGTTGTCCGCGTTGTACACCGTAATCGTCCCGGCAGTCGGTGAATTCTGATGTCGCTCGTCGATCTCCGTGTTCGAGCCCGTCAAGCGAGCAGACCCCTGCGAACCGCAGGTGACGGCCTCGTCTCCCTCGGTCAGCACGTCACTTTCTACGTCCGCACCATCGCATCGATCCCTTTTGCGCTCACCAAGTACCGCAAGCACGTACTCGGTCAGATCAGCGAGGTCAGCTTCGGCACGAACTCCTTGCTGTCCGGCGGCGGCACCATCGGGATCGTCTTCGCGATGTCGCTCGCCGCGGCAATGATGTTGGGCGTCGAGACTCACCGGGGCCTCGAACTCGTCGGGATGACCTCGCTCTCGGGCATGCTGTCTGCGGTCGCGAACACCCGTGAGCTTGCCCCTGTTGTCGTCGCTATCGCGTTGGCTGCCAAGGTCGGAACGGGTTTCACTGCCCAGATCGGGGCTATGCGCATCTCGGACGAGATCGACGCCCTCGACTCGATGGCGATCAGATCCATCCCCTTCCTCGCGGGTACGCGGGTGATCGCTGCCATGATCTGCGTCATCCCGATCTACATGATCGGGCTGCTCGCCAGTTACCTGTCGACCCGACTGGTCGTCGTGTTCTTCAACGGTGCATCGGCAGGTACTTACGACTACTTCTTCCATCTGGCGATCTCGCCGCAGGATCTCCTGTACTCGGGCCTCAAGGCCGTGGTGTTCGCCGCTGTTGTCGCGCTGGTTCACTGCGCGTACGGCTACTATGCCTCCGGTGGTCCGGCCGGCGTCGGGCAGGCTGCCGGGCGCGCGCTCCGTACTGCGATCCTCGCGATCGGAATCCTCGACGTACTGATGACTTTCGCGCTGTGGGGCCTCGTGCCCCAGATCCCGGGAATGGGGGTCTGAGCCGTGGACAGACTCACTACACACACAAAGATCGTGTACGCCCTTCGCGGCGCGATCGCCGTAGTGGTAGCCGTCGCCGCCGCTGTGACAATGGTTCTACGCGGTTCGGGAAACCTCGAGCAGAGCACCGACATCTTCGTCGCTGTTCCAGCCACAGCCGGTCTCATCAGCGGTGAAGCTCCGGTTCGGTACCACGGCGTCAACGTCGGCCGAATCGGCGAAATCGAATCAGGCACCGCCGAATCCGTTGTGCAGTTGCAGATTCAGACCGATGACGCGTCGAAGATTCCCGCCGACGTGGTGGCCCGCGTCGTTCCGCGAACGTTCTTCGGCGACATCTACATGCAGCTCGTGGACAGTCCGAATGAGCAGGGCCAGACGACTCTGTCGGACGGAGACGAGATCCACATGGACGACGGTCCCGAAGCCGTTGCGCTCTACGACGTGTACACCAAGTTGGTGGGCGTCCTCACGGCGATGCAGCCCGAGAAGTTGCAGACAGCCCTGACTGCGCTGGGCCAGGCACTCGACGGAAACGGAGCCGAGATCGGTACCACGATAGACAATCTCAGTGCCGCGTCCGGCGTACTGACACCCGCCGCACACCAATTCCTCGAATCGACACCCGAATTCAAGTCGGTCGTCGACGCGTTGGACCGCGCGACCCCCGACATTCTCGATACCTTGGCAGCCGCCACAACCGTCTCGAACAACATGGTCGCCAACAGAGCGAATCTCGAGTCCTCGATCGGCGCGGCCGCAGTCTTCGCCGCTACCGTCGACGATTTTGTCGTGGAGAACAACCGAAACATCATCACTGTGATCGATTCCGCCGGAAAGATACTCGCAACCACCGCGGCCAATCCCGGAGGACTGCGTTCCACCCTCGCCAATGCCAGTACGTTCGGCGCCGCGGGCGCGCGGGTCTTCGCCACCGGTAAGTTCGACATCACAGCAGTTGCCACGTTCGCCGAACCGCTCCCATACACGGGCGATGATTGCCCGCAGTACGGGGACTCGCGCGGCGCGCAGTGTTCAGGCTCCAACCTGACGCCTGCACAACCCGCCAGTGCCCCGGTCGTGGGCGGCGAAGCCGAAGCGGCCACGCTGCGATACCTCGAAGATCAACTACTGGGCGGCTCGCCGGAACGCTCGGACACCCCCAACCCGGCAACAACACTGATGTTGGGGCCGATGGTCAGGGGAAATGAGGTGACCGTCCCGTGAAGATCCGTCCTGGCCAGGTAATTCGGTTGTCACTCTTCTGTCTCACCGGCATCGCTTGTGCGTCGTTCGTGGCGAACACGTTGTCGGTCCCGGTTCGCGGAAGCACTGATTCGTATTCGTTCGAGTTCACCGATGTCGAAGGCCTCAACCCGGGTAACCCGGTCACGATGTCCGGTGTGCGTATCGGCCGCGTGGACTCGGTTGCGTTTGCCGACAACGGCGGCGGCACGAGCAAGGCGATCGTCGACGTCGAAATCGAGTCGCAATATTCCCTCGAGTCGGATGTCCGTGCCGCCGTGCGCTACGGCGACATGCTCGGTGCTCGATATCTGGCACTGACGCAGGACGACAGCGCGACAACGGTATCCGCACGACAGATCGAACCAGGTGACACGATACCGCTGGCGCAGACAACACCGCCGATCAACTTGACGGCACTGATGAACGGGTTCAAACCGTTGTTCGCCGCGCTGCAGCCCGAGCAGGTGAACACGCTCACGCGAAGTTTTGTCGAAACCTTCAACGGCCAGGGCCAGGCGATGACCACCCTCCTCGACCAGATCGCAACCATGAGCTCCGGCCTTGTCGACCGTCAGGACGTCTTCGCACAACTACTCACGAACATGAACACTGTTCTCACCTCCGTCGACGAACGCCAACCCGAATTGGTCGGTCTGCTGGACGGTTTGAACGATCTGAGTACTTCCGTCGTCGGGCAGAACGATCAACTGGTCTCGCTCTTGGATCAGGGAAACCGAACTGTCTCGTCGTTGGCTCAGATCATGGCCGGGTCGAACGGCGCATTCGGTCAGACCGTGCAACAACTCGAAAGTGTCACCGGGAGTTGGATTGCGAGCACCGACGAGTTCAACAGACTTCTCGTCAACCTTCCCCAGTTCGCCGACGCCGCCAACCAGATCGGAAGTTACGGAAGTTTCATCAGCCTGTATCTGTGCAATTTCACTCTGAAGGCAGGCGACATGGAAGCCAACATCTTCGGTCCGACACATTCGCCGGTGTGCTCATGATGTTCCTGGTCAAGCTGATCGACGTGTTCGTCGGCATCATGCTCTTCCTGTTCAAAGGGGATCGCCGTCGCAGCGGTAGCGGCACCGCTCTCGCCCTGGGTAGTCTCGGAATCTTCGTTCTGGTGGTGGGACTCGGCGCCGCCTTGGGCATTCCGAAGCTCTGGTACAACGTACGCACGTCGGCATACACAGCGGAGTTGGCCAATGCCAGCGGGCTTTCCGACACCGATCCGGTTTACGTGGCCGGGGTTCCCGCGGGCCGAGTGGATTCGATCGACCTTGCCGGCGACCACGTCGTCGTCAACTTCCGCTTGGACAAGGACCAGCCTTTGGGAAACCAGAGCACGGCGACTGTCAGGCTCAAGACGGTCCTTGGCAAGCGCTACCTGGAGATCGTGCCGGCCGGAGTCGTCGACGACTCCGATGCGCGGGTCATCCCGCTCTCCCGCACAACCGTGCCGTACAGCCTCGACGACGTCAGCAGTGATGCCACCACTGCGGCCACCGGCGTCGACCTACAGGCGATGGAG
>NZ_LEKE01000102.1:0-27919 GCF_001029585.1 Rhodococcus sp. ARP2 | reverse complement strand
TCGGTGCGAAGTCTGCGATCGGCTGAGGCGCGATTCGAATCGTGGTGGTCTGGGTGCCCCCGTCGTCGGAGGCCGTGGCGTCGCTCGAGCAGCCGGTCAGTGCCAATGCTGCGGTCGCGACCGCAGCTAGGGCAACAACTCTGAACCGTGGTGTCGACCGAAGGGTATGTCCAACCGTCATGTCCGAAAGCCTCTCGCTGGGAAAGATATGACTTCCTTGCCGGTAATCCGGTGGGAAGGTGAAGACGCTCAAAGAATTCCGTACGCCGGAACGATTGTTGTGACTATAGTAATTTCCAAGACGAATGCCAAGGGTTTTCCAAGAACACGAGATTTCGGATCGCCGGGTACATCCACGGCACCGGGAGGGGATCGGATGACGAAGGGTTCTGCGTCCGCCGTCGACAAAGCGCTGGATCTACTCGAGGCCATCGCGCGCTCGACCACGCCGATGAAGCTCAGCGAACTGGCAGAAGAAGTCGGGATGCTCCGCCCGACTGCGCACCGAGTGCTCGGAGAACTCGCGAACCGTGGTTGGGTCTTCCGCTACGACGGTCGCTATCTCCCCGGCCCGGCTGCACTGCAGGTTTCCCACGAAGCGGCAGCGCACTCGTTGGCGGCCTTGTGCGATCCGACCATGCGGGTGCTGTCCGAGAGCACCGACATGATGGTGAATCTGCAGGTTCTCGAGAGCGGCGGAACGCGGATCATCGCGGCGCTGCGTCCCGAGAGACTCAAGATGATCACTCGGATGCTCGGGGATCTGCTTCCGCCGCACCGGTTCGCGGGTCCGCTCGCGTTGGTCGCGGCACTCGAGGACAACACCCGGGCGCCCTACCTGGCGATGGTGGAGAAGAGCGGCTATCCGCTGGAAGGCCCCACCGGCTTTCTCGCCGACATAGCCGAGACGCAGAAAACCGGATTCGCCGTTGTACACAAACGATCTCAGGACATCATCGGTTCGGTCTCGCGTGCAGTGTCTTCCCGCAAGGGATCTCCGCTCTGCGCGTTGACGGTGATCGGGTTCGATACCGACTTCGATGCGAAAACGACGCGAATGGTCGAAGAACACCTGCTGCGGGCCACCGATGAAGTGCAGCAACTCCTCACTGACCACACTTCGGGCAAGCGCCCGTCCGACACAGGAGAAGAAGGATGATTTCACGGACCGAGGGCTTCATCACCGTCGCAGACGGCGAACGGGTCTGGTACGAGACTGCCGGCGAGGGCCCGGATCTGATTCTCACGCACGGTCTCGGCGGCAACGCCGCGGTCTGGTACCAACAGGTACCGTACTTCGCTCAGCATTATCGGGTAATCAGCTGGGATCAGCGAGGATTCGGCCGGTCCACCAACGAAAATGGCAACCACGGCCCGGTAGCGGCAGTCTCGGATCTGATCGAAATCATGAACCTGTTGGAGGTCGATCGAGCGCGCGTGGTCGGCCAGTCGATGGGCGGTTGGGCCGCATTGGGGACCGCGATCGCTGTTCCGGAGCGGGTGGAGTCGGTAGTCCTGGCCTGCACGACCGGCGGCATTCCCGTCGGATTCGGTCCGGACAGCGCACCTCCCCTCACCGCGGCGCCCGACACGGCGCGGCCACTGGGGGAACACCCCGCTGTGGGCGGACGGTTGCCGAGCTTGGACATGGCGAGGGCATACCTGTACCAAGCTCTCGGCACCTTCGGCTATCGCCCACCTGACACCGAGTTCTTCCGAATTCTCAAGGCCCACAACTACTCGCCGAGCGATCTTGCCACGGTGACGGCGCCGGTTCTGCTGATCGCGGGCGAGCTGGACGATTTGATGACACCCGAGCGGATTCGCAGCGCCGCCGAGTTCCTGCCCCACGCCGAAGTGGTCGAACTTGCCGACCGCGGCCACTCCCCCTACTTCGAGGACCCACACGCGTGGAACGAGTTGGTGGCGCACTTCCTGGCCGATGTTCGTGCGCGCCCAGTGCGCTGAAACACCAACTCGTCACGCATATTCCAACTCCGAGGAGATCTAATGGATTCATCTCAGACCGTCGAGTTCATCCCACCCGCTTTCGATACGCCGTTCTCCACCGGAGTGCGCGTCGGAGACGTTCTATATCTGTCGGGTCAGATCGGCATGCTCCCGGACGGGACCTTGGCCGACGGCTTCGAAGCGCAGGCTCGACAGACCATGGAGAACATAGTGGCTTCGCTGATCGCTTACGGTTCCGGCGTCGAAGCAATCTTCAAATGCACTGTCATGCTTGACGACATGTCTCGTTGGCAGGAGTTCAACAAGGTCTACCTCGAGTACTTCCCGGCGTCGAGACTGCCGGCCCGCAGTGCGTTCGGAACAGATGGACTGGCGCTGGGTGCGCACATGGAGGTCGAATGCATGGCGTACACACCGCGGGTCTGACTGCTCGCGGGCACTAGCCGTCCCAATCCACACGTTCAGCGAGGCGCAGCAACGTGCGTCGGCGTGTAGTGCTGGTTTCGCCGATGTGCGCGATCCGGCCGTAGATGTGGGCGCGGAAGTTCTCGATTCCGTCCCGATTCTGTTCCTGCGCAGAAGTACTGGCGGCATTGTGCAGCAGGGCACGCAAGCGATCGTAGTCGTCACGCGGATACGACGGTTGGTCGTTGATCACCAGCCCGGTGAGGTGTTGGCGTCGATGAGGGCGCATCACCTTGGTCTTTCGTGGATGGATGGCAAACCCTTCGTCCCTGGCGATCTGCTCGACCGTCCAGAGGAGGGTTCCGACGTCGGCTACTTCGATTCCGGAGAAGGCGAGGTCGTCGGCGTATCGGGTGTAGGTGAGCCAGTTCGCTTGTGCGAGTCCACTCAAGCGGATATCGAGTTTGCGCGCGACGAGATTCGCCAGTGCAGGCGAAGTTGGCGCGCCTTGCGGAAGATGCGCGGTGCGTAGCTGTGATGCCTGTGCATACGGTAGGCCGCGCAGGGTATCGGCAGGTGTTGCAACAGTGCACAATCCGGTGAGAACTCCTGCCACTGCGGGTGGATAGCCGAGGGCGGTGAAGACGGCGTGGACGCGGCTGCCGCTGATCGAGGGGAAGAACTGCGCGAGGTCCACACCGATCACGATTTCCGACTGTGCGTGCGGCGCTGCAAAAGTCAGAGGGCTTCGACCACGGACAAATCCGTGTGCCGCGTCGTGCGGGGGCACCAGGTCGAGTATGCGGCGCAGAATCTTGCGCTGAATTTCGCGCAATCGAGGTTTCGGTACCTCGAGGAGGCGAGCGCCGGTCTTCTTGCTGATCTGCATGGGCCGGTAGTGGCGTAGCGGTAGGGGTTTCGTGCGGAGCCATTCCCCTCGGTCGGCAAACCACTCGAGTTCGGAGATCGTCAGATCCAGTGAACGAGCCAGGTCCACACTGGTGTTGTAGCGGGGAACGTCGAACCGCCACACCGAGGATTCATTGGTGTCCAGTGAGAGAGGAACAGGCCGCAGGCGAGGTAGTTCGCGAAGCAATCGGTACAGAGTCTGCGGTTCGAACGGTGGGGCGGGCATGAGGTCGAGAACGCGCACGGCCAGGAGCGTCGGGGAAACACCGAAGACGGTTCCGAATGCCTCCTCGAGGCCGCTGAGGGTCCACGGAGCGTCAGCAGCCGCAACGGCCAGACGACGCGCCAACTCGGGATCGAGCTCGAAGTCACGCATGATTCGACTCCGGGATGCGACGGGGCGGGGTGACCAAATCCTTTGTCCGGTGCGGCGGCAAGCACGCGGAGCGTGCCGAACGCCGGTGGACGCAGTATTCAATTCTTCTGGCCGACCCAGGGGTTACCCCTGAGACTGGTCGCGTGGACCAACTCTCACCCACGCGCCGCCGCATCCCTTCACAATGGCAGACCGTCCGGTATCTGTCACGTGTGAAGCGGATCTGTCAGGTGTGGGTTCTCAGATCGACGAACGATCCGAACCGACGAACTCGCTGATCCACGGCACGACTGCTTCGCGGACGGTGACCGCCTGCGGCAGTAGTCCGTTGCTCAGCAGGAGATCGGCCGCGCGCTGCTGCTCGTCGAGGAACTCGTCGGTGACCGGGTTGACACCGAAAGGACGCCCGCGCAGTGCAGCTTCCCAGGCATCGATGCTCGCGGACCCGCCACGCTTCTCGATGTCGTCGACGAAGATCTGCGCGGCTTCGCGGGGGTTGGCTTCGATCCAGGCGTCGGATTCCTGCAGGGCCTCGATGATCGCCTGGAGGGCCTCCGGGTTGGTATCCGCGAAATCGCGCCGGGTGAACCACAGTGAGGGGTGGCTGAAGAGTCCGTCGGTGGCGATCAGCGTGCGCAGTTCGTGGTTCGCTTCGATGTCGGTCAGCCCCGGGTACGCCCCTACCCAGGCATCGATGGTGCCGTCGACGAGGTCCGCTCCACCACCGCGCACGTCGGTATCGACGGGGACGATGTCGGACCAGGTCAGCCCCGCCTGATCCAAGGCGAACAACAACAGTGTGGTCTGCCACGATCCGTGCGCGATGCCGACGCGCTTGCCGCGCAGGTCCTCTACCGTGTTGATCTCGGACTCTGCCTTGACTACCAGGCGCCCGTTCTCCACGCGGGGGCCGGAGATTCCGATGTAGACGAGATCGCGGCCCTGGGCCAATCCGGTGACCGGCGGCGTGAATCCGGTTCCGATCACATCGTATCCGCCCTCCTCGAACAGCCAGTCCGAGTGCAGGGTCGGCAAGGCGTTTTCCGGGTTCACTGCAGGCTTGGCGGGAAGCTCACGCAGGTCCACCCACTCGACATCGGGGAGACGGCGTTCGAGGATTCCGGTGTGGCGCAGTACGAACAGCGAATTGTTGTGTGGGAAGTATCCGACGCGAACGGTCATGAGATCTACGGTTTCCTGTTCTGAATCAGTGATGGGGATGGCTAGATGAGGCCGCGTCGACGCGCCTCGTCGGCGAGTCCGCTACGGCCCCACTGGACCGTGAGGTTGGACGGATCGAATTCGACCGAACCGCCGAGGGTTTCGGCGATCGCCTGGAACTGGGCGCCTTCCTCGAGGAGGACGACGAACTTCGCGAGGTCGAGCAACCCGCTGCGGCCGATGACGTTGACCCCGCCGTTGGCTTCGAAGATCGCCACCAAATCGGGATCGTGTTCGAGACGCTCGAGAATGAACTCGCCCGCAGAACGGGATCGGTCGATGTGCGGCGGAATCTCTCGGGAGAGCGTCAGCCTCTGCGAAGCCGCATATCGGATGGGTAGCGTTCGGTGTGTCTGTGCCCAACCGCCGAGCCACGGAGTGTGGATGTGGACGACGCTGGTGATTTCCGGATGCTCACGGAACACTGACGCGTAGCCGGTGACAAAACCAGCCGATCCGTTGCCGGACAGCACCTCTCCACCGAACGTAGCAACAACCGGTGACACCGACGGATCGTCCGCCCACGGTCCCGGGTCGTTCAGGGCGACCGCGATTTCGGTGCCGGGTACGCGTTCGACGAAGTTCACGGTCCCGTTGGCTGCAACCGTTCCGGTCTTGCGGAAGACGTCGAATGCCTTGTCTGCTGCTTTGCGCACTGCTTCGACGAATGCTGCGGTATCGGCGTCGAGTCGAGTTTCGGTGGTGGTCATCGAGTCTCCAGTCCAGAAGGTGTGATCGGGGTGCGCTGCAGGAGGGGAAGAACTTCTTCGCCGACGCGGTATGCCTCTTCGAGATGCGGGTTACCGGCGAGGATGAAGGCGTCGACGCCTAGTTCGCGCAGCTCGTCGAGTCTTTCGGCGACCTGTTCGTAGCTGCCGACCAGTCCGAACGCCGGTCCGCCACGGATGAGGCTGAAGCCACACCACACGTTGGGCTGTACTTCCAGATCTCGGTAACCCATGATGTGTTCGGGCACCCACCCTTTGATGCGGGCGGCGCCCACCGAGTCACCCTGCGCTGCACGGTCGGCGGCCCCCTTGTCGACGAAGGCCCAGCCTTTCTCGATCTCGGCCCACGCGGCTTCTTCGGTGTGCCGGGCAACGACGTCGATGCGTACGGCGAACTTCGGGGTGCGTCCCAGCTTGGCCGAGTTCTCCCGCACGCCGTCGATCTTGGCTCTCAGATCGGCGTACGGCTCCAGCCAGGAAAGGTAGTAATCGGAGTGCAGTCCGGCGGCGGCGACGGCTGCTGCCGAAGACCCGGAGAAGTACACCTCGGGAAACGGCTGGCCGGCAAGTCCGGGTGGCAGTGCAGCGCCGTGGGTTTGGAAGAAGCGACCGTCGAAGTCGAAAGGTTCGCCGTCCCACACACCCTTGAGGACATCGAGGAACTCGGATGTCCTGGTGTAGCGATCGTCATGGTCGACCTTGTCGCCCCACCACAGCTGAGGCGCTCCGCCTCCACCACTGATGATGTTGTAAACCAGACGTCCGCCGGTTGCTCGCTGCAGACTGGCCGACATCCGCGCGGCCTGTACCGGGTGAAGGAACCCCGGTTGGAACGCGACCATGAAACGGTACGTGGTGGTCTCGGCGGCCAACGCTGCTGCGGTCGCCCACGGATCCTCGGTCATCGGGAAGGACGGCAGCAGTCCACCGAGGAAGCCGGCAGACTCGGAAGCCTTTGCCACTGCGGCCATGTGGTCGATGTAGCTGTATCCGTCCAACTCGCCGCCGCGGATCGCGGGAGCGATGTTGCCCGGCCCGTATCCACCGGCATCGCCGCGGTTGTAGCGACGCGGAGTACGCAGCGACGCGTGGTCGCCTTCCATCCCGATCCGCCAATAGAAATCGATGCTCATGCGGTGGCCTTCTCTTCTGTGGTGGCCTTCTCTTCCTTGCGGATCCGACCCTCGGGATCGACCAGGTGCAGGAGATGCTCGCCCGCCCGGTGCAGCTCTTCGATGTGTGGCCGACCGGACAAGACGAAACCGTCCACGCCGAGATCGCGATACGACGACAATCGCTGCGCCACTTCCTCGTAGCTTCCGACGAGGCCGATACTGTGCTCGTAGCCGATGCGGTCGAATCCGGACCACAGGATGCCGCCCCGGTCGATCTCGAGTGCAGCGGAATCGGATTCTCTCAGTTGCCGTTCGACGCGAGCCCAGGCTTCGTCGGCTGTCTCCCTCGCGATGATCGGGATGCGCAGGACCTTCTCGACGGTCCTGCCGAGTTCGGATGCTCGGTCGTCGAGGGTGGTGATCCGTGTCGACAACTCGTCACCGGCAAGGGTGAACTGATGGACATCGGCATGGTGGGCCGAGAGTTCCAGAGCTTCCGGTGAGTCTCCGGTCAGATGTACTCGGGGAAAACGGAGTCCCGACAAGATGCCTCGGAATCCGCCGCCGAGTACGTCGTAGTATTCGCCGTCGAAGTCGTAACCCGTGCCGCCGAATCCGCCGGGCAGAATCTGTTCCTCGTTCCACACGCCGCGTGCGACGGTCAGGAACTCCGCGGCGCGCGCGTAGCGGTCGGCTCCTCGAACCACGTCTCCGCGAGCAGCGGCGTCTTCGGGGTCCGTCTCTACCTTCACTCGCCATTCGAGACGACCTGCCGACAGGCGCTGAAGTGTCGCCGACATTTTGGCGGCGTAGACGGGGGTGCCGAAAGTGGGGTGAAACTCCACGACCACTCGCGAATGACGCGTCTGACGTAGGGCGGCGGCAGCAACGATCCAGGATTCTTCGCCATTCGGATCGTACGGTGCGACAACACCGTCGACGCCCGACAGTTCGGCTGCGAGAACGATCTGTGCCAATTCGTCGAAGGGCCCGAAGTTTCCGGGGCGAACATCGGTCGCGACGGTAGTCGGTCGCTGTGGCCCGAAGCCGCCGCGACTGTTCAGCGCGGCCACTGCCCGACGTCCGTCACCGCGCGAGGGCAGCTCCCAGTAGACGTCCGTCATTCTTCTGTGCCCTTCTGCGCGGCGACAAGTGCGCGTGCCTGTTCCAGTGGTTCGTGCGCCACCCAGGACTGCAGGTCGAAGTCGGCGGCAAGGAAGCCGTGCGCATACAGGAATTGTTTCTGCACGCCGAGCAGGTCCACACGCTCGTCCGGCAGGCTCAAATGCAGTCCGGTGTGGAAGTTCTCGCCGTAGGCTGCCACCACACCTTCGGGCCCGGACTGTGTTTCGGTCTGCAGCACGGCTCGGACCTCGTCGATGTTGGCTGCGGCCCAGTCCGCTGCTCTCAGGCTCTCGGCGAGGAAACCGACGACGATGTCCGGGCGCTGTTCGAGTAGGTCGGCATGAACCGTGATCGGTCGTGGGGTGCCGTTGTTGACGCGATCACGTAGGGATGCAGTGGAATCGAGATCGACGGCAACGGCGAGGCCGTGTTCGCGGGCAACTTCCTGGGCGCGGGCGCCCTTGACGTAGATGGCATCGACGTCGCCGCGGAGCAGGGATTCGACACCCCACGTCGTGTTGCGGGTGGACGAGGCGGTGCGGACCTCGGGGGCTGCGGTCGTCGCAACCTCGACGAGGGTGACGTCGGCAAAACTCAACTCGCCCAGTCGAAGTGCGGAGGCGAAGCCGTGCAGGGCCATGGCGCGAGGAAAGCTCCTGGCCTGATCCGCAGCCCAGGCCGGGATACCGATCCGAGCGCCGGCCAGAAGACCTGCTTCGCGGATGTCGGAGTCTCCGCGCACCAGGATTGCCTGGGCCTCGTCGATCCAGGTGAGCCCAATGAGCCTCGTCGGAGAACCACTGGCACGCGCGGCCAGTGCGGGGACGTTGCCGCCTTCGCGAACGAGTCCGGAGAGATGGTGATCGAAATGGCGCACTGCCAATTCCGGTCCGGCATCTTGCAGTACGCCGAAACGCACTCCGGATTCGTTTGCCGTCCGGTCGAGCCAACCGAGACTGTTGGCGAGACCGCTGGCGGTGGGAACGGGGCAGCGGGTGTACCAGAGTGTGTCGATTGCGGAATCAGCGATCAATGTCATGACTGTCCTGTCCGTCGGGGAAGGTGCGGCCGACACCGAGTTCCTTCAGGAAACTCGCTCGGTAGCGCAAAGATTCGGGATCGTTCCGATCGCGGGGGCGTGGCAGGTCGATGTCGACGTCCACGGCAAACCCGCCCTTGTCGAGGATGAGCACGCGGTCGGCAAGTCGTACGGCTTCGTCGACGTCGTGCGTGACGAGTAGTACGGCCGGACGGTGGCGGGCGACCAGATCGCCTACCAAGTCTTGCATTTGGAGCCTGGTCAAAGCGTCGAGGGCCGCGAACGGTTCGTCGAGCAGTAATAGTTCAGGTTCGCGAACGAGAGCGCGCGCCAATGCGACGCGTTGGGCCTCGCCGCCGGAGAGGGTGGCCGGCCAGGCACGGTGCTTGTCCGCGAGGTTGACCTCGGAGAGTGCGTTGCGTGCATTGTCGGTCACCTGACGTGACCGTTTCTGTCCGACTGTGACATTGGCCAGAACTCGCTTCGACGGTATCAATCGCGGTTCCTGGTAGACGACCGTGCGGTCGCGCGGAACCAGCACCTCGCCGCTGTCCGGTGCTTCCAAACCGGAGAGCACTCGCAACAGGGTTGTCTTGCCGGTACCGCTGGGGCCGAGGAGAACGACGAACTCTCCGCGTGTGATCTCGAGGTCGATACCACCCAGAACAGTCTTGTCACCGAACGACTTCCGCACTCCGGTGAGTGAGACTGCCACTGGTGATCCGGCTCGTCGTTCGGCCGCAGTGGTGCCGGTCCGCTCACGCGTTGCCAACGGCGGGAGAGGTGCTTCGGTGGTCGGCAGCGAGCCGACGGTCGTGTTCGTCATCGCGCCACCGACAATCTCCGCCACGGCATGGAGTACCGCTCGATCAGCCTGACGACGGCGTCGAAGATGAGACCCAGCGCCGCGTACATGACGATGCACAGAACCATGTAATCGGTGCGGTTGTATTCCTGCGCCAGAGTGACCAGGTATCCGATGCCCTCACGTGTGCCGACCTGCTCGGCGGCGATCAATCCGGTGATGCTGAGCGACAGGCAGATTCGAAGCCCCATCAGAACACCGGGGAGGGCGGTCGGAAGAATCGCTCCGAACACCAGTCGCCAACCTGTCAGTCCGAATCCCTGTGCCGCTTCCACCATCTTGCGATCGACCCCGCGCACTCCCAGGTAGGTGTACGCGTACATGGGGGCGACGGTCGCGACCGCGATCAGGACCACCTTGAAAGTTTCGTCGATACCGAACCAGGCGATGAACAGCGGAACGAGCGCGAGGAACGGAACCGCGCGATTGATCTGCATGGTCGAGTCGATCAGTTCTTCACCGAGCGAGGAGAGACCGGAGAGAACCCCGAGCACCAATCCGACGATCACACCGACCGAAACACCGAGTGCAGCACGTTGAAGCGACGCGAGACCGAAGTCGACCAACTGACCCGACTGGTACAGCTCGGCGAATGCCGTCCACACCGCCGGAGGTCCGGCCAGGATCTCTTCGCGGATCAGTCCGGTAGCGGATCCGATCCACCATCCGGCAACCAGCAGCGCGGGCACGAGGAAGCGGAGGGGGATCGAGACCCACTTGGGCCTGCTGCGATTGCGCCGGTAGCGGGGCGTTTCGAGTTGCGGATGCTCCACTGACGGCGACGCCGTTCGTGCGGGGCGGGTCAGCGTCACCATCGGGTCACTTCCCCTCGGTGGTGGGCGCTGCCGCTGCCGAACCTGCCACAGCACCCTGGAGGTCGAAGATCACGTCGCTGCCCTTGAGGGGCTGCTGGATCACCTTGTTCTCGGCGAACAGCGTGGAGATGGATTCGAGGTCGGTAGCGTCGGCTGCAGTCGGGTAGCGGAAGTTGGTGACCTGGCCGCCGAGGGTGATCGCGTCGTCGAGTCGCTGTCCGGAGAGTGCACGCGGACCGGTCTGTTCGAAGACGTTCTCGAAGGCTGCTGGGTCGGCCTGCTGCTTCGCGGTGAGTTCCTGGGTGACCTCGAGGAACTTCTGGACCACCTCGGGATGCGCTTCGAGTACTGCGGTGCGGCCGGCGATGATGGTGCTGTCCACGGAGTCGATGCTCGCCTCGGTTGCTATCTCGACCGCGCCCTTGGCCTTCGCCTCCTGATATGGAATCAGGAAGGATGCCCACGCGTCTACCTGCCCGGTGGAGAACGCCGACGCCGCGTCAGCCTGTTGCAGCGGAACACGTTCGACGGAATCGATCGGCACTCCGGCCTGCGTCAGGGCCGTGAGCGTGATGTACTCGCCCTTACCTGCAGGGTTGACGGCGATGCGCTTGCCGGCCAGATCTGCGACGGTCTTGATTCCGGATTCCGGAGTGGCGATGATGCCGGCCTGGTCCTTGTTGTACGGGTCGGACGTGGCGAAGATGCGGACACCCACGTCCTTGGACAGTGCTCCGACGACGGGACTGTATGCGCCGGTTTGGATGTCGAGTTCTCCGCTGTTGAACAGTTTGAGGTTGGAGCTGAATCCCGGTGTGGTCTTGACCCATTCGATCTTTGCGCCCAGCGGTGCCAGCGCCTCGTCGTAGGTTCCGTCACGCTTGCCGACGGCGATGGCACCGGAGTTTCCGGGATCGAAGACTTTGAGCGTGAAGTCGGCGCTGGAATTGCCTGCGGCGCTGTCGGAATCGGAAGACCCACACGCCACCGCCAACCCGGCCAGCGGGATCATGGCGAGCGCAGCGGCAGCTCGTGGCAGTCGGCGGAAGCGGGACATGTATGTGGCTCCTTCAGGCGTTGATTCGTCAGAACTGACGACGATGACGCTATTGGGTGCCTGTCCGTTTTACCCCCGTTTGTTTTCTGGAGATTGGAAATCTTGACAACATCGGAAGTCTGTTCATCTGGGCTTTTATGGACCGTCGTCTGGTTCCTTTCCACCTGATGGAAAGGATGGCCGGACTGCTGGGTCCGTGTTAGCGTCCGATTCTCAGGTCGATCAGGCCACAGCGAAAGGATCGTTCGTGACGGACGCACGCGGCGCGGGAGTTCAGACGGTAACCCGTGCCCTGACCATGCTCACATGTTTTCGCAGTGGCGAAGAACTGGGAGTCTCGGAAGTTGCGCGGCGACAAGAGCTTGCGGTCAGCACCACGCATCGATTGCTGCAGTCTCTCGTCGACGCGGGGTTCCTCGAGAAGGACGACGCAACCAGTCGGTATCGCATCGGCGCGGCGCTGGCGGCTTACGGACAGGTCTCCTACCGGCAGCATCGGATCTATCTGTCCGAGCCCTATTTGGAGCAATTGGCCGCGACGACAGGAGCATCCGCCTCCCTGGCAGCGCGAAGCGGAAGTGAGGTGGTGTTGCTCGGATTCAGTCGGTGGCGCGAGGCCGACGGGCACGTGCTCCAAGGTGTCCGCCTTCCCTTGCATGCGAGCGCACTGGGGAAGGCCTTTCTGGCTTGGTCCGATGTCGACGATTCCGAGCTCGCTGCGCTGCCACGTGAAGCGACCACTCAGCGTGCGATCACCGACGTTGCCGGTATCCGCCGGGAATTGGAACTGACTCGTGAGCGAGGATACGGATTCAACGACGAGGAGTTGACCCCGGATTACCGAACGATCGGAATTCCGATCATCGATGGATCCGGCACTGTGCGTTACGCTCTCGGGCTTCGTGGTCCGGTCGAGCTGATGATCGACGAACGGATTCCGTTCCTCGCCGACCTTGCCAAGGTGACTGCGCGACAGATCGGTGAAGTGCTTCTCTGAACTGGCGTGAATCGCTTGTGGCAGATCCGGCCGAACGTGATTACCGTTGAAGCCGAGGGCGCGATCGCACAATGGCTACGCGACGTGACCGCGTCCTCGCGAGCGTGGAGACGAGTGATGACGACGATCGGTGTCGTTGCCCTGCTGCTGGGCGTCCTGTTGATCGTGGTCGAGGCGCATGCCCCAACCGCGGGGGTGCTCGGTGTGCTTGGAGCACTCATGATCGGTGCCGGCGTCTGGATGCTTTTCACATCCGACGGTATCGGGCAATTGATCGCGATCCCGGTGACGGCGGGGGTCGCGGTAGTCGGCCTGGGCGTGGTGGCGGTAGCGAGTCGAAAAGCTCTTACCGCGCGCCGCGCGCCCGTGCGTACCGGAACGGAATCTCTTGTCGGCTCCGACGCGACCGTTCGCAGTTGGACCGGCGCGCAGGGGCAGGTCGAGCTTGACGGCGGATTATGGAGTGCTCGAATGGAATTCGGGTACGACGACTCTGTGCCTGCCGTGGGCGAATCCGTCGTCGTAGAGCAGGTACGAGGCCTGACTCTGAAAGTGCGCCGTCGTGAACCGTGGGAGCTGCCGCTATGACCACCGTGCTTGTCGTGTTGTTCGTGTTTGTCGTGCTGATTGCAGTCCTTGTGGGAATGTCGGTGAGAGTTCTGCGCGAGTACGAGCGCGCGGTGGTGTTCCGCCTCGGCCGATTGATCACCTTGAAAGGCCCAGGCCTGGTGATTCTGGTGCCGGCGATCGATCGCATGGAACGGGTCAGTCTGCGAACCGTCACGCTGAAAATACCGGTCCAAGAAGTGATTACCCGCGACAATGTTCCGGTGAAGGTCACCGCCGTCACGTACTTTCGGGTCGTCGACGCTGACCGTTCGATAGTCGAAGTCGAGGACTTTCTGGCCGCCACCTCACAGATCGCCCAGACCACACTGCGCTCCATCCTCGGTAAAGCTGAGCTGGACTCGCTGCTATCCGAACGTGAACGCCTCAACGAGGATCTGCAGAAAGTCATCGACCAGCAGACCGAACCGTGGGGCGTCAAGGTCACGACCGTCGAGATCAAGGACGTCGAGATTCCAGCCAACATGCAGCGCGCCATCGCCAGGCAAGCAGAGGCCGAACGTGAACGTCGGGCCAAGATCATCAACGCCGACGCAGAGTTTCAGGCTTCGGCCAAGCTCGCCGAGGCGGCCGAGGTGATCAGCCGCAATCCGACCACCCTGCAATTGCGATATCTGCAGACACTTCACGAGATCGGTAGCGAGAACAACTCCACCGTTGTCTTCCCCTTGCCGCTGGATCTTGTCCGGCCCTTCATGGGCGGCGGAGTTGCGGCAACTCCGGCCGCCGAGGAACGTGTCCGCCCGACCGGAGCCTTTGGCCACTTTGCTACAGGTTCGACGGCAGTGAACGGTGGTGTCGGTGTGAACGATCGTGTTAGCGATCGAGAGATCGGCGAGCGACTCGGGTAGAACGATTATCACCAGTGTCCTGAAAGGCCATGTATTTCAGTAGGTCTCGAGTCCAGTTCCCTTCGAAGTTGTCCGCTTTGTCTCTGGCCATCGAAAGTGTGTTCGATTAGACTTTCGGCATGGACAGTCGGGAAGCGTGGCAACTGGATGGTGAGGGCCTCAAGTGTGAGGTTCTGGATCTGGTGCGTGCCCGGCACGAGTTGCAGTCGCGGATGGTGTTGTTGATTGTGGAGATGTTTTCCCGGGAGGTTCTCGGCGGGAAGGGTTTTCGGGTGATCGCGCAGTGGTTGCATGGTTCGACGAATCTGGAGATCGGTGAGTGCAGTCTGCTGGTCGGGTTGGCGCGGTTGTTGATGCTCGAACCTGTTGTGGCGGATTCGTTTCATCGTGGCGATGTGGATGCGTTGAAGGCGCGTCAGGTGGCGTCGTTTTGTCAGCATCCGCCGAAGAACATGACCCTGGCGGATGTGGACAAGGCTCGCGGGATTTTGTTGTCGTTGGCGTCGAAGAACATTGCCGATTGTGATGCGGTGCGGGCGGCGATTCGGCGGATCGAGAAGCAATTTGGCAAGCGTGAGGACGGTGTTCCGGTCGGCGAGGATTCGGAGCGTAACGAGTTCTACGCCTCGAAAGGCTTGTACGGGCGGGTGTCGGTGAAGGGTGATCTGGATGCGGTGAACGGGGCGCGTCTGATCACGTTGCTGTCGAGCCTGTCGGCTCCGACACCGGAGAAGGACGGCGTCAAGGACACCCGCACGCCGGCATTACGACGGGCCGATGGGTTTTGCGAGTTGTTGCGCCGGTACGAGCGAGCGGGGTTGGGTCCGATCGAAGGCGGAGTGAAACCGCACATCACGGTGACTGCGTCGGCGAAGGACGTGACGGATCTGCAGGCCTTGAAAGACCTCCTGCCGTCCACTGAGGAACTCGGGTTCGCGTGGACGGACTGGGTGGGCCCGATCAGTATCGACACTGCCCGGATGTTGGCGTGCGACGGCATCGTCACCCGGATCCTCCTGGACGAGAACGGTGTTCCGCTCGACTGCGGTAAGGAAGCGAGAACGGCGACGGTTCCGCAGCGGCGGGCGTTGGCAGTTCGTGATGGTGGGTGTGCGTTCCCGGGGTGTGGGACGCCGTCGGGGTGGTGCGATGCTCACCATATCGTTCACTGGAACGATGGTGGCCCAACAGATCTCGACAATCTGATCTTGTTGTGTGGTCATCACCACCGGACGATGCACCACACGGAGTGGCGGGTGGAGATCGGTCCGGATCGAAAGACGGTGTTCTATCCACCGATGTCCGTTGATCCGTATCAGCATCCGATCGGCGGGAACAGCCCGCCCACAGCAGCCTGAACGGGCGCAACTGAATACGTACACACCGGGGCATAGCCATGCCCCGGTGCGAGCTGCGTTTGTCGGAGTCGCGTGTGCGGTCAGAGCATCGTCGAGATATGGTCCGGAAGCGCGACACCTGAGTCGAGATCCTCGGACGGGATCGGTTCACCGAAGTGCGTAGCTGCGGGAACTACTCCAGCCCAAACGGTTTCGACACCGATGTCGGCGGCATCGTCGCCGGGGCCGCCGGTGCGGGCCTTGACGGAAGCCTCGTACAACGGCAGTGCAAGAACGATGGTTGCCGCCATTTCCTTGCGCGTGTGATCCCGCAAGTGTTGGGAACGTCCGGGAACCACCTGGTCGACGATCAGATTCAAAGCCTTCACTCGCTCGTCGCCGTCGGTCACGACTCGAGGTGATCCGATGATGACGCCGCTGCGGTAGTTCATCGAGTGGTGGAAGCCCGACCGCGCCAACACGAGCCCGTCGAGGATCGTGATGGTGATGCAGATTTCGCTGTCGGGAGCCAAGCTTCGCGAGGCCACCGAGCCGTGAACATAAATAGACCCGCCGCGGTCAGGGCCGTCGAGGTCGAACCCGTACGCGGTGGGAAACACCATGGGAACTCCGCCGACGTTCACGCCCATGTGGCACAGCTTCGCGGACTGCAAGACGTCGACGAGTGCCGCGCGTTCTGCGACGCCGTGGTGGCGGGCGCGCTTGTGCGTCGTACGTGCTGTCGGGGACAGCGGAATAGGTGCAGTGGGGGCAGGAGCAGGGGCAGCAAAGACAACGGAATCTGTCATGCAGACAATGCTGGTGGCAAAGTGGCTTCAAGTCATGGTCCAATCAGTGGAGACTTCGATAGGCCACTTCGATTTTCCACTTCCGAGAGGGTTCTGAATGTTTCTTCCTTCGGCGGTAGCCGTCGTCCTCGACCGGACAGATCGGCGGGCGCTCCCGATCCAGATTGCCGACCACCTCAGAGCTGATATCCGCAGTGGTAAGGCGGCAGTGGGACTGAGGTTACCCAGTTCCCGGAAGCTGGCGGCGGAGCTCGAGGTGGCGCGGGGCGTCGTGGAACGGGCGTATGAGCAGTTGATTGCCGAGGGTTGGCTTGTCGCTGTGCACGGCTCGGGCACCTTCGTTGCCGAGGCGCCCTCTCCCGTGGTCACTCCCACGACTACACCGAAGAAGACCGCCGACAAGATGTCGCCCAGGGTGCAGCTCCGGCCAGGCGTGCCGTGGACGCCGCCGCGTGCATCGGCAGCGTGGCGGCGGGCGTGGCGTGACGTCGGGTCCAAACCGCCACCATTCGAGGATCCCGATCCTGCGGGTGACTACGAATTGCGTTCGGCACTATCGGAATTGCTGGCAAGAGCCCGCGGAATGTCGGTTGAACCCGAGAGAATCCTGATCACCTCAGGTGCCACGCATGGTCTCGGCCTCGCCCTGTCGGCTCTGCGTACCCGTGGTGCTGTTCTGGCGATGGAAGATCCCGGGTACCGGTATGCGTCCTCGGCCGCAACAGCCTGTGGATGGTCGCTACTCGACGTGCCCGTCGACGCTCATGGTCTCTGTGTCGACCAACTCGAAACGGCGTCGGAGGGCGTACGCGGTGTGTATGTGACACCGTCCCATCAGTATCCGACAGGTGGGCTGCTTCCGGTAGGTCGGCGCAACCAGTTGATCGAGTTCGCACGCGCCCGCGACGTCGTCCTGTTCGAGGACGATTACGACTCCGAATTCCGTTACGACGTAGCGCCTTTGCCTGCGCTCGCCCAGTTGGCTCCTGATCGGGTGGTATATCTCGGAACGGTTGCCAAAACGCTCGGCGCCGGAATTCGATTGGGCTGGTTGGTAGCTCCCCTCGACCTGGTCGACCGCATAGCAGTACACCGCAAGCGAATCGGCGACTTCCCGTCGGTTCCGCTGCAGCAAGCACTCTTGTCCCTGCTCCGTGACGGCGAATGGGATCGAGCGGTACGTACCGCCCGGCGCAGGTACCGCGAGCGCGATCGGGCGGTCGAGGAAGCACTGTCATCGTTCGGTGAACTGCGCGGACTCGGCGCCGGCATGCACACGACGCTCATGCTCGACGCGGATCTGGCAGCCACCGTCGCTCGCGAGGCACTTGAACACGGCGTCGAAGTGCCCACCCTGGTCGAGTCCACCCGAACGCACGGAGACCCCGGCGGATTGGTCATCGGCTACGGGCGAGTGGAATCCGCGGACCTCGAATATGCGCTCGAGGTGATAGCCGAGTGCCTCGCACGTCACAGCGCGTGAAGTCTCGATGATCGGGAGTGCGGCAACGGATGGGCGTGGTCCAGTTCTAGCGTCTGCTCGTGACGATCCGAAGCCAGACCTTTCCGCACCTGCTCGCACCAGGCACCATCGGCCCGATGACCGTGCCCAATCGTGTGGTTCTCCCTGCGATGGACATGAACCTGTGTGAAGACGGGCAAATCGAAAAGGGCGACATCGACCACTTCGTGGCTCGTGCGGCCGGTGGAACGGGTCTGATCATCACCGGTTGCTGCGCTGTTGCGTACCCGCTGGGCTGCACCAGCCGCAAGGAACCGGGGCTCTCCGAAGACCGGTTCATCCCCGGACTCAAAGCGCTGGCCGACGCGGTGCACGACGCAGGCAGCAAGCTCTGTGTGCAGATGACACACCACGGCAAGGTGGCGCGCATCGATACCCTCGACGGCCGACCGCAGCTGGTCCCGTCCACACCGAAGCCGCCGGGTGACATGAGTGCGATGGCCGATTGCACGCCCGAAGAACTGGGCAAGATGGCTGCCATCAACGAGGGCAAGAGGGCGACCTACCACGAGGCCACCAAGGAAGATCTTGATTGGCTCGTCCGCATGTTCGCCGAGGCTGCCGGACGAGTGAAGGCGGCGGGCGGCGACGCCGTCGAGATTCACTGTGCCCACAACTACGTCCTCGGAGCGTTCCTGAGTCGGTACACGAATCAGCGCAGCGATGAGTACGGAGGTTCCATGGAGAACCGTGCACGCCTGGCTTGTGAGGTTATTCGGGCGGTCAAGGAGGAGGTCGGCGGTGCGCTTGCCGTCATCGTGCGTCTGGCCGGTCAAGAGTACGGCGAAACCGACGGGCTGACCGTCGACGAGGCTGCTGCGGCCGCCAAGATGTTCGAAGAGGCCGGCGCTGACGCCATTCACGTCACCGGTACCGCGCTGAATGCTTTTGCCAACTTCACCGACGGCCCCCTGCCCGACAAGGTCGGCTACTACACGGACAACGCAACGCGAATCAAGCAGGTGATATCGATCCCCGTGATCACGGTCGGACGTATGCTCCCCGAGGTCGGCGAGAAGATGATCGCGGAAGGTCGCACGGACTTCGCCGCGATGGGCCGCCAGCTCCTGGCCGATCCACAGTTGGTGAACAAACTCAAAGACGGTGCACCCGAGCGGGTTCGGCCTTGCATCAATTGCTACGTCTGCGTGCAGGAGAACTTCTGGGACGAGACCCCGCTGTGCGCGGTGAACCCTGCCCTGGGCAACGAAGCGCTGCTCCCCTTCGTTCGGACCAGCACTCCGAAACACGTTGTTGTGGTCGGAGCGGGCCCCGGTGGTCTCGAAACGGCTCGCGTGGCCGCTGAACGTGGGCACCGAGTCACGGTGTTGGACAAATCCGATCGCCTTGGCGGCACCCTGTGGTTCTCGAGCCTCACTACCCCGGACAACGGGCGTCTGCTCAGCTGGTTGAAAGTGGAAATCGAGCGTCTCGGTGTCGATGTTCGACTGAAGACCGAAGCCTCGGTTGCTTCGATCCGGGCACTGAACCCCGACGCCGCAGTCGTGGCCACCGGTGCAGTTCGTGAGCGGCCTAGTGTTCCGGGCGGCGACTTGCCGCACGTGCACACCGGTGATTCGTTGCGCGCGTTGATGACCGGAGCGGGAGACGTCTCACAGGTGCCGCCGTTCCTGCGGACGATGGCCAAGTTGGGCAAGCTGTCCGGTATCACCAAGAGCCCCGCGGCGATTCGAGCTGTGACCCGCAAGTTCCTGCCCATGGGTAAGGACGTTGTCGTGATCGGTGGTTCGCTTGTCGGACTCGAGCTTGCGGAGTTCCTGGCCGAGCGAGGTCGCAATGTGACGCTGATCGAAGAAGGCCAGCAGTTGGGTATTCCGATGGCGATGCCGCGCCGCTGGACGGCTGTGCGCCACGCCAAGCATGTCGGTGTGGACATTCACCGCAATTCTACGGTGCAGCGAATCACCAAGGAGCACGTCGAATTCCGTTCCGGTGACAAGACACTGACCGCTCCAGCCGACATGGTTGTCGTCGCATCGGGGGTGTCAGCGCAAGCGCCGCTGGCCGACGCTCTGATCGGCGTCGTCTCCGACGTGCACGTGGTCGGTGACGCGGTGAACGTCGACTACATCGAAGGTGCGATGCACACGGCGTGGAAAGTTGCGATGGATCTTTGACCCATCCCCTAGGTAGCGCTTTGTGCCGCAACGATGTCCGGCCACCATCGGGCCGCGACATCGGGGTGCGCGCGTAGTCGACTCTTGAGGGCGTTCGCCCCGTAGGAATCGTGGATCGGGTTGTTCGCGTCCACGGTGACGCCGGTGGCGCGCGCCGCCAGCTCGGGTGGTAGGTCGAACTCCGGGATCTGCGCTGCGTAGTTCGGGTTGAAGAAGAACGGCACCGAGATACGTTCGCCGTCGCCCTCGGGTGAAACTACCCGGTGCACAGTCGCTTTCAAGTAGCCGCCGGTAGCGACCTCGAGAAGTTCGCCGATGTTGACCACCAGCGCCCCGTCGATCGGCGGTGCGTCGATCCAATCGCCGTCGTGCTCGACCTGCAGACCGCCCTTGCCCGGTTCGACATAGAGCAGGGTCAGCACACCCGCGTCCTTGTGCCCGCCGACGCCCTGGGAGCCGGCACCTTTCGGGCGGCCCGGGTAACGCACCACCTTGATGAGGATCGACGGATCGTGAGCAAACGCGTCGTCGAAGATGTTCGCATCCTGGCCCAGGGCTACCGCCCATTCGCGTAAGAGGCTCAATGCGATCGAGGTGAGTGTGTCGTTCCACTCGGTGATGACGTCGCGGAGTTCGGGAAGGGCGTCGGGCCACTGGTTGGGGCCCTGCAGGATCTCCCAGGCCGGTGAGGTGTCGGTGCGCTCGGCCGCGGGCTGTTCGGCGCCGATGTCGATCTGCTCGCGCCAGTCCTGCTTGCCTTCGGTCAGTTCGCCGCCGAGCCTGGTGTACCCACGGAAGTGCGGGCTGCGGACGTTCTCGATCGCGAGCTTCTCGGCAGTCGGAAGTGCGAAGAACTCGCGGGCGACGGCGAGGAGGCGTCGCTGCAGTTCGTCGGGAATTCCGTGGCCGACCAGGTAGAAGAATCCGACCTCGTGGGTGGCCTCGCGGAGCTGAGTGCGGAACTGCTCGGCGGTGTCGGGGTTCTGCGCAAGCGACAGATCGAGCACTGGCAGCGACGTAATCGACATGGGGTCCTCGATCCGTGTGATGGTTCTGATGTCCATCATTCCACGCTGATCGGCACCCGGACCCGCGCGGCGATTCGGCAGCCGCAGGCGTGATTACCCGCGCGGATGCGGAAACACCCTGCGGATAACAGAATCGGGGCCTTGCGCCATTGGCGCAAGACCCCGAATCAGCGTGAACCTAAATCAGGCCTCGTCGGCCCGGCGTCTAGCTACGCCTCATCGGCTCCGATGATGAACGCTTCGAGCTCGATGCGAGCCTTGTCGTCGGCCATCTGGACCGGCGGGGACTTCATCAGGTAAGCGGAAGCCGGGTAAACCGGTCCACCGATGCCGCGGTCCTTGGCGATCTTGGCTGCGCGCACGGCGTCGATGATGATGCCGGCAGAGTTGGGCGAATCCCAGACCTCGAGCTTGTACTCCAGGTTCAGGGGAGCGTCACCGAAGGCGCGGCCTTCGAGGCGGACGTATGCCCACTTGCGGTCGTCGAGCCACTCCACGTAGTCCGAGGGACCGATGTGGACGTTGCGGTCGTGGACCTTGCCGGCGAGTGCGCCGGTCAGGTTGGACGTCACGGCCTGGGTCTTGGAAACCTTCTTGGACTCCAGGCGATCACGCTCGAGCATGTTCTTGAAGTCCATGTTTCCACCGACGTTGAGCTGGTAGGTGCGGTCCAGCACGACGCCGCGGTCTTCGAACAGCTTCGCCATCACGCGGTGGGTGATGGTGGCGCCGACCTGGCTCTTGATGTCGTCGCCGACGATCGGGACGCCGGCGTCCTTGAACTTGGCAGCCCACTCCGGGTCGGAAGCGATGAAGACGGGCAGGGCGTTGACGAATGCAACGCCTGCGTCGATCGCGCACTGTGCGTAGAACTTGTCAGCGTCGTCGGAACCGACGGGCAGGTAGGAGACGAGGACGTCGACCTGAGCGTCCTTGAGTGCCTTGACGACGTCGACGGGCTCGGCGTCGGACAGCTCGATGGTCTCGGCGTAGTACTTGCCGATGCCGTCGAGGGTCGGGCCACGCTGAACGGGAACGTCCAGGGGCGGGACGTCGGCGATCTTGATGGTGTTGTTCTCGCTCGCGAGGATCGCCTCGGAGAGGTCGAAGCCGACCTTCTTGGCGTCGACGTCGAACGCAGCGACGAACTGCACGTCGCGGACGTGGTACTTACCGAACTTGACGTGCATGAGGCCGGGGACCGTCTGGGTCTCGTCGGCATCCTTGTAGTAGTGGACGCCCTGAACCAGGGACGAGGCGCAGTTACCCACGCCCACAATGGCTACGCGCACCGCGGTGCTGTTCTCACCCATGGTCGGGTTCTCCTTCTTTCCGGGATGTTCCTGTTGTCGATTGCTCGGCTGCGATCAATTCGTTGAGCCAACGCACTTCGCGTTCACTCGATTCGAGTCCGAGCTGATGGAGCTGACGGGTATAGCGGTCCAGCGATCCGCTGGCCCGACCGACGGCCTCGCGGAGCCCCTCACGGCGCTCCTCGACCTGGCGTCGCCTGCCTTCGAGGATCCGCATCCGCGCTTCTGCGGGGGTGCGGCTGAAGAAGGCGAGGTGAACGCCGAAACCGTCGTCGGTGTAGTTCTGCGGCCCGGTGTCGGCGACCAGTTCGGTGAACCGTTGCCGACCTTCCGGAGTGAGCTGGTAGACGCGACGCGCCCGACGCTTGAGCGTGCCGGTGGCAGTGTCGACGTCTTCCGAGATCAATCCGTCGGCTTGCATGCGCCGCAGTGCCGGGTACAGCGATCCGTACGAGAACGCGCGGAATGCGCCGAGCAGACCAGTGAGCCGCTTACGCAGCTCGTATCCGTGCATCGGTGACTCGAGGAGCAGCCCGAGGATTGCGAGTTCGAGCAACTGACAAACCTCCCGAGTCGTTGAACCTAACCGCTTGATGCGATAACCAACTATATCGCGCCGATATATAAAACCACACTGCGGCCCGATACGTGTACCAAGGTGTCACGGCTAGATCAGGGGGTGAACGGGTAGATCGACATGATTTCCCCGTCGAGGCCAGCGGTCAGGTACCCGCTTTCGTCGAGGTCGTTGCCGACGTGGATCTCGATGGTCGGCACGGTTTCGGTGCTTCCGACAGAGACGTACCGAGTGGTCGGATTTTGCACCGACGTTGTGGTTCCGGCGCCGTCGAGCAGGGCGATCACGATGCGAGGATCGAGCTGTGTGACGTCGATCTGTGTCACGTCGGGTTCGCGCGATCCTCCCGAAGTCGTGTCCTCGAGGTCGCCTCGGTAGTAACTGTCGAGGCTCTTGCGCTGCGCAGCAGGATCGGCGCGCGTTACGCGTGCATAAGTGGGATAGATGGTCATCTCGTCCACCAGTCCGCTGCCGTACTCCGTTTCGATGGCACGGAACATCGCCCCCAGGCCGTCGACGGTGTGCAACTGTGGCTCGGGGCTGGAGAAGATCGTGACGTCCGACGCCACATATTTGATTCCGAAGCCGATTGCCGACACCAGTGACAGAGCGATGATCGCAAGGGCGATCAAACGCGTGTCGAGCGAAGGTTCTTTCCGGAGAACAGGCAGAGACGCTTCGGTCTGCAGATCGGACGTCAAATCTTCGAGATCGCCGAGAGTGACTGCCACCGCGGCGAGTTCGGTCAATTCGTCGTGCTCGGTCGCCGTGAGTTGCCCGTCGGCGAAGGCGGAGTCCAGCACTGCGCAGGTAGCCTCGCGATCGGCATTGCGAGCGCGGGTGGTCCTGGTCAGATCGTTCGGCATGTCCGGGGCCTATCGAGGAGTGAAGGGAGACAAGCGGATCGGGCGTCCGTCAGGCGTCAGGTCCATCCACCCGCTCGCGCCGAGGTTGTTGCTCACGTAGATGGAGACGCGTGGATCATCGCTCGACGAACTCATGCTGATGTGTGTGATCTCGGCGTCGGGGACGTTGAGATTTGCGGACACTCCTGCCAGATATCCGGCGAGTTTGTCGATGTCGACGGCAGCGAGGTCGAAGGTGGCAGTGCTGGCCGCTCGAGTCGACGTGCTCTCGCGTGGTGTGAAACCGCCTCGAAAGTCGATGTCCTCCTCCAGATTCGGCGAGATAGCGGCGGCGCGAGTAACGCTTGCATAGCCGTCGTAGAAGTTGACGGAATCGATTATCGTCGTGCCGTACTTGGTGCTGTATTTTGTGATAAAGTCCCCGATCCCGCTTGCGGTGACGGTGTTCAGTGTGGAACTCACAATGGGGGCAAGCGGTTCGACGTTTTCGGCTGCCGCCGGTGGAGGCGGTGGGGGTGAAGGGTCGGCGGACAAGGTCAGGTACCCGATCAGGCCGGCGAAGATAGTCGATGCGGCTGCGAGGTACCAGATCTTGTCGATACGACGAACTTTGGCAACGGCGTTGCGCAGCGTTGCTTTCTGCAGATCGCGGACCAGTAGATCGAGCTGGCCGAGGGTGGTCGCGGTCATGGCCGCAGCCGTCCGGTTGGCGTGCTCGTCGACCGTGATCTGGCCGTCGGACAGAGCCGTATCGAGAACGGCGCAGGTATCGGAACGGTCGACGTCGCGCGCACGGGTGCGCGTAGAGGTAGTAGTCGGGGACCCACTCACCGGCTCACCCTAGCTCCCGTACGGGTAGGAACGAGAGATCTCGCCCCACGGCGTGACCTCGATTCGTCCTTGGTGGCCGAGTCCGTTCTCCGCATAGATCGCGATCTCCGGGAGGCCGTAGTTCGCGTCCACGATCAAGTGCGTGATCGTGGCGTCCGAAACATTGACGTAGGCGCCGATGTTAACCATGTACGGCGCGAGCTTGTCGATCTGGATGGAACCGAGATCGAAGGTCGGCTGGCCCGTTCGCCGCGGAATGGATGTCACTTCCCGCTCGAAGCCGTCGCGAAAACTGATGGACTCGGTGAGGGCTGGAGCGTCGGGTACCGCCCGGCTCACCAGAGAGAAGTCGCCGTGGAAGCTGGCGTCATCGATGAACATGTCGCCGAACTCGTCGCGATACTTCTCGATAAATGCGCCGATACCCTCGGGAGTCAATGTGTCGATGTGTGCGATCAGGATCGGTTCGACGGTCGGCTCCGGCACCAGGGTGGTGGTCGGCAACGGTGGCGCGAGGGAAGTAGTGCTGGCATAACTGGCGGTGATGTCTTCCGAAGGCGTCAATGGTGAGCGACTCCAGGCCACCGCGGCGACCGCGCCGACGACGATCAGAGCAGCGCCACCGATGTACACGGCCTTGCGCGTCACCGACGTCCGAGGCGCCGTTGTGGTATCGATCTTCGGCACCTGCAGATCGTTGACCAGGCGCGCGAGCTCGAGCAGGGTTTTCGCGGACCTCGCCTTTTCGGTCCGTTCGAAGTAGTCCTCCGCGCTCAACTGCCCTTCGGCGTACGCGGCGTCCAACACATTGCACGTTTCGACGCGATCAAGATCACGAGCACGCGTCATCGGGGAACGGGAAGACTTCACAGGAAGTGATCGTAATGGCTGGTCGCCATGCGTCCGGACCGCAAAATGTGTTCATCGTGACCCTCCCGAACCGTCCGTGGCGGCACGGACGCACGTACGCTGGTCAGGTGCGGATACAGCGGCAAGTTGTGGACTACGCGCTCGCGCGTCGGTCTGTGCTGGCCGAAGTGTCTGCGGGTAGGACCGACGTCAAGCAAGTGTGTGACGCCGATCCGTACCTACTCAGAGCCGCGAAGTTCCACGGCCGGGGCAGCGACGTCGTCTGCCCCATTTGCCGCAAGGAACAGTTGACGCTCGTGTCCTGGGTGTTCGGCGACAAGCTCGGTCAGGTTTCGGGATCGGCCCGAACCTCGGACGAGCTCGCTCGGCTTGCGGAAACAGCAGAGGAGTTCACGGTGCACGTTGTAGAGGTGTGCCGTACCTGCAGTTGGAACCACTTGGTGCAGTCCTATGTGCTCGGCGCAGTACCTGCGCCGCCGCGACCGCGGCGAGCACGCCCACCAAGCCGGCGCACCGCCAGCGAGTAACGCCACACCCGAAGAAGGGCCCGATCGAAGTCTGCACGTGATCGGTCCGTGACCACTGGAGATTTGATTCGTGAGTTCCCCCAGCAACAACAACCCGGGAGGCAACAACCCGGGTGGCCGTCCCGTCGGTCCCAACCGTCCCGCCGGACCTCCTCAGGGTCGTCCGCCGCAGGGACGTCCGATGGGTCCACCACCGCAGGGCCCACCACCGCAGGGACGCCCTCCGATGGGTCCGCCCCCTCAGGGTCGTCCGCAGCAAGGCCGTCCGATGGGACCCCCGCCTCAGGGGCGTCCGCCGCAAGGTCGACCTTCGGGCCCGCCTCCTCAGGGCCGCCCCGCCGGTCCCCCTCCTCAGGGTCGTCCGCCGCAAGGCCGGCCTGCCGGCCCGCCGCCTCGAGATCGCGCCGCAGGCGCTCAGGCAAACGAACCGACCCAGCGCGTCGCGGCAGCAGCAGCGACCACCCGTACCAACGCGGGCACCCGCCCGCCGGTCGGACCTCCGCCGACGAAGCCGCCGACAGGTGGCTCCGGTGGCGGTGGCAACGACGGACAACCCCCGAAGGGAAGAAAGAGCACCGTGAAGAAGAAGTCCAAGTGGCGCACAGTTCGCCGCTCGGCCTACGTCTTGGTGGCGCTCGGTCTTGTTCTGCCCGTCCTTGCCTTCATGGCCGCGTACATCGTGCAGGACGTCCCCAAGCCCGGTGACCAAAAGACCAATCAGGTGGCGACGGTCTTCGCCGCCGACGGCACCACGGTGATCAGTACTGTCGTCCCGCCGGACGAAGGTAACCGCGTCGAGGTCTCACTCGATCAGGTGCCGATGCACGTTCGGAACGCCGTTCTGGCCGCAGAGGACCGCGATTTCTACTCGAACCCGGGCTTCTCGATCTCCGGTTTCGCGCGCGCAGCCCGTGACAACGTGCTCGGTCGTGACAGCGCCGGTGGTGGCTCGACCATCACGCAGCAGTACGTGAAGACCGCGCTCGTCGGCTCGGAGCGTTCGCTGACGCGAAAGATGAAGGAACTCGTTCTCTCTTCGAAGATGGCCAACGAGTGGTCCAAGGACGACATTCTCGCCGCATACCTGAACACCATTTACTTCGGTCGCGGCGCGTACGGCATCGAAGCTGCGTCCAAGGCTTACTTCGGCAAGCCCGTCGACCAGCTGTCCATCGAAGAAGGCGCCGTCCTGGCATCGTCGATTCAGCTTCCGTCACTCCTCGATCCCGAGACCAACCCGACCGGTGCCAAGTCCCGTTGGAACTACGTGCTCGACGGCATGGTGTCCGCCGGCACGCTGGATCAGGCCGCGCGCACGCCGATGCAGTACCCCGCCTACATCCCGCTCGCCCAGGTCGACAACAGCAGCCAAGGCTCGACCGGACCCGAGGGCCTGATCAAGCGTCAGGTGCTCAAGGAGATCGGCGACGCTGGAATCAGCGAGCAGTTGCTCAACACCGAGGGCTTGCAGATCACCACGACCATCGACCCGCAGGCTCAGGCCGCAGCGGTCGAGGCAGCCCGTTCCAACATGGAGGGTGAGCCGGAGAACCTGCGCACCGCCGTTGTCTCGGTCGACCCGAAGACCGGTGCCGTCAAGGCGTACTACGGCGGTGAGGACGGCGCGGGATACGACTTCGCGAATGCCGGACTTCAGACCGGTTCCTCGTTCAAGGTGTTCGGTCTCGCAGCCGCCCTGGATCAGGGAATCCCGCTCTCGCAGATGTACGACAGCTCGCCGCTGACCGTCAACGGCATCTCCATCGGCAACGTCGAAGGTGAAAGCTGCGGCACCTGCACCATCGCAGAGGCGCTCAAGCGTTCGCTGAATACCAGCTTCTACCGCCAGATGCTCAGCCTCGACGGCAACGGCCCGCAGGCAATCGCGGACATCGCACACCAAGCAGGCATCCCGAAGGACATCCCGGGCGTCGGCCCGTCGCTCACCGAGGCTGACGGTTCCGGTCCCAACAACGGCATCGTGCTCGGCCAGTACCAGG
>NZ_LEKE01000049.1:0-190078 GCF_001029585.1 Rhodococcus sp. ARP2 | reverse complement strand
CGAGGCCGCCCTGGCTGGTGATCTGAGTGAATTGACCATGCCGAGTGTGGCAAAACGTCTGGGCGTCAGCCATTCTGCACTTTATCGCTACTTCGCGGACCGTGAAGCGCTGCTGCGGGCTTGTGCGGATCACGTTGTGCGTCAGACTGTATGGCCGGACACGGATCGTCCGTGGCGTGAGTTTCTGACGGATTTGTGCGACGTTCTGTGGTCCTCGTTCGAGCGCTATCCAGGTCTAGCCCAGGTCGGTCTCGCAGTTCCGGGCACGCCACCGGCGATAATCGAGATCGTGGAGAAACTGGTCGGTTCGTTGACTGCGCAGGGTTTCACACCACATGACGCGGTCCTGGCCGTGGACTTCATCTCCGAGGTGACCATGACGCAGTTCGCAATGATGGCGGCGATGGACAAGACCGTGAGCTCCGCGGATTCGCGTTCTGCGCGCCAGGCGTATCAGGAGAGTTGGAATGCGTCGGAGTCGTTGGTCGAGGGGATCGGCGACGAATCGACGTGGCACGGGCGAGGTTGGTTGGACGAGAAGATCACGATCATGCTCGACGGCCTGGAAAAGCGTGTTATCGGCTGACATTTCTACTAGCTTTGAGAGTAATGCCCGTTTCGGCGTGATACAGGCTAATGTGCACACATAGGACGGGTGGTTGCTGCACCGGGAGGCGGGGATCATGGATCTCGAAGCGATTGTTCTCATCCAAAGACTCAAGTACCGATACGCACGCGCCTTGGACACCAAATCGTGGGTCGAATTCGCCGACACTCTGACCGTCGACGCCACCGCGATCTACGGAGAACAACTCAGTTTCGATTCCCGAGATTCGTTCGTCTCCTTCCTCGAGAACACCCTCGGATCACACGTCATCACTGAACATCAGTGCGGGCAACCCGAGATCGACGTCGACGGAGACACCGCAACCGGGATCTGGTGCCTCGCGGACACTGTGGTGATCCCCGAAGACGGCATGCTTCTTCGCGGATCGGCCTTCTATCACGACAGATACACCCGCTGCAGCGACGGTGAATGGCGAATCTCCCACACGAGCTACGAGCGGACCTGGGAATCGGTGGTGGCGCTCGCCGACATGCCGAGTTTCCGATTGACGTCCAACAAGTGGGCGCTGCTGCAGCAACCGTCGTTCGGCGACTCGGTAGTTCGCAACGTCTCCTGAGGCCGCCCGCGATTAGAGTCGGCTCATGGTTGATGCAGATTTTTCGCTGCCTGACGTACGGACGTGGATTCGCGGTATCCCCGCACTGACCGGAACTCCGCCGCCCGCGCCTGAACATTTTCCGGAAAAGCCGGGAGAGCTGTTCCTCGACTGGCTCCGTGCGGCCGTGGCCTTCGGCGTCGTCGAGCCACACGTATGTGCGCTCGCGACCGTCGACAGTGACGGTATGCCCGATTCCCGCTTCCTCATCCTCAAGGACGTGACCGAGGGTGGGTTCTGGTTTTCGGGTTCAGCTGCTTCGCCGAAAGGCATTGAGCTGAAAGAAAATCCGCGAGCATCGCTCGCCTTCTACTGGCGTGAGACGGGCCAGCAGGTCCGGATTCGCGGGTTGGTTCGCGAGGGCGACGACGCACTTCGAAGCCGAGACTTCGTCGAACGCTCCGTCACTGCGAGAGCGGTGGCGACCGCAAGTAAGCAGAGCGAGGTGCTCGAAGACTTAGGGGCGTACGACACATCGGTGGCCGCTGCGGAAGCAAGAATCAGTGACGACCCGGGGTTCGTGTCGAAGGACTGGCGTGCGTGGTGCCTCGAGCCGGAGTCTGTCGAGTTCTGGCAGGCAGACTCCGGGCGTCGGCATCAGCGATGGTTGTACCGGCGCGGCTCGGACCGAGCATGGACACGAGCAGTGCTGTGGCCCTGAACAGCTGGGTCGAGCTCAGCTGGCGCTGATCTCCGGCGATACGAGGTTGACGACGATCGACTGTCCACCGAGCTTGGCGTGGATTTCGGGATGTTCGAACCCCGAGGACAACAGGTAGCTGCCGAGCATCGTGAGCAACTCGTCCAGATCCATCGTGGGATCGGAGGAATGCGTGCTCGAGGGTGAGGCCTGATTCGCGATGAGTTCGGTGTGGGTGAGTCGACCGGCCACTCGAACGGCGGCTACACCCATCGCGTCGCGCCGTACGACGGTGCGACTCCGAGTCTCGAGTGTCCTCGATGATTCGCGTGTTGAAGCTGGCACTGAAAGGTCCTCTCCGCTGCTGTGTGCGGCCGTGGTTCGGGTAGGAAGCGGAAACGTGAATGCATCCGATTGCTTGGGTGCGGTCGACAGAAAATCCGCTGTGGCGGTGGCACTGCTGGAACCGTTGCTCGTGGAAAGGTTGCTCGCAGAACCGTTACCCGTGGGAAGGTTGCTCGCAGAACCATTACTCGCGGAACTACTGGCTCTCGATCCGTTGCCGGAACCGTTGGGGCCCGTTATTCCGTGAGAATTCTTGTCTTCCATTGTTCGCTCCTGATGCCCGTAAACAGACCGCTGGTTTGCTTAATCGACGCAAACATACCAGGAGTCTGTTTACTGTTACACCCCTTGTGGAGTTCGGCGTTGAATGCGCAGCCACATCGCGAAGCCCCACAGAACGAAGAATGCATAGACCAGATAGAGGATCGCCGACGGGTAGTACCCGGCCCGGAATAGAAGGGGAACGCCGACAGCGTCGACGCCGATCCAGATGAGCCAGAACTCGGTCCAGCCGCGTGCCATCCCGTACGTCGCGAGGATCGAGCCGGTGAAGATCCAGGCCTCCGCCCACGCTCCGTACGAGCCGAGAAGGTCGAAGATCCAGGCGAAAGCGATTGTGCCGCTTGCCATGACGGCGATCATGGCGACTCGCTCGCGAGTTGTCGCCCAGTGGGGCAAGACTGCGCGACCGGAGTCACGTGCCCCACGTCGCCACTGGGTCCACCCGTAGACGCTGACGGTGATGAACAACAACTGACGGCCGGCCTGGCCGTAGAGATTGAGCTCTTGCGGCGTGTGGAAAAGTGCGCCCATGAAGACCGTGAACAACAAGGCATTTCCGGCTATACCGACAGGCCACGCCCATACCGAGCGTCGCGCGCCCGCGATCGCGGAGCCTATTCCGAACGCGTTTCCGATGATCTCTCGCCAGAGAATCGTGGCGCTGCCGATGTGCAGTTCAGCGTCGAACAGCGCCTCGATCAGGCTCATCAGTCCGCAGCAGCGACGAGGGGTTCGAGCGTCAGATCCGGGAGTTCCTTCTGGATGTACTGCAGGCGCCACTTGTCACTGACAAGGGCGAGCAGGACACCGTCGGATCGGGTGAAGACCTCCACACCGCGCTGACGGTTCAGTTCGACCTCGGACGCGGCGTCGGTACGGCGGGCCAATGCGTAGCCGAGTGGTTCCATCTTGGCCTCGACGTTGAACTCGGCCTTCATGCGCGCTGCGACGACCTCGAACTGCATCGGGCCGACAGCAGCCATGACGGGGGAGGCGTCGCCGCGGATGTCGTTGCGGAGAATCTGGACGACGCCCTCGGAATCGAGTTGATCGACTGCACGGCGGAACTGCTTGTACTTGCCGGCGCTTTCGGCGCGCAGGATCGAGAAGTGTTCCGGCGCGAACGACGGGATCGGCGGGAACTCCACCTTCTTCTCGGTGTACAGCGTGTGGCCGGGTGCGAGTGCGGTGGCGTTGACGAGGCCGACGACGTCGCCGGGGAACGCGGATTCGACGGTGGAACGTTCACGGCCGAATACCGTCTGCGCGTACTTGGTCGTGAAGGGCTTGCCGGTTTGAGCGTGTGTGACAACCATGCCGCGCTCGAACACGCCGGAGACGATGCGCATGAACGCCAGACGGTCACGGTGCGCGGTGTCCATACCGGCCTGCACCTTGAAGACGACTGCACTGAACGGATCGGTGACCTCGCGCGGCTTGCCGCTGAGGTCTTCGCGGCCCCGCGGCGGCGGCGCCAATTCGACGAGAGTGTCGAGGATCTGGCGGACACCGAAGTTGAGCATCGCGGACGCGAAGATCACCGGGGACGTCTGACCGGCGAGGAACATCTCCTGATCGTGGTCCTGGCCGGTAGCGGAGAGCAGTTCACTCTCCTCGGCCGCGGTCTCCCACTCGGAGCCTTCCTTGGCGAGCGCCGCGTCGGCGTCCATGACCTCTTCGGGGGCGATCTTCGCGCCGCCTGCGGTACGGGTGAAGCGGACGTACTCGCGAGCCTCACCGTCTTCGCCGCGCCGCAACAGTCCTCGGAAGTCGCCGGCGATGCCGACGGGCCAGTACAGGGGAGTGGGCGTGAGGCCGATGCGTTCGCTGATCTCGTCGAGCAGTTCGAGAGGAGTCTGGCCGGGACGGTCCCACTTGTTGATGACCGTGATGACCGGAATGCCGCGGTGACGGCACACCTGGAACAACTTGAGGGTCTGCGGTTCGAGGCCCTTGGCAGCGTCGATGAGCATGACGGCTGCGTCGACGGCGGTCAGGACGCGGTACGTGTCCTCGGAGAAGTCGGAGTGACCGGGGGTGTCGACGAGGTTGATGACGTTGATCTGCTCGTCCGGGGTCTCGGACGAGTGGTAGTTGAACTGCAGTGCGGTGGAACTGACGGAAATGCCGCGGGCCTTCTCCATCTCCATCCAGTCCGAGACCGTCGACTTGCGGCCGGCCTTGCCGTGGACGGCACCTGCCTCGGAGATCTTCTTCGCGTGCAGTGCCAGCGCTTCGGTGAGTGTCGACTTACCGGCGTCAGGATGCGAGATGACGGCGAAGGTGCGGCGACGCTCCGCCTCGGCGGACAAGCCCTTGGTCGTCGTCGTGACCGCGACCGACCCGCTCTCGGTTGAATCGGGGCCTTCGGTGTCGGACTGGACAGTCGAGTCGGAAGGGACGGTCGAGTCGGACGGGGTAGTCAACGAAGAACCTCTCGAAGTGGGCGTCGGTGCCGGCGACGTGCCGGTGCGCGGACAGGTGGAGAGTGCGGCAGCACAACAGAGAAAGGATACTCGCAGACCACGAGGCAGTAGCCACTGCGGCGTAACACTCGGCGAACGATCGCTGATTATCAATGTATGTGTGTGTTCGAACACACAGCCATTTGTGTCCTGCGAAGAGTTGCACTGAATCGAAGAGTGACACTGACCGAGGAGTTGCGTTGAGCAAGTTCACCGAAGAGATGTACGCGACCGCCGCAGTCACCGACCGCGGCCTGGTGACGGGAGAGCCCGACAACGCTTTCCGTCAGACCTGGGGCGACATCCACCAGGAAGCTCGGCGCATGGCCGGTGGCCTGGCCGAGGTCGGCATCGATCGCGGCGTCGCGATCGGCATTCTCGCCGGACAGCCCGTCGACATCGCGCCTGCCTGCCAGGCGACGTGGATGCGCGGTGCGTCGGTGACGATGCTGCATCAGCCGACCCCCCGAACGGATCTGGGCGTCTGGGCTCAGGACACCGAGACGGTGATCGACATGATCTCCGCAAAAGCCGTCATTCTGGGTGCACCATTCGACGCGGCCAAGCCGCTCCTAGAAGAGCGAGGCATCACCGTCGTGACGGTGGACGAGCTTCGTAGCGGAACGTCGATCGATCCCGTGGAGACGGCCGAATCGGATATCGCACTCCAACAGTTGACGTCAGGTTCCACCGGTTCGCCCAAGGCCGTGCAGATCACGCACGAGAACTTCTACACAAATGCGTACGCGATGATCAACCGCATCAAGTTCTCCATCGAGGACGACGTGATGGTGAGCTGGCTTCCGCTCTTCCACGACATGGGCATGGTCGGCTTCCTCACGGTTCCGATGCAGGTGGGCGCCGAGGTCATCAGCATCACGCCGATGGATTTCCTGCGCACCCCGGTGCTGTGGGCGGAACTCATGGGCAAGTACGGCGGAACTGTCACCGCCGCACCGAACTTCGCGTATTCACTCTTGGCTCGTCGACTCGCACAGGCAGAAGACGGGGCAGTCGACCTCTCCAGCGTCCGATACATGTGGAACGGCGCCGAACCGGTGGATCCCGACACGATGGATGCCCTCGCCGAGGCCGGTGCGCGTTTCGGTTTGAACCCGACCGCGCTCGCTCCCGTGTACGGAATGGCGGAAACCACGCTCGCCGTGTCGATTCCGGATCCCGATCAAGGTCAGGTCCTCGACTACGTCGATCCCGACTTCCTCGAGTCGATGTCTCGGGCGGTGCCGTCCAATCGCCCCAACGCTCGTGCCCTCGCCACACTCGGAAAGATGGTGCCTGACCTCGAGGGACGCATCGTCGACCGCGACGGCCAGGTGCTTCCGGCCCGCGGCGTCGGAATCATCGAGGTTCGCGGCAAGGCAGTGACCCCCGGTTACGTCACGGTGGAAGGTCACAAGCCGGCGCAGGACTCCGACGGTTGGCTCGATACCGGTGACGTCGGGTACTTCACCGAAGAAGGACTGGTCGTGGTGTGCGGGCGAGTCAAGGACGTCATCATCATGGGCGGCCGGAACGTGTACCCCACAGACATCGAACGGGCAGCCGGAAGCGTTGCCGGTGTGCGCCCGGGAAATGCCGTCGCAATCCGTCTCGATGCCGGCCAGAAGCGTGAGAGCTTTGCGGTCGCCGTCGAGACCAACGCTTTCGAAGATCCGGAAGAGGTCAAGCGCATCGAGCGCGAAGTGGTCCACGCCGTGGTTGCCGACGTCGGTGTCCGGCCTCGCGCCGTTGCGGTTCTGGGCCCCGGCAGTATTCCGAAGACGTCGTCGGGAAAGCTCCGCCGCGCCAATTCGGCTGCCCTGCTGGGTAACTGACTGTCAGTGCAAGCGGTTCTGTGCGGCTTCGAGCCCGAGTTCGAGCAGTAGCTCGACTGCATCCGCAGCTTCTTCGCACACGAGATCGAGTTCTTTTCGCTCCGTGGACGAGAACGGTTTGAGAACGTAGTCCGCCGGGTCCATGCGGCCCGGCGGGCGACCGATCCCGACGCGTGTGCGCAGGTAGTCCTTGGTGGTCAACGAACTCGAAATGGACCGCAGACCGTTGTGTCCGCCTTCGCCGCCGCCGAGTTTGAGTCTGATGGTCCCGAAATCGAGATCCAGTTCGTCGTGGACGACGATGATGTTCGCGGCATCGACCGAGAAGAATCGCGCGAGACCGGCGACCGCGCCACCCGAGAGATTCATGTACGAGCGTGGTTTTCCGAGAATCACGCGTCGGCCGGCGAGGCGACCTTCGACGATTTCGGCGCCACTCTTCTTGTGTACGTTGAACTTTCCGCCCATGCGCCCGGCAAGGGTGCCGGCGACCATGAAGCCGACGTTGTGCCGGGTCTTCTCGTACTGCGGGCCGGGATTACCCAGGCCGATGACGAGGGCGGTATCTGTGCTCAACGGACGCTACTTTCTGGCTTGTTTTTCCTGCTACGCACGAACGGCGCGTCACTCCGAATCGGAATGACGCGCCGCGCGCAGTGAGTTCTGTTGGAACCGAGAGGATCAGGCCTCTTCTGCAGCCTCGTCGGCGGCGGGAGCTTCTGCGCCCTCTTCGAGGTCAGCCTCGGTCGGTGCAGCAACGACGTTGACGATCAGGGTGTCGGCGTCAGCCTGCAGGACGGAGCCGGCGGGCAGTTCGAGCTGGCTTGCCAGGATCTGGGTGCCGATTTCGAGGCCCTCGACCGAGACCTCGATCTGCTCGGGGATGTGGAGGGCGTCTGCCTCGATGGAGATGGTCGATGCATCCTGCGCGACCATGGTGCCTGCAGCAGCGTCACCGACGACTACGACGTGAACGTCGATGGTGACCTTCTCGCCCTTCTTGATGACGAGGAGGTCAGCGTGCTCGATGTAGCTGCGGATGGGGTGCACGACGACCGACTTGGTCAGTGCAACCTGCTCCGTGCCCTCGATGTCGAGGGTGAGGATGGCGTTGGTGCCCTGTGCGCGGAGGATGCGAGCGAAGTCGCGAGCCGGCACGTTGAGGTGGCGGGGATCTTCGCCGTGGCCGTACAGAACCGTGGGGACCTGGCCGTCGCGACGTGCGCGGCGAGCTGCGCCCTTGCCGAATTCGGTGCGGACGACGGCGACGAGGTTGTTTTCTTCAGACATGATGAAACGGCTCCTACAACTCACGGGGTTCGTGCTCGGTTTACTGACGTGTGGTTTTGCCTGCGGCAAGGCGGACAGGCGCGCACACGGCCAGGAGCGAAACGCTCGAGCTGAGCCGTAGCCGCGTCGATCACGGTAAACCTGCAACGTGTGGAACTGCTGCGATTCACCCTCGCCGAGACAACTTTGGATACGTTACCGGAGTTTGCTCCCCGCCGCTAATCGCAGGTGGTGGGGACCTGGCCGTGTGGACGTGGTTCGCGTCACATCGAAAGCGGTAGCCTGACGGAGTGACCACCGTGGGGAGCGCTCCCGAAGGCAGTCGGCTCGGTGCCGTCGTGCCGGGTACCGACCTGTCGCAGCATGCGCGCCTTCTGAGCCGGGTGCACGACGCAGTTCTCTCGGGGCAGGAACCACCGGCGCAGCCGCGGACCGTCGTGGCGCGGTCGTGGTCGCGGGTGGCCGCGGGTGGGCTCGCGCCCGATCATTGCGGCGCGTCCGCTGTCGCCGATTTCTCCGAGCTGGAGTCGAGGCGTTCGCGTACCGCGCTGCGCAGCGTTCTGCCCGAGCTGAGAACCACGCTCACCGAGGTCGCCGAGGACGCGGGCTTCATCGTGGTCGTTGCCGACGCCGACGGTGTCCTGCTCTGGCGCGAAGGGGCGAAGACCGTCAAACGTGCGGCGGACGCACTCGGGTTCGCCGAAGGCGCGCGCTGGTCGGAGCAGTCGGTGGGTACCAACGCGATCGGTACCGCGCTGATCGAAGATTCTGCGGTGCAACTCTTCTCGGCCGAGCACTATGCGCCGACGCATCACAATTGGTCATGTACCGGCTCGCCTGTGCACGACCCCCGGACAGGCGAGATCCTGGGTGTGGTGGACATCAGCGGGTCCGCAGCCTCGGTGCATCCCACCACTGTCGCGCTGGTTCGCACCGCGGTTCGCCTCGCGGAGGCGACGCTGTGGCGCGAGCATGCAGCTCAGCTCGATCGCCTGCGCTCGCGGGCGGCGCCATTGTTCGCGGCGGGCACGGGTCCGGCATTGGTGGTCGACGAGTTCGGCTGGGTGGCCGGCGCCAGCGGGATTGCCGCGCCTGACCGGGTGGCGGCACCCAGTGCGGGAAAGCCCGTCATCGTGCCAGGTCTCGGGATGTGTCTGCCTGAGCCGCTCGGTGACGGCTGGCTGTTGCGCACCGGCGTCGGCGGGCCGGTGATCGAGCTCGAGCTGTCCCTCGGTGCATCGCCGCAGGTGACGGTGCGTGGTGATGCAAACTGGACGCGCGCGCTTTCGCCGCGTCACGCTCAGATCTTGCGTGCGCTGGCAGCTGTGGGATCGGCTGGCGTGGATGCCGCAGGCCTGAGCGAAGTGCTCTTCGGTGATCGCGAGCATGTGGTGGCAGTGCGCGCCGAGGTGTCCAGATTGAGGAAACACCTCGGCGCGGTTCTGCAGACTCAGCCGTACCGCTTTGCCGACGGCGTGCGGGTTGTGGTGACCTAGCGCGCTGCGCTGATTCCGGCACGACGTCCGAAGAAGCTGCCGTCGCCGAGACTGGTTCCGCTGGCGTAACCACCTGCGCAGACACCGGACGTGCAGCGCCCCGCTGCGAACAGTCCGGGGATCGGCGCACCCGAGACGTGCAGAACCTCGGAATCGACGGTTGTCTTCAATCCTCCCAGCGTGAATCCGCCTGTGCGGCCACGTAGATCGATTGCCGCGAACGGGCCGACGATCGGCTTGACCCACTCGGACTTCTTGCCGAGCACCGGGTCGGACCCTTCAGCTGCGTGACGGTTGTAGAGGTCGACGGTCGATTGCAGCGATCCGGCGGGAAGCCCCATCTCGGCTTCGAGTTCCTCGACGGTTTCCGCCACCCAGGTCGGCTGCGCCCGCAACTGCGCACTGGACGATTCGGCATTCATGCCTTCCTCGTACGCAGCTTCGTCGATCACGAGGAATGCCTGGTTGTCCTGCTGGAACAGTGTTGCCTGTCCGATGCGGCCCGGGTAGGTGTCTTCGGGGATGTATCGCTGACCACGGCCGTTGACAAGAATGCCGCGCACCATCAACTGTGGGTCGCAGAAGAACGCGACCTCGGTGGCGTCCATGTGTGCGGTGTCGGCGCCCAGGGCCTGACCGATCTGGATTGCGCGGCCGTCGTGCGCTTCGATCGAGGCCGCCGGGTGGCCGAAAATACGCGGTGCGTTCGAGCGCACCATCTCGTTGTTGTACGCGAAACTGCCCATCGCAAGCACGACGCCTTTGCGGGCACGAATCGCGACGTCCTTGCCGTAGCGCTTGGCGACAACTCCCACGACCCGATCGCCGTCGACCACCAAAGTCTGGACACGCAGATCGTATTCTGCACGGACGCCGAGCTTTTCGGCCGTCTCGACGAGTGGCTTCATCAGCATGTAGCCGCCGCCCTGCTCGCCGGTCTTCTTCTCGCTCATCTGCGGGACGTGTCCGCGGGGCGCGGGATCGACGAGCGCGCTGAACGGTGCGGCGTTTTCGCCGCCCGAGTACATGAGGCCGTCGTCGTACGGCGGTTCCCAGCCGGGCTGACCCCAGAACGATTCCTTGAACGGGACGCCGGCGTCGACGAGCCAGTTGTAGTGATCGACGCTGCCCTCGCAGTACGCGTCGATCTTCGTGTCGTCGGTTCCGGGGCCGAGCGCTGCCTTCATGAACGTCTTCATGTTCTCGACCGAGTCCTCGAACCCGCACGCCTTCTGCAACGGCGTTCCACCGCCCAGGTAGATGAATCCACCAGCCAGTGACGCGGCTCCGCCCCAACCGCCCGTCCGCTCCAGGACGAGCACCTCGGCGCCCGCACGCGCTGCTTCGATCGCAGCGGTGACGCCGGCGATGCCGTATCCCGCGACGACGACGTCGGCCTCGTAGTCCCAGGTGGTGATGTCTGCAGCGGAGATCGGTCTGACGGTCGGGTCGGCCATGCGAAGCGTCCTTTCGGAAGACGAAACTACTGATCGCCACACAGTTGCAGTTTCGACTTCCGCGGATCAGGTGTGGTCCCGGTCAACGGGAGGTTTGTAATCTTCTGACCGCGCTAAGGAATGCGTCCAGGTCCGCTTCGTCGACGAAGTAGTGCGGCGATGCGCGAACCACGGCGTCGAGCCCGCGTGCATCCATGTCGAGGAGCGTGGACCCGCGACCGCTGACGGTGACGGTGATGTTCTGTGCTGCAAGCTGATCCCGCACGAGGTGCTCGGAAATACCTTCGACGGTGAAGGAAACGATGCCGCTCAGCTGGGTCCCTCGATCGTGGACGTCGACTCCGGGAATCGATGCCAGCCCTTGCCGCAGCGCGACTGCTCTGGATTCGATCTGTGCCCACACCGTGTCGGTGCCGATCGAGAGCAGATAATCGGCGGCGACGCCAAGACCCAGGCGCGCAGCGACACTCGTCTCCCAGAGTTCGAATCGTGTTGCGTCCGGTGCAGGGACGAAGCTGTTCTCGCTCGTCCATTCCGCTCCGTGCAGATCCATCGCAGCAGGTTCGAGCGCGTCGACGAGTCCGGGGCGGACGTACAGGAATCCGGTTCCGCGTGGCCCGCGGAGCCACTTGCGGCCGGTGGCGCTGAGGGCGTCGATGCCGAGTTCGGTGACGTCGATGGGCAACTGGCCGAAGGACTGGCACGCGTCGAGCAGAACGAGAGAGCCATGGGCTCTGGCCAATTCGACGACCTCGCAAACGGGGTTGATCAGGCCGCCGTTGGTGGGGACGTGGACGACGGAGACGAGGCGAACCCGATCGTCGAGCATGTTCTCGAGTGCGTCGAGGTCGATGCGTCCGTACTGATCGCTCGGGATGATCTCGACGTGGGCGCCGGTCGAACGCGCCCGCCCCAGGGCGGCGATGGCGTTGCTCGCGTATTCGACTCCGCTGATGAGGATTCGATCACCAGGTCCGAGCGAAACCGAGGCGAAGAAGTCGTTCCACGCGCGGGTCGCGCTGTCCGTCAACGCGATATCGGTTGCCTGAGCGCCGATGACCCGGGCCAGCGAATGCGGAACAGCAGCCAGGGCGCCGCTCTGACGAGCAGCTGCGACGTATCCGCCGACGTCGGCTTCACGTCGCAGGTGCTCGATCATCGTGGTCAGCACCGGCTCGGGCGGGAGCGAGGATCCCGCGCTGTCGAGGAACACCTTGTCGAGGCATCCGGGAGTGTCGCGGCGGATCGTGTCGAGATCGAACATGGCACCTTCCGTTCATGTCGGTGTGGTTCAAACTACCTGTGAACGAAGCTGTCCCGATGGAGCGAAGGCTGGGCACGGTCGATGCCGTGGTGATCGGCCTCGGCGCGATGATCGGCGCCGGAGTCTTCGTGGTGTTCGCGCCCGCTGCCGCAGTAGCCGGTACCGGCTTGCTTGTGGGCCTGGCGATTGCAGCGTTCATCGCATTCTGCAACGCGACGTCGTCGGCGCAGCTTGCGGCCAGATACCCCACGTCAGGTGGGACCTACGTCTACGGACGTGAGCAGCTCGGACCCTGGTGGGGGTTTGCCGCAGGCTGGTCGTTCGTGATCGGGAAGACCGCGAGTTGCGCGGCAATGGCCCTGACTTTCGCGACGTATGTTGCGCCTACCGCCTGGCGTGTTCCCGTCGCGGTATTGGTGGTGGCGGCGCTGGTTGCAGTCAACTACCGCGGAGTGACGCGGACGGCGCACATGGCCAGGGTGATCGTCGCTGTGTCGGCGACAGCACTGTGCGTAGCGCTGCTGGTTGCCGTCGTCGGTCCTGGTGCAGTGCGCGAGCTCCCGGATCTCGCGTTCGGGTCGTGGTACGGAGTCCTGCAATCGGCGGGGCTGCTGTTCTTCGCCTTCGCCGGCTACGCCAGGATCGCGACGCTGGGGGAGGAAGTGCGCGATCCGCGCCGCACGATTCCGCGGGCGATCCTGATTGCTCTCACCGTCGCCGTCATCCTCTATGCACTGGTAGCAGTGGTGCTGTTGGTGACGTTGGGACCTGATCGGCTGGCGAACTCGGCACGGCCCTTGGCCGATGCAGTGGGCGCGACCGGGTGGAACTGGGCAGTTCCCGTAGTGGTGATCGGTGCCGCTGCGGCGTCGGCGGGGGCGCTGCTGGCTCTGATCGCGGGGGTGAGCCGTACGGCGATGGCGATGGCACGCGAGCGTGATCTGCCGGTTGCCCTGTCAGCCGTCCACCCACGGTTCGAGGTACCTCACCATGCGGAACTTGTGGTCGGTGCTGTCGTGATCGTTTTGGTGTCGACAACCGATCTTCGTGGGGTGATCGGCTTTTCGTCGTTCGGAGTGCTGCTCTACTACCTCGTCGCGAACGTGAGTGCGTACAGCCAGCGCGGGGTGGACCGGATGTATCCGAAGTGGCTGCAAGCGGTCGGCGCGGCTGGTTGTGTCGTTCTGGTGGTCACACTTCCGTGGATTGCGGTTGTTTTCGGGGTAGGTGTTGTTCTGGCCGGTTGTGGGTACCGGTGGATACGACTGAAGAAATTCAACGACACGTAACACCACAAAGGGTGCATCTCGGACGTTGGCGTTCTATCGTCGGTAGCGACCGCGAAGACCGCCCGAAGGGGAAGTCGAATGGTGACAACAGCGTTGACAGCAGCACAGACCACGCAGGTGGATTCGCGTCCTGCGGCCGAGGCCTACGTCGGTGGTGTGTGCTTCAAACAGGGGCCACCCCGCTTGGTAGGAGCTGAGCTCGAGTGGCTGACCAGCCACGTTCCCGGTGGAGAGAGACCGTCAGCCGCGACTCTGGCAAGGGCACTCGGGCGACATGCACCCACCAGTATCGACCCGGATTCACCGGCGGCACCGCTTCCGCGTGGCAGCCTCGTCACCGTAGAACCTGGCGGACAAATAGAACTCTCCTCAGCGCCGCGCACGTCCGCTCGCGAACTGTGTGACTGCCTCGACGACGACCGTCGTACTCTCGAAACACTCCTCGCGCCGTACTCCATCGAAATCAGTTCGGCGGCGGCCGACGTCGCCCGCCCACCTTCCCGGATTCTCCGGCTGCCGCGTTATTGCGCAATGGAATCCCGCTTCGCCGGGATAGGACCGTACGGCACCTTGATGATGTGCAATACCGCGGCAGTACAGATCAGTGTCGATGCCGGCGGCAGCCCGGAGTCCATCGCCCAGCGTTGGCGGCTCCTCGGGGACATGGGCCCGGCTCTCATCGCAGCGTTTGCGTGTTCTCCACGCTTGCAAGGGGTTCCGAAGGGAGATTGGGCGTCCCAACGCATGCGGACGTGGCTCGAACTCGATTCATGGCGAACTGTCGCAGTCCCGGAAGTGCAGGACTATGCCGGCTGGGCGCTCGATGTTCCGCTGATGTGTGTGCGAAACGAGGGTGACGATTGGACGGCTCCGCGGGGTGCCACTTTCGGAGACTGGATAGACGGCGCTGTGGATGCCGAGATCGGACGCCGACCCGTCTGGGCAGACTTGGACTATCACCTGTCCACGCTGTTCCCGCCGGTTCGCGCCGTCGGGCATCTGGAGGTTCGCTACATCGATGCGCAGCCGGGAGATCTGTGGCGAGTACCGGTAGCAGCGATCGACGCGTTGCTGTCCGGGCCTGCCGTGATGAGGGAGGCCAGTGATGCTGCAGCATCTACGGCCGGGCGGTGGCGAGACGCGGCGGAGTACGGATTGGACGATGTCGAACTGCGTTCGGCTGCAACCTCTCTGATGTCGCTCGCCGCGTCGTACGCGCCGGAGCCGCAGTTCGTTCGTCTTCTCGATGCCGCAGCCGAACGGTGTTGTCGCGCAATCGTGCCCGGTGAGAGCGACACATGACGGGGGAGATCACCAAGGAAGCGGTCGAGGCCGTACTTCTGCGAGCGCGTGAGCGGTCGACGCTGCTCACCGACTGCGTCGACGATACCGAATTGATCGCTCAGCATTCCCCGTTGATGAGTCCACTCGTGTGGGACCTGGCGCACATCGGTAATCAAGAGGAACTCTGGTTGGTGCGTGATGTCGGTGGCCGCGATCCGGTGCGTAGCGACATAGACGAGCTGTACGACGCTTTCAAGCATTCGAGATCGTCGAGACCCACACTTCCCCTGCTCAACCCGGCCGAGGCGCGCGAATACGTACGTACGGTCCGTGGGAAGGTCTGGGATGTGCTCGAAGCCAGCACGTTCGGTCGTACAGAACTCGACGTGGACGGTTTTGCCTTCGGGATGATCGCGCAGCACGAGCAGCAACACGCCGAGACCATGCTCGCGACCCACCAATTGCGTTCGGGGCCCACGGCACTCGTTGCGACTCCCGCTCCGCAAGCGGCCCGCATGCCGGAACTCGACGAGGTCACCATCGCGGCCGGCCCCTTCGTCATGGGGACCGACGACGAACCGTGGGCACTCGACAACGAGCGCACTGCGCATCAGGTCTATCTCACCGACTTCGCGATCGACAGATTCCCGGTCACCAACGGGCAGTTCGTCGAATTCATCGAGGACGGCGGGTATTCCCGACCGGAACTGTGGTCTCGCGACGGTTGGCGGCATCGCGTCGACGCGAAACTTCGTGCACCCCTGTTCTGGGAACACGACAATTCGGGTTGGTGGCACGAGACTTTCGGCGTCGAGGCTCCGGTTCCGCCGGACAAGCCGGTAGTGCATGTGAGCTACTACGAGGCTGAGGCCTACGCCAACTGGGCAGGCAAACGGCTTCCCACCGAGGCCGAATGGGAAAAGGCCGCGCGCTGGGATCCGGAATCCGGAAGATCACGACGGTTCCCGTGGGGGGACGTCTCCGCAGACGAGAATCTCGCCAATCTCGGTCAACGCCATCTCGGTCCCGCCGGCGTCGGCTCGTACCCAGCAGGGGCGTCAGCAGCGGGTGTCGAGCAGTTGATCGGCGACGTATGGGAGTGGACGTCTTCGGGTTTCCATCCGTATCCGGGTTTCCGGGCTTTCCCGTATCGGGAGTACTCGGAGGTATTCTTCGGCGGCGACTACAAGGTGTTGCGAGGGGGATCGTTCGGGACCGACAGTGTTGCCTGTCGTGGGACGTTCCGTAACTGGGACCATCCGATCAGGCGCCAGATCTTCTCGGGTTTTCGTTGCGCCAGAACGATTTCGGGTAGACCCTGACATGTGTCGGCACCTCGGGTATCTCGGGCCGCCACGTTCGGTTCGTGAACTCATCCACGACGGCGAGAACTCACTGATGCGACAGTCGTGGGCACCTCGCGAGATGCGTGGCGGCGGGACCATCAATGCCGACGGATTCGGTGCGGTGTGGTGGAACGGTGGAAGACAGGGACGGTACCGCAGTATCTCGCCGATCTGGTCGGACCCGACCGTCGACGAGACGTTGTCCCACATCGGTTCCGGAGCCGTCCTCGCCGCCGTGCGTTCCGCGACGGAGGGGATGGCCGTCGAGATCGGTGCCTGCGCACCGTTCGTCGACGGAACCTACGCTTTCAGTCACAACGGAGCGGTATCCGGTTGGCCTGGATCACTTGCCGACTTGGCGGCAGAAGTTCCGGCCGTCGAACTGCTGAAGATGCCCGCCCCGACGGATGCTGCCTTGTTGTGGACAGTGCTTCGGCATCGGTTGAAGTCGAAGCCCGCGGAGGTCGCCGTGACGAGCCTCGTTCACGATGTGGCTGCGGCGGCGCCGGATTCACGATTGAACCTCCTGTTCGGCGACGGGCAGGAACTGTGGGCCACGGCGTGGGGCCACACGTTGTACACGCGGGTCGACGAGTCGCGGGCCCTGATCGTTTCCGAACCGTTCGATCGATCCCCGGACTGGGAGCAGGTGCCGGACCGGCAAATCGTCTGCGCGCGTCCCGGCCATGTGATCATCACCCCGATCCCGATGGGAGAGAAATGAAAACCCCTACGCTCGAGGTTTATCTGACACCGGCCGAATCGGTCGACGCACTGCGAGCCGAGGCCAGGGAGGGGCTCAGCGCAACGCCGAAGTGGCTCTCGCCCAAATGGTTCTACGACGCGCGTGGAAGTGAACTGTTCGAGGAGATCACGGCCTTACCCGAGTATTACCCCACCCGTACCGAACGCGGCCTTCTCGCTCGGTACGCCGACGAGATCGCGGCGTTGACCGAACCCGAGATCCTGATCGAACTGGGTTCGGGTTCCTCGGAGAAGACGCGGTTGCTCCTCGACGCGATGACGGCTCGCGGAACTCTGCGAACGTATGTACCGCAGGATGTTTCGGTGACGGCCCTCGAAGGCGCGGCGCAGCAAGTCGGTGCCGAGTTTCCCGGAATCGACGTGCTCGGAGTGGTCAGCGACTTCACCGGTTCGCTGCATCATCTGCCCGGTGGTGGACGGCGCGCGGTCGCTTTTCTCGGCGGAACTCTCGGTAATCTCGTTCCCGCAGAACGAGCCGAGTTCCTCTCGGGGATCGCAGCGGTGCTCGCTCCGGGGGAGAACCTGATCCTGGGTGTGGGATTGGTGATCGATCCGGCTGTTCTCGTGCCCGCCTACGACGACGCTGCCGGCGTGACTGCGCAGTTCAACCTAAACGTTCTCGCGGTCCTGAACAAGCAACTGGGAGCGAACTTTCCCTTGGAAGACTTCCGTCACGTCGCGCTCTGGGATGCCGAGAACCAGTGGATCGAAATGCGGTTGGAAGCACTTCGTGAACTCTCGGTGCATATCGACGACCTGGATCTGGAGATCACTTTCGCGGCGGGCGAGCAGCTGCGCACCGAGATTTCGGCGAAGTTCACCGAGGACGGGATTGCCGCGGAGCTCGCATCCGCGGGCTTCGGGGTGCGGAAGGTGTGGACGGATCAGGATCAGCGCTTCGCGCTGTTGTGCGCGCAGCGGGCGTGAAGCGAGCGCATGTCAGAGGATGCTGTCTCCTCCTAGGGGATCGGTGAATACCCCGGGAGTCCGCAAAACTTGTCGGTGGGCGCCCGTAGAATCGCTCATATGTTCGAATCGAAGACTTCAGCGGGCGCGCTGTTTCGGCAGCATGCGGAAATCGCGCGCGCCCACTTCCTCGAGATCGACGCGGTCACTGCGCTGTACTTGGACCGTTGTGAGGAGGATGCCGCGGTTGGAGTCAATGAGGCTTTTCGGGGTCAATTCGCGCACGTGGAGATCGCGTCGATACTGAGCATTACGGAGTACGCCGCGCAGAAAATGATTGCACTGGGATGTGACCTGCGCTGGCGGCTTCCGCGGGTAGCGGCCGCTTTTGCTTGCGGTGACATCGATCTGGCCAAAGCGACGGCATTGTCCGAAGCTCTCGCCAACGTTTCCGAGCACGCGCTCGATGACATCGAGCGACTCCTCGTGGACGGTGCCTGTCGTGCAACCGGTAACAAGTTGAAGGCGCGCGCACGAGGTCTCATTGCTCGGCACGACCCTGATGGGGTGCGTGCCAGGCGAGTTCGTGCGGAGGCGGATCGGGACGTTCGGACGTGCGCGTCGCACGACGGTATGTCGACTCTGGACGGAATGCTTCCAGCGGTCGGCGCTCAGACTTTGGCGACCAGACTCCGTGCGATGTCGATGCAGGTCTGTGGTTCCGATCCGAGAACTTTCGGGCAACGGCGTGCCGATGCACTGATCGCATTGGCGGAAGGAAAGACGTCGTTGGATTGTCAGTGCGACGGCGATTGCACCCGTAGGGATGATGCGAAGACCTCCGCGCTCCCGATTGCGACAATTCTTGTGGGTGTCAACGCTTCCACCCTGCTCGGATTCGACGACCTGCCAGGCTATTTGCAGGGGTACGGCCACATCGATGCCGACCTTGCGTGCGCGATCGCCGCGGACGCCACGTGGCAGAGAGTCCTCACCCTTGCACCGTCCGAGGTGCAACATTGTTCGACTGCGGGTGCAGTCGGACCGGTGCTCGGCGTGGGTCGGTCGATGCGCTCACCGGAGATATTGCCCGCTGCGGCAAGGGGTAATCGCTCGAGAAGGAACAGTGGTTCGCGGCGCGGTGAATCCACGTACCAGCCGTCCGCCGCGTTGGCGACGATTGTAAGGACGCGAGACGGTACGTGCCGCTTTCCGAATTGTGTTGTGCGTTCTGATAGTTGCGATATCGATCACACGGTGCCGTTCGATCACGGCAACCCCGCTCAGGGAGGGCCTACTGCAGAACGGAACTTGGCCTGTCTGTGTCGAAAACATCACCGACTGAAGACGTTTGGCAGGTGGACAGTGAAGCAAATCGGAGGTGGTCTTCTGGAGTGGAAAGATCCCTCAGGACGACGAACGGTTACCGCGCCCGTAGGCCCATTCTGTGACCCCGAACTGAGAGTGCCCGACGCGGCGAGACTGCATTTGACGGACGACGATGCGCTGGAACGACGTTTCGGACTTCGGGACAGGGGAGTGGAAGCGGATCTCGAATACCTCCTGGACTGGAGTGTGCCCGGCTGGCGGAAGGCACGAACTGCATCAAGACGCAACGAGTCCCCACTGGCGAACGCCTTGCCGGAGTTTGCCGACTTCTGAAGGGGTTTCGTTTCTCCTGTGGCCTGCGGGTATAGCGAGAGGGCCCGAAAAATGGTGTTTGTCTGTTTATAGTGAGGCGCAGAACGGTTTCCGACCCGAGGAGAACGCGTGCGTCATCCGAAGCTCGCCGCATTGACCGTGGCCCTGACTGCAGTACTGGTGATGCCGGTAACGCAGAGCGTGGCTCAACCCTTCCCCTTCGACCCCGGCAGTTTCGGCAACGGAAGCACTGGATCGCTGGGCGGTGACGACCCGGACATCCCCATCGAGAACACCCTCCCGCAGCTGTCGGTCACCACACTCGTCGACGGACTCGATCACCCCTGGGACGTCGTGGCAGCCCCGGACGGCGCGATCCTGACGGGACAACGGTCCGGCGGATTCTTCGTTCGCCGAGGCGACAACACGACAGGTCCAGTCTCTGCTGACCTTTCGGATCTCTACGCTCAGTCCGAAACCGGGCTCATGGGCATCGCGCTTGCCCGTGACTTCGCTCAGTCGCGCACCCTCTACACCTGCCAGGGATTCAGCGCTGGGGGAGTCACGGACGTTCGAGTGATCTCGTGGACCGTCGACGCCGGATGGACCGCCCTCACTCGAACCGGAACCGTATTGCCAGGAATCCCGGTCTCGTCCGGGCGTCACGGGGGTTGCCGAATTCTTGCGGCCCAGGACGGAACGCTGTTCGTCGGGACGGGTGACACCGCGACGCCGAGCGTTCCGCAGGATCCGAATTCGCTGGGCGGCAAGGTCTTGCACATCAACGCCGACGGATCTCCAGCAGCGGGGAATCCGAATGCAGGCAGCCCCGTCTACACGCTCGGTCACCGCAACGTCCAAGGCTTGGCCGTGCAACCTGGAACCGGCCGGGTCTACTCGGTTGAACAGGGCACAAGCGTCGACGACGAAGTCAACCTGCTTACCCCCGGCGGAAATTACGGCTACCGCCCGGATCGGCTTCCCGGAACGTACGACGAATCCGTGCCGATGACCGATCCCGTGCGAGTGCCGGGAGCAATTGCGGCAGTGTGGCGTTCGGGTAGCTCCACGTTGGCTACCGCCAGCGCTGCCTTCACGGGCGGAGCCGCGTGGGGCGCCTGGGACGGTGCACTCGTGATGGGTGGTCTCAAGAGCAAGGAACTGATTTTCCTCCGCCTCAGTGCCGACGGACGCTCGGTCGACGCGCAGACCTTCGGATTGGTGAACCAGTTCGGGCGCTTGCGCTCGGTGACTCCGACGCCGGACGGCTCGCTCCTGGTGACCACCGACAACGGAGCAGGCGACAAGGTGCTGCGGGTGACGCCCACGCCCTGATCTTCAATACCAGGCGATGACCCGGCACGGACCACCCGAACCACCCGCATGCGTCGGCGCTCCCACCATCACCGTGGCGCCGACGGCCGGAAGTGCGGACAGGTTCGCGAGGGCTTCGACTGCGTACTTTCCTGAGCCCAAAGCGCTTCGGTGAGCCCCGTGGGTGGTGCTTCGGCCCGCGTCGATGCTGAGGGTGTCCGAACCCACGGCCACTATGTCGCGCTCGCGGACGAGGAAGTCGATCGCTTCGGGGGCGAATCCCGGAGTGTGTTGCACGCCGTGTACATCTCGATTCGTGAAGGCTCCGCCGGCACCGGCCCGGGTATCCCAGCCCGAGTTCATCGCCACCAGACTGCGAGGAGAGATCGTCCCGTGGGCGGCTTCCCAATCGAGGATGTTCTGGCGGGTGAGCAACGCGTCAGGGTCGACGGCGGCTCGGGCGCTGATATCGACGACCGCAATCGGTACGACGAGGTCGGCGACCGGAATCTTCTCGACGGTGATTCCGTCCGCACTGGCGTGCGCGGGCGCGTCGATGTGCGTACCGGTGTGTTCCTCGAGGCGGAGTTCGTTGAGGTAGAAGTTTCCGCCGAAACCAGCGGACCCGAGCGAGCCCATGGACCCGCCGGCGTCGGCGATCTTCGCCAGGTTCCTCATCTCGAACGAGCGCGCGCCCGGCCACACCGGGAAATCCGGCGTCAGTACATGGGTCAGATCGACGATGGTCCGACCCGATGGCGCTGCCGACGCAGTGGGCTGCACCGCGCCGGCCACGACGGTCGCACCGAGCGCAGTAGTGCCGAGCGCCGCGAACATCGATCGTCGGCTGACTTTCCTGCCCTCTCGTCCGATCGATTCGTAGACCTCCGACAACACCTTCGGTGAGCACATCAGAAACTCCAGATCACTGGGATCAACACCGTCGCAACTACCAGGAACCACAACAACATCGGGAGTCCGAGCTTCCAGTAGTCGCCGAACTTGTATCCGCCAGGTCCCATCACCATCATGTTCGCGGGAGTGGCGACGGGTGTTAGGAAGGAGGCTGCGGCAGCGACAGTCACCGTCATCAGAAGGGGCAGCACCGAGATATCGAGTTCGCCGGCGACCGAGATGGCGATCGGCGTGATGATCAGCGCGGTCGCGGTGTTGCTGATCAGCTGACCCAGCGTCGCCGTCACGACGAAGAGTCCGGCGACGACGACATACGGGCTTGCACCACCGACGACGTCGACGAAGGCATGAGCGAGTTTCTCGGCTGCGCCGGTCTGCTGGATCGCGGTCGAGAGCGGGATCATTCCGCCGACGAGAATCAACGTGGTCCACGAGATGGACCGATGCGCTTGCTCCACGCTGATCACTCGTAACAAAACCATTGCACACGCCGCGAGGAGTCCGGCTATCGCCGACGGTACCAATCCGAAGGTCAACATCACGACCATCGCCGCGACGACGACGAGGGCGATGACCGCACGAGTTCCCAACGGCGCTGCCTGCTTACGGATCTGACCAGGTGCGTCGACCACGAGGACGTTCGGATCGACCGCGGTGTGCGTGTCGAGATCGTCCCAGCTGCCTTGCAGGAGGAGCGTGTCACCTGCCGCCAACTTGACGCCCTTCGGGCCGCAGTCCTCACCGGCACGCTGGACCGCGAGGATCACCAGATCGCCACTGTCGGTCACCATGCCGGGAAAAGCCCTGTCGCCGATCATTTCCGAGCGCGGCGGGATTATCACTTCGACCACACCGTCGTGCTTGGTGATCAAGGGCTCTGCGGACGGCGCATCCCTGCCCATCAACTGATACTGCTTCGCGAGGGTCTTGGCGTGCCGACTCAGGTCAGGCGACATCGACGTCCCCGCACGATGGGGGAGGACGTGAGGACCGAGAAGTACGGCGATCGCGATCGTTCCCAATACGAGCGGCGCACCGACCAAGGTGAAACTGAAGAACCCGAAAGCACCGGCCCCGGATTCCTCGGCGGCTTCGGAAACGATGATGTTGACCGGTGTTCCGGTCAAGGTGAGCATCGAACCGGCATGGGCGGCAAATGCCAACGGCAGAAGCAGTTGTGACGTCGACTTACCGAGACGCACTGCCAAGACGACCACCATCGGCACCAACGCGGCTACGGCTCCGTTGACGCTGATCAATGCGGTCAACGCGGCAACCAGCAACATGATCGCACTCAAGAGACGGACTCGGGATTCACCGACTTTTGCCAGCAATTTCTCGCCCGCCCACGTGGTGACACCGGTGGCGTCGAGGGCTTCGCTGACGACGAAGAGCGCGGCGATGAACACCACCGTGGGATCGCCGAATCCGGCAAGCGCCTGCTCCATCGTGATGACACCGGTGGCGTAGAGCGCCAGGGCAGTGCCGATCGCGATGATGCCGACCGGGATTCGGCCGATCACGAACAGCGCCACGACCAGTGCAAGCACGACAAAGGTGATGGTGATGTCATTCACGATTCGTAAAGGTACCTGCTCATACAGAACGGCCCCGTCTCGCAAGGGAGACGGGGCCGTGGGACGGACGCGAAGGAATTAGTTGGAGGCGGCGATGCGAGCCTTCTCGAGAGCGGCCAGCGTGCGAAGAACCGTGGCCTTCTGCTTGTTGAGATCGCTCAGTCGCGCGCGCGCCGGCAACCCTTGTGCGAGTTCGGCGACCTTGATCTGCTCGTCGATCGAACCGAGCTGATCGAGAAGCCCTAGGACGCGAGCCTGGAGCGTGTCGATGTCCACGGTGTCCGTCTTGACCGGAGCGGCAACGCGCGTCGCTGTGCCCGTGCTGGCGGGGCGGGAAGCCCGTGCGGGTGACGTGTCGGCGACAACCGTTGCGGCACGGGGTCGAATTGCCTTGCGAACGGCGGCCGCATCGGGAAGGACGTCCATGCGGATCTCGTTCAGAACTCGGCGAGCCTCGCGAGCGTTGACGCGGTACTCGCGTTCTTCGTCGTCGTCGGACTGCAGCGTGCCGCCGAGCGGGCGCAGACCGTACATACCGAGGAAGCGCTTCGCGTCGTCGATGATGCCTTCGTTTTCACGACATTTTCCACAGCGGGGTTCGTTGCGGAACATGTCCACGGAGTTGTCGTCTCCGCACCAGACACAAGATCCTGGGCGCCACCGCCGGATCGTCGGAACTGATGAATTCAGGGAATGAGATTCGGGCCGGGATTCCAGGGTTTGCGCGTCGATCACGACGAGCCACACTAGGCGAAGATTGCGGCGCGGTGAACACCGCCCCAACATCGACCTGGGTTTCTGGTCGTGGGCGTGATCAAGATCATGCTGAATGCCGTATTCGGTGGTATTCGTGTGTCCCGCAGGTGGTTTCATGATGACCGGGTGGTCTGTTTCTGTGGTGTTCACGAAGACGACGACGGGCGCGTACCAGTGACCGTGAAGTCACAGGTACGCGCCCGTAGAGCAGCGTGAGACTAGGCGCTGCCGTTGAACAGCGAAGTCACAGAACCGTTCTCGAAAACTTCCTTGATGGTGCGAGCCAGCAGCGGTGCGATGGACAGCACCGTCAGCGTCGGGAACTTCTTCGACTCGTCGATCGGAAGTGTATTGGTGACAACAACTTCCTTTGCGCCACACGTCGACAGGCGCTCGGCAGCAGGGTCGGAGAGGACGCCGTGGGTTGCAGCGATGACGACGTCACCCGCTCCGGCCTCCTTGAGTACCTTGACCGCGCCGGCGATGGTTCCGCCGGTGTCGATCATGTCGTCGATCAGGATGCAGGTGCGACCTTCGACATCACCGACGACGCGGTTGGACTTGACCTGGTTGGGTACCAAGGGATCGCGCGTCTTGTGAATGAACGCCAGCGGCGCTCCGCCGAGCGAGTCGGCCCATTTCTCGGCGACGCGAACGCGGCCCGAGTCGGGGGAGACCACCGTGATGTTCTCGAGGTTGTAGCCCGCGCGAATATGGTTGGCCAACTGGCTGTGTGCGTGCATGTGATCGACGGGGCCGTCGAAAAAGCCCTGGATCTGATCGGTATGAAGGTCGACCGTGATGATGCGATCGGCGCCGGCGGTCTTGAGCAGGTCAGCGATCAGGCGAGCGGAGATCGGCTCGCGTCCGCGGTGCTTCTTGTCCTGGCGGGCGTACGGGTAGAACGGAAGAACGGCAGTGATGCGCTTTGCCGATCCACGCTTGAGAGCGTCGATCATGATGAGCTGCTCCATCACCCACGTGTTCAGCGGTGCCGGATGACTCTGCAGGACGAACGCGTCGGAGCCGCGAACCGACTCTTCGAATCGAACGAAGATCTCACCGTTCGCGAAGTCGCGCGCGGTCTGCGGGGTGACGCGGATGTCGAGTTCCTTCGCCACCTGCTCCGCCAACTCGGGATGTGCGCGACCCGAGAACAACATCAGGTTCTTCTGGTTGTCGATCCAATTCGCAGTCACTGGTTCATGCCATCCTTTTGTACTTGCCGGTCGATCTGGTGGTGATCTGTGCTGTCAGGTAGTGCAGGGCTGTCAGGTTGTTGCAGGGCTGTCAGGTTGTTGCAGGGCCGTCCGGTTGTGCAGCTGCTGCTGCAGCATCGGCCGCGGGCGTGCCGGGACGATTCTTCTGAACCCAGCCCTCGATGTTGCGCTGCAAACCACCCGAGACGGCAAGCGCCCCTGGCGGTACGTCGTTTCGCAGAACGGTTCCGGCCCCGGTGTATGCGCCGTCACCAACGGTGAGCGGGGCGACGAACATCGTGTCGGAGCCGGTTCGCACATGCGACCCCACCACAGTACGGCTCTTGTTCACGCCGTCGTAATTGACGAAGACGCTCGAAGCCCCGATGTTGCTGTGATGGCCGATGGTGGCGTCGCCGACGTAGGTAAGATGCGGAATCTTCGAATGCTCGCCGATGTCCGCGTTCTTCGTTTCCACGTATGCGCCGATCTTCCCGTGGTCACCGAGGCGTGTAGCCGGCCGCAGGTAGGCGAAAGGACCGACGGTCGCGTCGGCTCCGATCACGGAGTCGGTCCCGTGGGAGCGGACGACTTGCGCGCGCTCCCCGACGCTCACGTTGTCCAAGGTGGTGTCGGGGCCGATCACGGCGTCCTCGCCCACCGACGTTGTGCCGGTCAACTGAACTCCGGGCAGGAGCGTCACGTCCTGTGCGATGTGCACGCTGCAATCGATCCACGTGCTCGCCGGATCGACGACGGTGACGCCGGCACGCATCCACGTCTCGAGGATCCGACGGTTCATCTCGCGGGCGAGCGTCGAGAGCTGCACGCGGTCGTTGGCGCCCGCGACGAGAACCGAATCCGCGATGTGCTGCGCGCGAACACGCTTGCCCGCGCGACGGGCGATCATGATCACATCAGTGAGATAGAACTCGTGCTGTGCGTTGTTGGAGTCGAGAGACGCCAGCGCATCGCGCAGAGTCTCGAAGTCGAAGGCGTAGACACCTGAATTGACCTCGGTGATCGAGCGCTGCGAATCGGTGGCTTCCTTCTCTTCGACGATGGCGTTGACTTCGCCGTCCGTCGTGCGAAGGATCCGTCCGTAGCCAGTGGGGTCGAGGGCAGTCGACGTCAACACCGTGACCGCAGCCGCGGGGGCGGCAGTGTGCTGAGCGAGGAGGTCTGCGATGGTCTTGCCGTCGAGCAGCGGCACGTCGGCGGCCGTCACGAGTACGGTTCCGGCGAAGTCCGCCGGCAGACCCTCGAGTCCGCAACTGACGGCGTGCCCGGTGCCCTTCTGCTCGTCCTGAACGGCGACGGTGACGGGCCGGCCCAGTTCACTCGCGACTGCGTTGACTGCTTCGGTGACACGCTCACGATCGTGACCGACGACGGTCACCAGGTGCGTGGGGTTCAGTGAGGTTGCCGCGTGAAGCGAATGTGCCAGCATGCTGCGTCCGGCGAGAGTGTGGAGGACCTTGGGAGTCTTCGACTTCATTCGTGTACCGGCACCCGCTGCGAGAACGATCACGGCGGTTTGCACTGGTTTGAGCTCCCTCTGTCGATCAAACTGTCGATCAAACTGTCGATCAAGACACGCATTTCCGCTCGGAAAATGCATGTTGTTCACCAGCTCCGCCGCCAGGACTCGAACCTGAACTATCTGAACCAAAATCAGAGGTGCTGCCATTACACCACGGCGGATTGCCACGCATTGCCGAGCCTTGCGGCCGAACGCGCGCAAGAATAATCGCATGCCGACCCGCCGTAGGTCGAACCGCTCCTCTGATTGGGTCCCCGAAGTCCCGATAGGCTGAGCGTCCACAGCAGTAATTTGTGTGTCGGCGAGAGGAAGACAATGGCGGCGGTGTCCGGTTCGGGTGGCGGGGATCCAGTTCCCGAACGAGTGACACGGATCCGGATGACCGGTACCCAACGTCGGCAACAACTGATCGAGATCGGGCGGGCATTGTTCGCCGAACGGGGATACGAAGCGACGTCGATCGAGGAGATCGCCCAGCGAGCAAACGTGTCCAAGCCGGTCGTGTACGAGCACTTCGGAGGCAAGGAGGGGCTGTACGCCGTAGTAGTGGACCGGGAGATGTCGCGACTCCTCGAGATGATCACGTCGTCGCTCTCGCAAAATCGCTCGAGAGTTCGAGTCGAGCGGGTTGCGTTGGCTTTGCTCACCTACGTGGAAGAGCACACTGACGGATTTCGGATACTCGTGCGCGATTCGTCCGTCGTCGCGCCCAGTGGGACGTATTCGAGCTTGCTCAACGATGCGATCAGTCAGGTGGGCTACCTGCTTGCGGGGGACTTCTCCAGACGCGGTTTCGACCCCGGACTAGCAACGATGTACGCACAGGCGCTTGTCGGCATGGTGTCCACTACGGCTACTTGGTGGCTCGACGAACGGACTCCGTCGAAGGAAGTTGTCGCCGCTCACCTCGTGAATTTGTGTTGGAATGGGCTGACGAATCTGGAAGCCGACCCACAATTGGAGGGTTAACCAGGCGCGCCTGCCGCGCAGAGATGGATCGCGGTCTAAGCTGTGTTCGCTGTATCACGATCGTTTGATGGGCAAATGTCTCATTTGTTTGCAGGGTGGGTTGAATGCCGAACCGTGCCTTCCATTTTGACGCTGTGAACGGGTAAGACCAAGGATTCGTTCGATGTGTGGTGATTGGAGGCCGGATCGATGGTGAGGCAAGAACGGGCAGAAGCCACCCGTGATTCGGTGCTGCGCGGAGCAGCGGGTGTGTTCTTGCGCCTGGGTTATGCCAATGCCAGCTTGAGCGAGATCATCGCTGAGTCGCAGGTGACCAAAGGCGCGCTGTACTTCCATTTCGGGTCCAAGGAAGAACTCGCGCGGGCGGTGATCGACGAGGGTTCGGCGCGTTTCGACGCAAAATGTGAGCTCTGGTTGGACCGTCGCACTCCCGCACTCGAGTCGCTGATCGGTATTTCGTCGGTCATCGTCGACATCGGTGCGCATGACGCCATGGTTAGAGCGACGTTCCGCTTGTTGGTCGAGATCGGGGACTATCGGGGCTCCGGGCCGGCGACTCTGGACGTGTGGCTCGACATTTACCGTGAACTTGCCAGCCGTGCGGCAGACGAAGGTGATCTGCGTTCGGACGCGGATTCTGCTGACATCGCTCGTTTCCTGTTGGAAGTGGCGTCCGGAGTTCGGCTGATGGCAGCCGCGACCGGGACCGTTCGTGAGCTTTCGGACTCCATGAAGGCATCGTGGAACCTGATACTTCCGATCGTGGTCCCGGAATCGAAAGTGGAGTACTTCAGGCAATTCGCGGCCCGCCGCCTTGCCAGCGATCACTGAAATCACTGGCTCTCCGTACTGCTCCTTTGGTCAGTTTGCTGCAAATGTCCTGGTAGCGACATTGTTCTCTTTGTTCTGCATTCGAAACAAACTAAGAGTATGTTTATAGTGTGGATGGGAATCTGGAAGTCTGATCTTGCCCATCATCTTCGGATTGCGGTATGTTCTACCGGTAGCTGAAGAATTGCTGAGAATGAAGGTTTGTCAGGGCAGGGTGACGGCGTCGGCGCACCGGGCAGCATAGGGGGCTGCCCGGCGTGTACGACCCCAGATGGGGAGTCAACAGATGGGTGACACTGCGCCGACGCCGATGCTCGATATCGGCCCGCGGATCGGCTGTGACGTAGTGAACGTCGTAGATGTCACTCGAAGTATCGAACTCTTCGGGCGGAGGTATCTCGATCGGACCTTCACCCCGCACGAATTGCAGACGTGCGCCGGGCCGGCACGGGATCAACGATTGGCTGCACGCTTCGCCGCCAAAGAGGCTGTTGTGAAGGTACTGCGGCCTGGTGACGTCCCCGTTCCGTGGAATTCCATCGAAATCACTCGGGCCGAGTGGGGTGGCTGTGGGGTGACGCTGTCCGGTAATGCCGCGGAACTCGCGCGGGCCCAGGATCTGCACGATTTTCAAGTATCTATCTCGCACGAAGCGGACGTGGCCATCGCAATGGTGATCGCAACACGCTCGGGCGCTCGCATCGAAAAGAAGGACGACATCGCTGATGATTGATCAGGCAATTCGGAAAGTGCTCGTCGAGCACGGTCGGCTGGCAGTCGACGTGAGCACGATCGATGGAGAGGCCGATCTTTACGAGTTGGGTTTGACGTCGCACGCGAGCGTGAATGTCATGTTAGCGCTGGAGGATTCGTTCGACATCGAGTTTCCTGACGAGTTGTTGCGGAAGAGTACTTTCGCAAGCGTCAAGGCGATCGAGGGTGCGTTGACGGAGTTGGGTGCTGCATGAACGCTCCGCAATCGCAGTGCGCCACCGGGACGGCCCTCGAGCGAGCCACACGGTTGGCCGACGAAGTTGCAGCGGCGTGGGCCGACGAAGTCGATGCCGAGGCAAGGTTTCCGCGTGAAGCTGTCGACGCCATGCGAAGCGAACGGCTGCTGTCCGTAGCTGTGCCGAGGGAACTAGGCGGCGAAGGACTCTCGCTGCAGGAAGTGTCGCAGATCGCCCGTGTGATCGGAACACGCTGTGCAGCAAGCGGAATGATTTTCGCGATGCATCAGACGCAGATCTACTCGTTGGTCAAGCACGGCAACACCGAAGCGCTACGCGGGTTTGTCGAAGAAACGGTCGACAAGCAACTGCTGTTGGCATCGGCAACCACTGAGCTGGGAATCGGTGGTGACGTCAGCCGGAGTTATTGCGCGGTCGAAGACTTGGGCGGTCATCTGCTGTTGATCAAGAACGCGCCTGTCATTTCGTACGGCGAACACTCCGACGCGATAGTCGTGACGGCTCGGCGAACCCCGGAGAGTCAGCCGAACGATCAGGTTCTCGTTGTGTGTCGTACCCCAGACCTGACGCTCGAACGCACCACCGAGTGGAACACGCTGGGACTCAGGGGAACTTGCAGTCTTGGTTACATCCTTCGGGCCACCTCGACGCCCGAGATGGTCGCCGACGTACCGTATTCCGATATCTCCACCCATACGATGCTTCCGGTCTCGCACGTCGTCTGGAGCTCGGTGTGGTTGGGAATTGCCGACGCTGCAGTCGAGAAGGCACGCAAGTACGTGCGTGCCGCCGCCCGCAAGCAGCCCGGAGTCACTTCCCCCGGAGCGCTGCGGCTCGCCGAAGTTGCTGCTTCGGCACAACAATTCGCCGATCTCGTCGACGCCTCTGCACGCAGGTACGACCGCGCAGTCCACGCTGCGGAAGGCGCCGCCGATTTCGAGGCGACAGGAGCGGTGGGCTTTTCGCTCGCGATGAACAACCTGAAAGTCACAGCCTCCACCGCGGTGGTGGAAATCGTGGGGCAGACAATGCTGATCTGTGGCATCTCGGGATATCGCGAGGACACCGAATTTTCGCTCGGTCGGCACCTTCGTGACGCGCACGGCGCAGCGGTGATGGTGAACAACGATCGAATCATGGCAGGTTCAGCGCACATGGCTATCGGATACCGGGGAACGCTATGACGACGGAGAATGTGACAACCGAGACTGTGACAGGCGAGACCGATCTGGATCGGGCTCGGGCTGCATTTCAACGCGAACTGCTCGTCGAAGGACTACTAGTCGAGACAGAGGTACCGGGACTCTACGGGCGTTCCGGCGTGTTCGAGGACATCGTCGACGGTATCGACCGAGTGGTGGTTGCAGCGGGGCCAGGCGCCGCCGCGACTCGGCTGCGGTTCCCGCCGGTGTTCCCTCGTAGCAGTTTCGAGCGCACCGACTACATCGCTTCGTTTCCCAACCTCACCGGCGCCATCAACACCTTCGCTGGTTCCAATCGCGATCACGCGCGACTGCTGGCCGATCGCGCCGACGGACAATCGTGGGATCGCCACCTCGAGCCGACCGAGACCATGCTCGTCTCCGCAGCGTGCCATCCTGCCTATGCGCGATACACCGGAGTTCTCCCCGAAGGCGGGGTGCTGCTGGACATCTACGGTTTTTGCTTCCGGCACGAACCGGCGATCGATCCGGCTCGCATGCAAGCGTTTCGGATGCACGAGTTCGTGACGATCGGTGACGCCGCGGCAGCGCGAGCGCATCGCGAGCACTGGATCGAGCGGGGGCTCGAGGTGCTCGGCCGGCTCGAACTCGACGCCACCCCGGTGATTGCCAATGATCCTTTCTTCGGACGCGCCGGAAAGATGCTTGCAGCCAACCAGCGTGAAGAGAATCTCAAGACGGAACTGACGGTTCGGCTCTACGGAGATCTCGACGAGGGCACGGCGATCGTGTCCTCGAACAACCATCTCGACCATTTCGGTGTCAACTTCGACATCCGAACGGCGGAGGGGGAGGTGGCGCACAGCTCGTGCGTCGGCTTCGGGATGGAGCGAATCGCGTTGTCCTTGTTGCGGACTCATGGTCTTGATGTGGCTGCGTGGCCAACCTCCGTACGCGAACGAATGGGCATCTGATGTCCCGGCTCATCGACATTTCACCTGATCGCTACCAACCCCATTCGTTGCACCAGGACGACCGGGTGTGGGCGCAGACCAACTGCTATACGGATCTGTGGATCGAAGTGTTGCATTCGCTGGGATTGGACCCCGTCCCGGCGCTGGCATGTGCCTTCTCATCGCGGTTCGACGGGACTCAGTGGACGTTCCTCAAGCTCAAGGCCGAGGACATCTACGCGCTGTACGGAATCGAAGTCGCCGAGATGAACGTCTGGCGGGCCCCGCTGATCCATGTCGAGGACAACCTCGCGGTTGGGATGCTGTCGACGGTTGAAGTCGACGGATACTGGCTTCCCGACACTCTCGGAACGAGTTATCACGAGGGGCACACCAAGACCACGATCGTGCCCAATCGGATCGATCGCGTTGCCGGCGAGCTCGAATACTTCCACAACAGCGGGTACTACTTGCTGCGAGGCGACGATTTCTCCGGTGTCTTCGATCTCGATCGTTCCTCACTTCCTTCGTTCGTGCCCTACGTCGAACAGATCAGGTTGAATCCGGTTCACGCGACCAACGCCGGAAACATCGCCGAAGTGGCTCGGCGGAACGTAGCGGTTCGAGCCGCGGGTAATCCCGTGCGAGAGCTGGGACGCCGGGTGATCGACGACCTCGAATGGGTGCAGGGGGCGGGTATGGATGCCTTTCACCTCTGGTCCTTCGGGCTACTTCGTCAGTGTGGTGCCAGCGCGGAGCTGGCAGCCGACGCCAGCGAGTTTTTGGACACTGCAGGTTTCTCCGGGACAGGCGAAGCTGCGCCAGATTTCCGCAAAGTGGCGTCCGGGGCCAAGAGCGTGCAGTTTCAGATGGCGCGTGCCTCCAGGGGCCGCGCGGTGGACCCGCGTGAGCAACTCGACGAGATGGCCGTGTCGTGGAAGAGAGCGATGGAAGTCGTTGCCGACACAGTCGGCGTCGACTCGCATCGACACTTGAGGTTGGTCTAACAGTGCCTCGTTCGTCAGCAGACCTGCTGGCCGGCGCGATATGGCGATGCGCTGCAACCGAACCCGGATCCATATCTGATCCGGATGCCCTCGAAACCGTGACCGAGTGGGTCGCAGCGTCTGTGCCTGGGACAGTCGTTGGTGCGATACAGGCGGCGCAAACGGACGCCGGACGCACGAAGTCCGTTGCATCGTCGTCGGTTTCATCATCGTCTGTTGCATCATCGGACTGGTGGTTCGTGACTACCGTGGCCACGACCGGTGAGGGGTCGTGGCTGCTCCAGTTCGACGGTGTGACGGCGTTTGCCGATGTCTGGATCGGCGGCGTCCATGTCGCGTCCACTGAATCCATGTTCATGCCTGGGGAAGTGAGCATTCCGGCCGTAGTCGGCGCTGGTAAACGCGTCCAGGTCGCTATTCATTTTCATTCTCTGTCCGCGATTCTGAGATCGAGGCGTCCTCGAGGACGTTGGCGCTCGTCGATGGTCCGTGAACAGGGTCTTCGGTGGATCCGAACCACGATGCTCGGTATGGCTCCCGTATTCAGTGGCGTTCCGGTACCGGTGGGACCGTGGCGGGGTATCCGGTTGTTGGACAAGGGAGTTGCCGCCGTAGTCTCGGCTGTCAAGCACGCGAGTGTCGACGGCACAACCGGTCACGTTGCCGTCAGCGCTCGGCTCACCGGATTGCCGGCCTCGCTGGAGTACGTGACCGTGCGCGTCGGCGAACACTCGCGACAATTGGCTGTAATTGCCGGACCGGACGGATTCCTCGAGGTGTCCGGCGTCGTCGAAGTGCCGGACGCGCAGTTGTGGTGGCCGCACACTCATGGCGCTCCTCGCACGTATCCGGTGACGATAGAAACGATCGGAGTCTCCGAGCATCTCGGTTCAGTGGGCTTCCGGACGGTGGAGGCCGACAGATCCGATGGTGGATTCCGTTTGAATGTCAACGGCATCCGGGTGTACTGCCGTGGTTCGGTGTGGGTGCCGACCGACCCGATCTCGCTTCAAGACGACGCCGGCACCACTCGTGTCTTGGAACGCCTGGCTGAGGCGGGCCTGAACATGATTCGAATCCCGGGGACGATGGTCTACGAGAGCGACCACTTCTGGGAGGAATGCGCGCGACTGGGCATTCTCGTGTGGCAGGACATGATGTTGGCGACGCTTGATCCGCCCGACACCGACGAATTCTTCGAACTCGTTGCAGCAGAGGTCACCGCGTTCTTGCACAGAGTGCGTGGAAATCCCGCTTTGGCAGTCTTCTGCGGCGGCAGCGAGACCGAACAGCAGCCGACCATGCTGGGCTTGGTCGATCAACACATCCCGCTCATTCATTCGAGACTGCCGGAGCTGATCTCAGCGGTGGCACCTGAACTCGAATACGTGACGTCGTCGCCCTCGGCGCCTCGCGGGGGAGAGCAATTGGCAACGCATGTCGGAAGCGGGGTCGCTCACTACTTCGGGGTGGGTGCCTATCGTCGTCCACTGGCCGACGTGCTCAGCGCGCGAGTACGTTTTGCGACCGAATCATTGGCATTTTCGATTCCACCGTCGAATGCCGTGATCGAGAACGAATTCGGTTCGCTCGCCGTCGCAGGGCACCACCCGGCATGGAAAGCCGCGGTGCCGCGGGACAACGGATCGTCGTGGGATTTCGAGGATGTTCGGGATCACTACGTCCACGCGCTTTTCGGCGAAGACGCTCGTGAAGTCCGGTGGTCCGACCCGGAACGCTATCTCGACCTGGGGCGAGCAGCCGTATGTGAGGCGTTCGCCTCGACGCTCGGCTACTGGCGTCGCCCGGATTCTCGGTGCGACGGCGCCTTGACACTCGCACTGCGAGACCTGGAGCCCGGACCGGGATGGGGGGTCCTCGATTGGAGCGGCAGCCCCAAGGCTCCGTGGTTCGTGCTCCGTAGGAGCGCCAAACCGATCGCGCTCCTCGTCACGGACGACGGTATGGACGGATTGAGGCTCGACGCGATCAACGAGACTGCCGAACCTGTCGTCGGCGAGATCAGGTTTCGAGCGCACAGTCGGTCAGGTGTCGTCCCAGTCGACGTCGCGCTACCGGTCAAGGTGGAATCGCACTCGAGTCTGACCTGGTCCGTGGACAGCCTTGTCGGCCGTTTCACCGACCTCACTCACGTCTTTCAGTTCGGGGCGCGGACATACGACGCCGTCACCGTCACACTCGAAGACGAAGACGGAGAGATGGTGGACGAAGTGGTGCACCTCCTGGGGAGCCCGGCACGGCCCCTCGAGCGGTCGGTCGGACTTGTCGCCACGGCGCGCAACGTCGGCGACGAAGAGTGGGTAGTCGACGTCTCGACGGATGCTTCCGCCCAATACGTTGCCCTCGAACTGCAGGGCTTCGAGCCCGAAGACTCCTGGTTCCACCTCGCGCCGAACGGTCGCAGGACTGTACGTCTACGGAGAACCAGCCAGGCAACGAAGGTAATCGGCCGGGTTCGGGCGCTCAACTCTCACACCAGCGTGGCCGTGGCACCGCCGAGCGCCCCGGCCACCCGATCTTCACCGGCCAAGCGGACGACGAAGAAGCCGAGCGTTACGGGAAACTGAACGGATCGGACTGCGCTGCGAGATCGCGCACCGATAGAATCGAACCGGCGCACAACTCTGCCTCGGTGGAGATCTTGCGCTCGGGCTGTGCGTCCGCAACCCGTCATCACTGTTCAGGAGCGCGTTCGTTGACTTCCTTGTCCTCTGCCCAGACTGCGCTCGCTGGACTCGTCGAGGTCGCCCTCGCAGACGCCGCGTTCACTCCAGTGATCGACTCGATCGGTGCGCCTGCCCTGGACATCGTGGCGCCGAAGCCGGCTCGACCATTCATCGCCGCTGCACTTGCCGCGCGCACTCCGGTGCTGCTGGTGACGGCCACCGGTCGCGAAGCCGACGATCTGACGTCAGAACTCACCGAGATGCTCGGTGGAGGCGTCGCGCAGTTCCCGTCGTGGGAAACATTGCCGCACGAGCGACTGTCGCCGAGCGCGGACACCGTCGGGCGACGGGTGGAGGTACTGCGCCGACTCGCCAGACCAGACGACGCCTCGTACGGCTCGCCTCTTCGGGTGATCGTGACCACGGTGCGCTCTCTCGTTCAGCCGATGGCGCCGGGTCTTGGCGAGATCGAGCCGATCACGTTGCGCGTCGGCACCGAGATCGATTTCGATTCTGTTCTGGTTCGTCTGGTGGAGATGGCGTACAGCCGTGTCGACATGGTGGGAAAGCGTGGTGAGTTCGCGGTCCGCGGCGGCATTCTCGACCTGTTCTCGCCGACGGCGGATCATCCGGTACGTATCGAATTCTGGGGTGACGAGGTATCGGAGCTTCGGTACTTCTCTGTCGCCGATCAGCGTTCGCTACCGGACGTCGACGTCGATTCCGTGATCGCGCCGCCGTGTCGTGAGCTGATTCTGACAGCTGATGTTCGCGATCGAGCTGCGGCACTCGCTGCTGAGAATCAGGCTGACGCTTCGTTGGTCGAGATGCTGGACAAGATCTCGGCAGGCATCCCCGTCGAGGGGATGGAAGCTCTGCTCCCGGTTCTCAAACCCGGTGAACTGCAACTACTTTCCGATGTCCTTCCGGTAGGGGCGCACATCCTTCTGTGCGATCCGGAGAAGGTGCGCACCCGCGCCACCGATCTGGTGCGCACCGGCCAGGAATTCTTGGAAGCGTCGTGGACGGCGGCGTCGATCGGCGGCGCTGCACCGCTCGACACGTCGATCCTCAACGGCGGGGGAGTCGATCTCGGTGCCTCCGCATACCGGTCGCTTCGTCATGTTCGCGAATCTGCCGAAGCTGCCGGCCGTCCGTGGTGGACGGTCAGCCCGCTGGCGTCGGGAAATGGTGAAGAACTTGAAATCCCGGTTCAGGCGGCACCGCAGGTACGTGGTTCCGACGACCTGTTGGCCGAGCTGTTCGTCAGCCTCCGGGCACACGTGAGCACGGGCGGTCGCGCGGCGATCGTGGTGGCAGGCGCCGGCACAGCAAGCCGAGTCGTCGAGCGACTCGGTGAAGCCGAAGTGCCCGCAAAGATGCTCGAAGGCGGAGCGACCCCTGCCCGCGGACAGGTCGCGGTGCTTCGCGGGTCTCTGCACGACGGACTGGTACTCGCCGGCGACGACTCGACGCCGGGGATGGTGATCGTCACCGAGTCCGATCTGACGGGCAACCGCGTTGCAGCGGTCGGCGACGGAAAGCGCTTGCCGGCCAAGCGCCGCAATCAGGTCGATCCCCTCGCGCTGTCTGCAGGGGACATGGTCGTGCACGATCAGCACGGTATCGGCCGGTTCGTCGAGATGGTCGAACGCACCATCGGCGGGGCGCGTCGTGAATACTTGGTCATCGAGTATGCGCCGAGCAAGCGTGGTCACCCGGGTGATCGTCTGTTCGTCCCGATGGAATCGCTCGATCAACTCTCCCGGTACGTCGGTGGAGAGTTGCCTGCGCTGAGCAAGCTCGGCGGATCCGACTGGGCGAACACCAAGCGTAAGGCCCGCAAGGCGGTTCGTGAGATCGCGGGTGAGTTGGTTCAGCTCTACGCTGCGCGTCAGGCGGCCCCGGGGCATGCGTTCGGCCCGGACACGCCGTGGCAGAAGGAACTCGAAGACGCGTTCGCCTTCACCGAGACCATCGACCAGTTGACCGTCATCAGTGAGGTCAAGGCCGACATGGAGAAGCCGGTTCCGATGGACCGGGTGGTGATCGGTGACGTCGGGTACGGCAAGACGGAGATCGCCGTTCGTGCCGCGTTCAAGGCAGTCCAGGACGGCAAGCAGGTGGCGGTACTGGTCCCGACGACTCTGCTTGCACAGCAACATCTTCAGACATTCACCGAACGAATGGCGTCGTTCCCGGTGAAGGTGCGAGGGCTGTCCCGTTTCACCGACGCCAAAGACTCGAAGGAAATCATCGCCGGCATGGCCGAAGGCGAGATCGACATCGTCGTCGGTACTCACCGGTTGCTGCAGACCGGTATTCGCTGGAAGGACCTCGGGCTTGTGATCGTCGACGAGGAACAGCGATTCGGAGTCGAGCACAAGGAACATATCAAGGCACTACGCACCCACGTCGACGTCCTGACGATGTCGGCTACCCCGATTCCTCGTACTCTCGAGATGAGCATGGCCGGGATCCGTGAGATGTCCACGATCCTCACACCGCCGGAAGAACGTCATCCGATCCTCACTTACGTCGGCGCGTATGCGGACAAGCAGGTTGCCGCGGCCATCCGGCGTGAACTTCTGCGCGACGGTCAGGTCTTCTACGTACACAACCGTGTCAGCTCGATCGACAAGGCAGCCAAGAAGATCCGTGAACTCGTCCCGGAGGCTCGCGTCGTCGTCGCGCACGGTCAGATGAACGAGGACACTCTCGAAAACACCGTGCAGGGCTTCTGGGAACGCGACTTCGACGTGTTGGTCTGTACCACGATCATCGAAACCGGTCTGGACATCTCGAACGCGAACACACTGATCGTCGAACGTGCGGACTCGCTTGGCCTCTCGCAGTTGCATCAGCTTCGCGGACGCGTCGGGCGTAGTCGTGAACGTGGATACGCATACTTCCTGTACCCGGCCGAAAAGCCGTTGACGGAAACGGCATACGATCGACTGGCAACGATTTCGCAGAATTCGGACCTCGGCGCTGGTATGGCAGTCGCGATGAAGGACCTCGAAATCCGTGGAGCCGGAAACGTTCTGGGCGCAGAGCAGTCCGGCCACGTCGCAGGGGTCGGGTTCGATCTGTATGTCAGGCTGGTCGGTGAGGCGGTCGAAGCCTTCCGGGCTGCAGCCGACGGCAAACCGATCACCATGGACGAGGGCACGAAGGAAGTCCGGATCGACCTACCGGTGGACGCGCACATCCCGCCCGACTACGTCACCAGTGACAGGCTCAGGTTGGAGGGGTACCGCAAGCTCGCTGCGGCAACTGATTCCGACGGCATCGCTGCCGTAGTCGAAGAACTGGTCGATCGCTACGGCCCACTGCCCGAAGAGGTTCGACGGCTGATCTCGGTGGCCAAGCTTCGACTGCTCTGCCGCGAGTACCAACTGGAGGAAGTCGCCGTCACCGGAACTCAGCTCAAGATCTCGCCGATGTCACTGCCCGATTCCAAGCAGATCAGGCTCAAGAGGATCTATCCGAGCGCGCAGTACCGGGCAACGACCGGGCTCGTGCAACTCCCGCTGCCTCGCACCGGCGGAGTCGGCTCGGATCGCCTGCGGGACGTCGAACTACTTCAGTACATCGCGGACTTCATCCTGGCGATAGACGGGCGCGCCGCCGGTGCCGTCCTGGTCGAGGCGTGAGCACACGGTGAACGAATCGCCCGTCGTCGTACTGCTCGATCCTTTGCGGCCGCATGTCTTTCCGCTGGAGGCGCTCCCGTTCCTGTCCGGCGCGATCGATATCGACCCGGACGTTCCCGACTCAGTACGCGGCGCACTGCCGGCCACGACGCCCGGCGCCGCGGTGACTGTGATGATGGACACCGCCGAGCCGAAGATCGAGGCGTTGTCTGCCGCTGGGGTAAAGATGATTCGCGCCGAACCCATTCACGGCGATCGACTGGTGGAAGCGGCGTCGATCATGGACCGGTTGTGGAATCGCGGCGGTTGGGAGTCGACCCAGACGCACGAGAGCCTCTCGGTTTACCTCGTCGAGGAGACCTATGAGGTACTAGACGCGATTCGAAGCGACGACGAGAGCGATCTCCGTGAGGAACTCGGCGATCTGTTGCTCCAGGTGTTGTTCCACTCGCGGATCGCTCAATCTCACGACGTTTTCGAATTGGACGACGTGGCCGGCGCATTGATCGCGAAACTTGTGCACCGCAGCCCGCACCTGGTCAGTTCCGGAGTGGTCGACATCGCTGAGCAGGAGCGGGCGTGGGACGCTTTGAAGGCTGCCGAGAAGGCGCGCGCGTCGTCCATGGACGGCATCGCTCGGTCGCAACCGCCGTTGCTCCTCGCCGAAAAAGTACTGAGCAGGGCCGCCAAAGCCGGTGTGATCGAAAGCGCCGATGAAGCTGATCTGGAAGCTTCGATCGAACAGTGCCGACGCGCCGACACTGCACTCCTGGGCGCCCTGGACATGTTGATCGCCGACATTCGGATTCGTGAGGGAAGACGTTTCCAAAACATGGAGGATTAGCCCACTTTGACGTAATTGCCCGGTAATCATCTGGCAACCGGGAAATAGCCTGGACTCGGTGAGTGCAGTTGAAACAAACCTAAGGTATGTTTACGTACGAAATGAGCAACACTGGGTCGTTTTGTCGCACGAAGTGGCCTTTGATCGGCGGTTATGTAGGGGGGTCCGATGACGGTTCGTTTCTGCACTGCGAGCAGCGAGGTACGGCAACCGGCGGGGTGTTGCCGTACCTGGAGGCTCGCAGTGGCTACCGATCAGCGATCCGCTGAATCCGTTCGACCCGCTGAAGTCATTCGAATGACTAGAAGGACTGATGGCAAATGAGCGTTCATGCTGAGGTGGAGAGCCGGTCGGCATCATTGCAGGATTCCGCTCATGTCGGCACCGACTGGCGTCGGGCATACCGGAAGCGGATTGCCGTGAGCGATTCGATCACGGTTCTGTTCGTGATCGCGCTCGCACAGATCGGCAGCATGTGGCCGCATCCGATCGAGTGGCTGACACCACTCAAGGTGATTGCGTCTGCAGCGCTGGGAGGCCTGTGGATGATCGCGCTCGCACGCGGACGCAGCCGTCATCAGTCGATGCTGGGCGAGGGCAGCGACGAGTACGAGAAGGTGCTGCTCGCTACCGGCCAAGTCTTCGGAGTGGGCGCATTGGCCGGGATCATTCTCGGCGTAGGAATCGCGCGTAGCTATCTCATGATCGCACTGCCTGTCGGGCTCGCTGCGCTGCTTCTCGGGCGCTACCTCTGGCGACGCGACATTCGAAAGAAGCGTGCGAGCGGGGATTGCCGCAACTCGGTGCTGTTGGTCGGTGGACACGCGTCCGTCGTTGCTACTACGCGAGCCTTCGTGCGGGACTCCTCGGCAGGCTACGACGTTGTGGGAGCGTGTATTCCGCGTCGGGCGACCGCGCTGGACGATCACATCGTCGTCGACGGCGCAGCGGTCCCGGTATTGGGCAACGAGTTCGAGGTGGTCGAGGCGATGCGCGCAAGCGGCGCAGACACCGTCATCGTCACCGGAACCGAAGACCTCGGGCAGGTGGGCATAAGGAAGCTGATGTGGGACCTCGAAGCCGAGGGCGTCGACATGGTGGTTTCACCGGTCGTAGCTGACGTGTCGAAGGCTCGCTTGATGTTTCGCCCGGCGGCAGGGCTCCCGTTGATTCACGTTGCGCGACCGCGCTACCAGGGCGCCAACCGGCTTGCGCCCGCTGTTTTCGACGCGGTGTTCTCGATGCTGATGATCCTCCTCGTGGCGCCGGTCATGGTCGCCGCCGCCGCTGCGGTCAAGTTCACGTCGAAAGGCCCGGTGTTCTACAAGGCAGAACGCATCGGCATCAACGGGAAACCGTTCCCTATGTTGAAGTTTCGTACCATGGTGGAAGGCGCCGATCAGCAGGTTGTCGATCTGATGGGGGACAACGAAGGCGCGGGAGGCGTGTTGTTCAAGATGCGGGAGGATCCACGAATCACGTCCGTCGGCAAGATCCTTCGTCGATTGAGCATCGACGAGCTACCACAGTTCTTCAACGTCATTCGCGGCGAGATGAGCGTTGTCGGTCCGCGGCCGCCGTTGCGGCGCGAGGTCGAGATGTACGACGACGAGGTTGCCCGGCGCCTGCTGGTCAAGCCTGGCATCACCGGTCTCTGGCAGGTAAGTGGTCGCAGTGATCTCTCCTGGGAGGAATCTGTTCGTCTCGACTCGTCGTATGTGGAGAATTGGTCTGCGGCGCAGAATATCTTGATCATCACCAAGACCGTATCCGCAGTGCTCAGGAGTGACGGAGCGTACTGACCGGCCAGAGGCAGTCAGCATTCCTGGAACTGGGCGCGAACATACCCGGCGGTTTGCCACACGTAGTTCGCGGCCCAGACCCAGACCGGAAGTGGTCGGGGGTCCGCGACTACGTCGATGTCACCGTCCCAACAACGATTGATGATGTAGCGACTGCGAGAGACATGGGGAACGAAGGTCACAACGATGACGCGCTTCCATCCCTGTGCCTCTGCGCGACGCCGAATCTCCTGTCCTTCACCACGCGTGGTCGACGGATCTGGCTTGAAACAGCTGACCTCGAAGTCGTAGGTTCCCTCGCATATCGCGTTGATCTTCGGATCATTGCTTCGATACGGATTCGAAAAGATGATCTGGGGCGCGTAGCCCTGCTCGGCCAAGGACAGTCCGTACTCTTCTCTGCCGTCGTGATCACCGCCGAGAACAACTATCGCGTCGGCCATTTCGGGTGTGTCGATCACCGGATCGACGTAGACCGGCCAGCCGGCGGCAGTGATTGCAGTAAGTCCGCCGACAATCCCGCTGAGAACGAGTATGCGTCGACGGACCTTGGGGCGAGTGGATTTCACAATTACTTCCTGTAGTGCAGATGTGGGAGCCGCTCAGAGCCCGTACTGGGTTTCGAGCACCGCACGAACGGCAGGCATTCCTAGTCGTTCGCGAGCAACCTTTCGCGCGCGGGCGCCCATCTCTGCTGCGACGACGGGATCCTTCAAGAGCGACGAGATCGCCGCAGTCAGTGACTCGGTGGCGTTGTCGATCACGAGGCCACAGCGACCGTCGCGAATCAGTGGTGCGAGGCCACACGTGTCGGTGACGACTACGGGCAGTCCAGCGGCCATCGCTTCGAGTACGGACATTGGGAACGGCTCGTTCACGGAGGGCAAGACGTATACCGCGGCTTGACGAAATCGTGCGGCAGACTTGTCGAACGGAAGTGGGCCTTCGTACCGGATGACACTGCTGTGCCCGGAGCGGTCGATCAGTCGGTTGACGGCTTCTGCTTCGCCCTCATCCGGTCCGACTATCGAAAAGTGCGCCGTGTGTCCGCTGTCCAACAACTCTTTTGCGGCTTCGACGAAGACCTGGGGTCGCTTTCTTGCCTGTAATCGTGCGAGGTACAGGACCTCGGGCGGGTCGCATCTGTCCACAGGCGGCGACTCGAGGTCTTCCGCCTCCGGAATCCCGTTGTTGAGTTCCACCAAGTTGAGGCGACCGTCTCCGACAACGGACTGCAGGTCTGCATGTTCTCGTTCGGTGAGATAGAACACTGTCCGTGCGCGTTTGAGGACCGGGATCGTGAGAGCAGCGTCCAACGGTCTTGCCAGCAGCTTGTCTGTTTCGTCGATCATCCCGTGAGTCTGTGCGAAAACTGGAATGCCGTATGCCAGAGCCAACTTGGCGGCAGGAAGGGTCACCAGGTCGCGCGCGAGATGAATGTGCACGACGTCGAATTCTCGGATGTGCTTGCGAAGCCACACAAGCATCGACGGCGCGCCGATTCCCGCGTACCCGATCTTGGGGATCACGGTTCGCGCCGGAAACAATTTCAGAGCGATACCCTGCTCGCGTGTCGGGGGCACCGCGTACCCACGCTCACCTGCGACAATAGTTACGTCATGGCCATTGTCCTGCAATGCTTTCGACTGATTGAGGGCGACCCTGATAGGCCCTCCGTAAGCGGCGTCCGGTGAGAAGAGAGTGACGATCTGCAGTATCTTCATCGTGCAGCGCCGGCCCGTGGCGCCAACATCGTGGTTCCGGCGGAAACATCGGACGTCACCAAAGCCGTCGCGCCGACGATTGCGTTGTCTCCGATCGTTACACCTCGGAGTATCGTCGCGCGGGCGGCGATCCATGCCTGGTCGCCGATGACGATGGGGGCATTGTCGAACTCGAATGTGGGACTTCGGTGATCATGACTGCCCGTACACAGGAGGACATCCTGCGAGATAGCCGTGTTCGCCCCTATCGTGACGGGTTCGAGATTGAGTATCCAGGTTCCCTCGCCGATCCACGAGTCTGCTCCGACCGTGAGCTTCCACGGCCAGTGGATACGGACGCGGTGCCGAATCAGGACCCCGTCGGCGATGTCTGCACCGAACCGCCGGAGAACTGCAACGCGTATCCCGTTGGGGCACCACCAATGAGAAAGCAGTACACCGGAAATCACGAGCCAGGAGATTTGAACCAGCGGACCGCGTCCCTTGTCGTATCCGGCACCGGTGAATCCGGACAGAGTGCGGATTGTGCTCACAGTCGGACCGCTGCAGACGAGTCCCGTACGTGTTCGCGATACCAGGCAACGGTCGACTCGATGCCCTCGCGGGTTGAGATCTGTGGTTGCCAACCGGTGGCCATCAGTGTGGACACGTCGAGTAGTTTGCGCGGTGCACCATCGGGCTTGCTTGTGTCCCAGTCCATTCGGCCTTCGTATCCGACTGCTTCGGCCACAATGTTTGCGAGATCTTTGATGGTTTCGTCGTGACCGGTACCGACGTTGATGTGTCCGGACTCGTCGAAGGTGTCGAGTAGGTGAAGGAGTGCGTCGGCCAAGTCGTCCACGTGGAGGAATTCTCGACGTGGGCTCCCAGAACCCCAGTTCGTGACGGATTCAACTCCATCCTTCTTGGCTTGGTCGAGACGGCGGATCATCGCAGGAAGTACGTGCGAAACATTCTCCGAGAAGTTGTCGCCGGGTCCGTACAGGCTTGTCGGCATCGCCGAGATCCAGGGCAACCCGAACTGCCTGCGAACGGCCTGGACCTGGATGATTCCCGCAATCTTGGCGATCGCATATGCGTCGTTGGTCGGTTCGAGATGGCCGTTCAGTAATTGATCTTCGGTGATCGGCTGTGATGCCAGGCGCGGGTAGATGCACGAGGACCCGAGGAACAGCAATCGACGCACGCCGTGCCGCAGTGCTGCGTCGAGCACGTTGGTCTGGATCTGGAGGTTGTCGGAGATGAAGTCGACCGGATATGTGTTGTTCGCGACGATTCCCCCGACCTTCGCGGCAGCCAAGACAACGCACGACGGTGTGGTGGCTTCGAAGAAGGCGAACACGTCTGCGCGGTTTCGCAGATCGAGTTCGGCAGATGTGCGGCCGATCAGGTCGGTGAAGCCACTCTGCTCGAGCTTGCGCCACAGCGCGGATCCCACTAGCCCCTTGTGTCCGGCGATGTATGTCGGGGCGCTGCGATCAAGAGGTGCAATCGATTTCGTCGTGATCATGAGAGCGAGATCTTCCAATCAGGGAGATGTGGCGTGTCGATCCACGGTGTGCCGGCATGTGCCATTGCTGCGATGTCGGCGTCCATCATGATTCGAGCCAATTCTGGGGTCTGTACTGTCGCTTTCCAGCCCAATTTGTCCTCGGCTTTGCCTGCGTCGCCGACCAGAGCGTCCACCTCTGTCGGGCGAAGGTAACGAGGATCGAATTTGACGTACTTCTGCCAGTCGAGACCAACGTGTTCGAATGAGGCCACGACAAAATCCTGGACCGTGAAGTTTCCTCCAGTGGCCAACACGTAGTCATCTGGTTCGTCGACTTGAAGCATCCGCCACATACCCTCGACGTACTCGGGTGCGTAGCCCCAGTCCCTTACCGCGTCCAAATTGCCCAGGTACAGCGAATCTTCGATCCCGGCCTGGATCCGTGCGACTGCACGCGTGATCTTTCTCGTGACGAATGTTTCACCGCGGCGGGGTGACTCGTGATTGAAGAGGATCCCGTTCACTGCGTGAATTCCGTAGGCCTCGCGATAGTTCCTGGTGACCCAATACGAGTACACCTTTGCGGCACCGTACGGCGACCGAGGATAGAACGGAGTGTCCTCGTTCTGTGGAGGCGGACTGGCTCCGAACATTTCCGAACTCGAAGCCTGGTAGAAGCGACACTGCAATCCCGTCATGCGGACTGCTTCGAGCAAACGAATAGACCCGATTCCGGTTGTGTTGCCGGTGTGTTCGGGCTCGTCGAAGCTGACCCGCACGTGCGACTGCGCAGCGAGGTTGTACACCTCGTCTGGTGCGATCTTCGACAAGAGCGTGACGAGTCGTGCGCCGTCGGACAGGTCACCGTAGTGCAAGAACAGCCGTGCGCCCTGTTCGTGAGGGTCCTGATAGAGGTGATCGATGCGTGACGTGTTGAAAGTTGATGCGCGTCTGATCAATCCATGTACTTCATAACCTTTGGCCAACAACAGTTCTGCCAGATAGGAACCGTCCTGTCCGGTGATCCCTGTGATGAGTGCGCGTTTGGTCATCGAGCGTCAGCTGCCTTGTCTGTGTTCGTCGTCTTCGGATCCGAGTCGAGATGTGCGTCGAGATGTGTGACGTGTTGTTCCGAGTGGCTCGCGTGCTGACTCCGGCCGGCCACCAGGTCGCGGATCCACTGTTCGCATTTGTCGATGGACGCGGTTTTACCGACCGCGGTAGCGCAGTACCGGACCCCGGCGGCGCCAAGTCTGGCGGAGGTCTCCGCGTCGCCCGCGAGTTGTAGGGCCGCGGTGAGCAGGCCGGCGGGATCGCCGTTCTGCGTGACGACGCCGGCACCGGAAGCACGGATCTCGTCAGCAGTCGTGGATGCCACGTCGGTCGCGGCGACGATCGGGGTACCGCTGCTGAAGTACGACGTCAACTTGCTCGGCACTGCCATCCCGACGATTCCGGGTGCCTCGTTGACCAGTAGAACGTCAGCGGCGGCCATGGCAGTACGGAAGTCCTGGTCGTCGAGTGGACGGACGAAGTCGATTCGATTGACTCCCACTGCCGCGGCTTCGAGGTTCGGTCGCTGATTGCCGTCGCCGACCAGAACGAATCGGATGGGCAGATTCTGCTCGTCGGCGAGTCGAGCCGCCTCCACCACATTCTCCAAACCTTGCTTCACGCCCATGTTTCCGGTGTGCAGAACTATGGTTTCGTCGGGCGACCACCCGAATCTGGTGCGTGCGGCGGTGAGATCGTCCACATCGATCGGTGCCACATGCGTCCAGTTCCGAACGACGGTGACTCGTTCGCGTGGGACGTGAAGTTCGTTGACGACGTGGTCGACGAAACGGTCATGGACGACGGCGATTCCGTCGGCGGACTTCACGACAGCCGCCTCGAGCTTCGACGTTGCGCGGGCACTGCGGCCTGTCATCGCGCCGGTCTCTACGACGCCTTGTCCGTACAAGTCGTGGACCCAGACCCCGATGGCCGGACGTTTGGGCGTCAGCCGAGCACGTCCGAGGACCATCGCAGTGGCCAGCAATGCCGGACTGGTACACACGATCACATCAGGTGTGTTCCACCCGGAGCTGGCGGCACGTGCGCCGAAACTCAGCTCCATTTTGATTCGTCCCAATGCGTTCGGTGGGTTCGGCACGAAGTGGCGGCGTCGGTGAACATGAACGCCGTTCACGACCTCGTCTATCGACCGTCCCTGATACGAAGCGTCGATTTCCCATGCCGGATAGTGCGGGTACCCGGTGACAACGTGCACCTCGTGTCCGCGCTCACCGAGCGATTCGGCAAGGTCCGTCATGTACGGAGCTATCCCCGTGGTTTCCGGCGCGTAGTTGATGCCGAGGATTGTGATGTTCAGCGAGCCGACAGTGGCACTTGTCGGTAACTCGGGAATCGCCGAATCGTCGACAGGGTGCTCGTGCATCTGGTCGGTCTGTGTACTGATGACGAACCTCCGGTTTGGAAAATGCGCGTTAAACAGTCAAACGGTTTTATTCAAGCTATTTAAGCGCCAGTAGGGCGGTTTATCAACCTGGTCAGCTGGATGGACTCGACAAAATGGGCGAATCGCTCTGGTGGATTCCGACATGCAACCGTCTGGACGACTGATTTAGCCGAAAAATAACTGGATGGATGTGATTCTGGTGATAGTTGCGTCGAGGTGGGTGGTGTGCGTCCGGGCGGGTCCGGATTCTGCGCTCTCGCACCATGTGCAATTCTGTGCTCATGCAATGGTCTGCGTGAATGTTCGATCGCACTTTGACCGTCTTGCGGTTTGTGTGTATTCAGCGGCAGAGGGGAAATGATGAGGTCTGATCCGTGGGGGAACATCTACTGCTGCAATACTCAGCAGGCGTTTGCGACAGTTGTACCGTCAGTAGTCGACGACGCGATTTCGGTGTGGATCAGCAATGTTTTCGATCCCGCGGACGACATCCGTGTGCGCGTCGTGCTGGTGCGCCGAGTCGATGAATCCGAAATCGAACCCGAGCATCTGGTGCTCGACGACGTGGCAGGCGATCTCCCCGACGAGTTCGACACCGTCGATGTCGACGAATTCAACAAGGTCTTCGTGAGTTTCTTCCACAACAGTCGCCTCGTCGACCCGTCGACAATCGTGTTGGTCGTAAGTGCCGGAATGCTCGGACTGATCTACTCGCACCGATTCGGTGACGAGACCGTGTTCATGCCGAAGTCGGAACGACTCTTTCTGGCATTGAGTGGGTTGAGTCCTGACTATGCGCCCGATCGTCAGGACCGGCGGCCGTTGACTGCGCGCAGGATCGTCGAGGGCGGACTTCGGATGTCCGTCGCTCGTCCCAAAGCATCTTTCGGCGCGATACGGCAGATTGTCGCTATGCGGAAGGAGGTTCCGCGTCCTGTTGCTCGCCCGGACGAGTCGGGCATTGATGCATTGGATTCGCGCGCGTGGTGGTATTTCGCCCGGCTCGAGGGCAGTACTGATCGCAAATTGCCGTCGGTCTACTTCTACTGCGCACTACTCGCCGCGTTGCGACGTGGGGCTCACGAGAGTCATCACGTGGTGGCGGACCTTCGCTCGTATTCCCCGGTTCTCGGGCTCACCGATGGGAATGCGTTCAGTCACATACCATTTCGGGCCGATTGGTCGGTCGATGACCCTGCGGACGTAGCGCGTGAACTGTCGTCGCGAATTCGGTCGGGTGAGGCGCTGATCCGTCGATCAGTAGGCGAGGTGGTTGCGCGCGCAGCTGACTACAGGCACGGATCCAGCGGTGGGTCAGGCGAAGGTGACGAGATTGTGGAACAGCCTCTGACCACCAGTATGTCGTGTTTTCGTCTCCCAGCCGATCGACCGTATGCGAAGCTGGATGGCCGACTCGTGTACTCCGGTGGCATGCAGACCTACGCCCCGAACGCGCTGTCGATCAACATTCGGGCGACTGGGAACGTCTCCGATTGCACGTTCAGTCATTCCGGTGGACATGTCGCGAAGGCTTCACTGATGGCGGCGGTGAAGACTGCCTCTGGCCTGTCGGGTGCCGACGTCACGATGGAAACAGGATTTCACTTCGGCGAGCGATAGCGGAAACCAGCGTCCCACGGTGCGTCTGCAGGCACTTCGTACTCCTCGGCTACTTCGCAGTAAACAATCCTATAGACTGTTTTGAGTGAACTGAGCCGACCGATGGTTTCAAATTGATCTCGGTCTTGAAATCTCGGTCGCGGAACATCGAAGTCTTGGAATGCGGCGAGCGCAAGGGGGGACGTGAGAGACGTGGCGGGTCTCAAACTGCGCGTGCTGTTCAGCGCGGGTGATCAGGTGCTGTCCAGTGTCAGCAACGCGTTGATTCTGTTCGCGATGGCAGGCCCGTCGTCCGTGAGTGAGTTCGGTCTGGCGATCCTCGTTTTCTCCATCCTCACGGCTGCGCTCGGATTCGTTCGAGGCGCAGTGGGCACACCGCTGCTGTTGATGAGTGCATACAGCCGCAACAGGATTCGCACGGAGAGCAGACATGCGATCTCGGGTGCGGCCTTCTTCGGAATCGTAGTCGGGATCGTTGCCCTCGGAGTCTCTGTTTTCCTGCACGAACCGCAGGTGGGGATTGCATACGCCGTCGCTGCACCGGTTGTCCTCGCGCAGGATGCCTTGCGGTTCACCGCGATGTCGATGGGAGAACCGGAACATGCGTTCTTCAGCGACGCGTTGTGGGCCAGTGTGGCGTTCGGTGTGCTTGTCGTGACTTGGCTTCGACCAGAGGCACTTTCGATCGCTGAGATGATCTGGCTGTGGTCCCTCGCCGGAGCGCTTGCACTCGTTTACCTGATGATTCGCGTACAGACGCTACCGCGACTGACTGGTCTGTATCGCTGGTGGACGTCGTTCTGGACCCATCGAATCCGGTTCGGATTCGAGAGCGGTATCGACCAACTGGCCGCAATCGTGATCGTCGCGGTGTCCACAGCCTTCATCGGAACGGTGGCTGCCGCGTCTTTGCGCGGAGCAGTGACCGTTCTGGGTCCGTTCGCCGTGCTGATCAGTTCGCTACCACTGATCGTCATTCCCGAATCCGTTCGGGCCGGCCACACCGCGCGCCAGGTGTGGAGCACACTGCGCTATGCGGCGTGGCTCACATCCGCGATGGCGGCAACGATCGGATTTGCCGCTCCCTTCCTTCCAGATGCACTCGGCCGGGTCGTTCTCGGAGAGTCCTGGGCCGAGGCGCGCCATGTCCTGCCGTTTCTCGGACTCGAGTACGCGGCGATCTGTTGGATAGCGGGCGTTTACAATCTTTACCGCACTCAAGGAGCCAGTGGACGACTGCTCAAACTGCGAATCGTCCAGAGTCTCACGGCAATTGTCATCTGCAGTGCGGCTGCAGCCCTCACTGGAACCGCGGTCGGAGTCGCGATCGGACTGGCGCTCTCATCCATCTTGGTCGCAGTCTGCCTGGTGGTTGCTGCCCAACGGAAGCACTCTGGCCGCGAAAGCCCTGCGATCGTGCCGTCCACTGTTGATCGTTCCGAACCCGGCGACCTGCGCCGAACACGAACAGGCGCACTGGCCGGGACGACCACGTGAAAACAATTTCCAGCGGGCGGACAAAGCCTCACGAGTTCGCGGAATTCGACGTCAATCGGCGAGACTCGTTGATGCCACCACTGATTGCGATCTGGACCGCGGTGATCATGGTGATCATCGTGCCTTTCGCAGTCGTCGAGTTCACTCCGACACCCCCAGGGCGCGTGTGGATGGCGGTACTTGCCGTCACCACGATTTCGGGATTGCGCTACGCGTGGATTGTCGGCGAGGGCTTTCGTCGGCTCGTCGAGATGTCGTTCTGGGTCTTCACCTATGTCTTCATGGGTCTTGCACCACTTGCTCAGCTCCGCCTGCGAGAGATTCCTCCTACGACGCCGCGAGTGGATCCGTCCCTCAACTCGACGGCGGTCTCGATCGTCATTCTGGGGATCGTCGGCTTCCTGGTGGGATTAGTGTTCTCCGGTGCGGTCTGGCGTCGAATCAGAGACACGCGATGGGGAAACGCCACGAGCGTGCGTGTGGATCCCGTTCGGGTTTTGATTCTTGCCGGTTGCGCCCTTGTCGCCAACGCGTACTACATCAAGAAACTCGGTGTAGGGACGCTTCTGTCGAGCCGAAGTGCCGTGGTGGAGCAGGCGAGTGCGTCGCTGGGGCAATCCACGGTCGCCAGCATCATCGGCGCCGTCGCGATGATGTCCTTGCTCGTCGCATTCATCGCGGTGGTCAAATACCGTGATCAGAATCCCGGAGCGGATCGTCTGTTTCTTCTCTGCGCCATCGTGCTCGGAGCCGTGCTGTTGTTGACGTTCAATCCGATCTCGAGTGCGAGGTATCTGTTCGGTACTGCAGCACTCGCCGTGGCGGCACTTTTCGGACTCTTCGCGACCCGCGTTCGATTCCGTGTGGTTGCCCTGCTTGCCGTGGCGGCACTTGTTCTGGTCTTTCCGCTCGCCGATGCGTTCAGGTACAGCACGTCGGCACAGTTCAAGACAAGCTCGCCACTCGAATCGCTCACGTCTCCGGACTACGACGCATTTGCACAGGTCAACAACACCGTAAACTTTGTGAATACGCACGGGGTTACCGATGGCAAGCAGGCACTCGGAGTTGTTCTTTTCTGGATTCCGCGGACCATCTGGCCCGGCAAAGCTACGGACACGGGCATCCTGCTCGCGGAGAGCCGCAACTACACGGTCAAGAACCTTTCTGCGCCGTTGTGGTCCGAGTTGTTCGTCAACGGTGGGTGGATCGCGTTGATAGCCGGAATGGTTGCTCTGGGCCTGATCGCGGGGATTCAGGACAGAAGAATCGAACTGTCGCTGCGCCAGTCCAGGGCGCCGACGATTCTTGCCTGCATCCTGCCCTTCTACCTGATCATCCTTCTCAGAGGGTCACTGCTGCAAGCGATGTCGTACTTCCTCGTCATCATCGGCTGTGCATTCTTCGTCTCACGACGGGAGGCGACTCGATGACTCGGACGAGCCGATTCTCGTCGAGAATCTCTGGCCGTCGCCCGCTGGAACTCGTGGGTCTTGTTCTGCTGGTGGTATTGGTCGTCTGTGCGACGGCGCTGGCCGTGCGTCAGAATTCGGCTGCCGAAAACGGCCGGTCCGCCCTCACCGCAGCGACCACGGTTCCTCAGTTGCCGGCGGACACAGCGCCGGCATCGATGTGGTTCGGCGACAGCTTCACTGCGGGGATCAACGGAATCGGGCTCGGGGCGTACCCGAGAATCATCTGCGTCCGGATGGGGTGGGACTGCAATGTCGATGCACAGGGAAGCACCGGTTTCGCCAACGACGGCGCACCGGAGTATCAGGGAACTACAACACGATTCGCGAATCGACTATCGGTGTCGATCGAGCGGTATCGAGCGGACATCATTTTCGTGGACGGTGGGCGAAACGATCTGCACATGAGTCCGATGGATTTGTTTCCCGTCATGACGTCGTACATCGACGCCGTCCGGGATGCATGGCCGGATGCGCGTCTGGTGATCATCGTGCCGACATACGTCACACCAGTGCCGTACGAAGGATACGAGCAATTCGTGTCAGCGCTGCGAAGTTACGGGGAATCGGTTGCCGCGACCGTGATCGATCCCGTTGCAGACGGTTGGTACGCCGACGTCGACCTCGAATCACTGAAATTCGAGGACGGTGTACATCCGAATGCAGTGGGGAATGCAGTGATTGCTCAGAAGCTGGTGGAATCGCTGACTGCCTCCGGTGTGATTCGCGACGGCGCGCCCAATGGTGGGATTCTCCGATGAACCCGTCCCGTTTCTTCGAAGTCCTTCGTGACAGGTGGATTGTCGTCGGCATCTCGACAGTGCTCGGCCTGCTGGTAGGCGTTCTGTTGACAATGCTCACGCCGACCACTTTCAAGTCCTCGACCGAACTCTTTCTCACCACGCCAGGGTGGGGAACACCGACCACTCTGGGCAATGCCGATTCGAGCCCTTTCCAAGGTGACGAGTTCTCGCAGCAACGAGCCGGTACGTACACGCGTCTGGCGGAAGGTGCCGACTTCTCGGCCCGTGTCGCAAGTCGTCTGGGCGAGAGTGGTCTTCGTGACGTCGAGAGCATTTCGGTTCGCGTTGTGCCCGACACCGTGTTGCTCGAAATCTCTGGGACCGCCGACAGTGCAGATCGGGCGCTGCAACTGACGAACGCGGCTTCGGATGAGATGAACGAGACGATCCGGCGGCTCGAGACGCCGAGTGGGACTTTGATCCCGACGGTTCAGCCGCTGACTGTCGTCACGGCGTCAGCACCGACGAGCCCGTCTGGCCCGCAGACGATTCCGAACCTTCTTCTGGGGTTGGTCGTCGGATCGATGGTTGGAGTGACTGGTGTGATCTTGGCTGCTGCGAGGTCGAGAGCAGTTCAGGGTGTCGACGAATTGGCGGCCTGGACGGGTCTACCTGTGCTCGAGTCCATCCCGTACCTCGGTGACAGGGGACTGTCCGCCGAGGAAGGTGCTCAGTCGGCATCGAGAAGTTCTTTCGAGAGACTGCAGTTCAACCGAGATCTCATCGGGTCAGGCACGCCGGCATCACCTGTGCTCGTGACCGCTGCCGACGAGGGGGAGATCAGCAGGTTCGCAGCTGGCGGTATCGCCGATGCTGCTTGCGCTCTGGGGTATTCGGTGGTTCTCGTCGACTGCAACTTCCGATCCTCGCGTGCTCATATCGAGTTGGGGGTCACCGACATCGTCATGTCGGACAGCGTCCTCGACGATGTTCTGATCTCGACACCGCTGCAGCCGACTCTCCTCCGGAGCGGTTCGCCGACCGAAACTCCCGAGCGAGTCTTCGAGTCGGAGTCGTTCGGACGCATGTTGCGAGATCTGAGTGCCAGGTTCGACGTTGTGGTTGTCTTCGACTCCGGCGGGACGCAGTACGCTGACTCGAGCCGATTGGCCAAGGTGTGTCGTTCGATAATCCTTGTCGTTCAGTCTCATTCGACGAACAGGCAGGACTTGATGACGAAGATTCACGATCTGGAAATCGCAGGTGCGAAAATCGAAGGTTCGGTCCTCCTGACCACCACACGCCGAGGGCAGCGAGGGGCAGTGTTGCCCGGCGGTCGGCCCGAAACAACTGACTCGGTGGCAAGTCACACGCCACGGCGCGACGGAGACACACGCACACAGCGGTCTCCAAGAAAGGCGAACACATGAATGCACTCAGCTCTGCCGCGCGAATCCTGAGGCGGGGGTGGGCAGTACCTGTCTTCGCGGTGTTCGGCTTGATCCTCGGTGCTTTCATGGCCATTTCGAGTCCGTCTTCGTACACGTCGACAACTGTGCTGTTCATCGGCTCGCCGATCAGCGCCGACTCGGCCGGTGCCTATCAGGGCGATCTGTTTTCTCAACAACGAGCGGCGACCTATGCCCAATTGTTTTCGAGCGACGATCTCGCGGTCAAGGTGATCGACGACCTGGGTCTTCCAATGAGCGGACACGAGTTGGCCTCGCAGGTCTCGGCGGCAGCAGTGGAGAAAACTGTGCTCTTGCAGGTCTCTGTCACGGATTCGACGGCCGAAGGATCGGCTGGTATCGCCAATGCGTATGCGAAGAATTTTGCACAATATGTCGGGCAGTTGGAGACCCCTAACGGTGGTGGACGTCCGAATACGTCTGTCCAGGTGGTCACCGAGGCGAACGCTGAAGATGCCAGTGGGGGTTCGAATCTCGTGATGACGTCCCTGTTCGGCCTCGTCGGTGGCCTGGTCGTCGGCGTCGGCGTCCGGGTGCTCCTCGGGCGGCTCGATCGATCCGTTCGAAGCGCTTCCATGCTCTCGGCCGTTGCGGGTGTACCGATTTTGGCGACAGTTCCGGAATCGGCTTCGCGGGGATCTCACGCGTTGACATTCCCCGCCGACGGCGCGACCGCCTATGCCGAGTCGATACGCAAGCTCAGGACAGGTATCGAGTTCGCCGGCCCGAGTGCCGACGCGATCCGTTCGGTCCTTATCGCCTCGCCTCGGTACTCGGAGCCTGCGGGGTGCATCGCAGCCGATCTCGCGGTTGTCCTGTCCGAAGCGGGACGTCGAGTACTGTTGGTGGACGGTGACTTGAGGTCGCCGAGCTTGGATTCATACTTGGGGATGAAACCGGCAGCCGGCTTTTCCGACGTTCTTGCCGGCGCAATTCCGCTCGTGGACGCGCTCGTTCAGGTACCTGGTCGCTCATTGACCCTGCTGCCCGCCGGCTCGATACGATCCGATTCCGGTGACGCCATCGCATCGGTCTCAGCACGCGAGGTGCTTTTGGAGGTCATCGAGAATTTCGAATACACGATCGTCGTGGGCCCACCTTTATCGCTCTATACCGATTCGACTGTGATCGGCTCAGTCGTCGACGGTGTGGTTCTTGTTTCAACACAGAGTATTTCGTCGGTGGACGAGGTGGAAGGGGCAGTGGCCACTCTGCGCGCTGCCGGCGCGAACTTGTTGGGTGCTGTGCTGACGGGTGCCGGACGTAGTGGCTCGGTCAAGGGCCGCAGCCGAGTGAGCGTGGTCGACAAGCCTTCGCCGAGCGAGCCTCCGGTTAATGATGCATCGAATGAACGAGTCGGCGCGTGGCCCCCCGTCGAACGGGGAGCCGCTGCGCATTCGGTCCATACAGAACCGGGCATGGGCTCGACCGGGAAGAATGAAGTGGACAAGCATGATTCGGCCGATTCCGGTGAATCTATTGCCGACGGTGTGCGAATCGATTTCGACGAATGGGAGCCGGCAGAGACCGAAGAGCGCTACACGCGGAGTGATCTGGACAGTCCCACGGTGGCGATCCCGCGCTCGATGCTCCGGACGAAAGTCGCGCCGAAGGTAAACCGGTCGAGCGACGAGTTGCCGACCGATGAGCGGCAGGTAAGATCACCTGGTGAAAGCGGCGATTCCGATTCCATGTCGAGTCACCCCACGCAAGCTTCGGATTCTGTGCAGCAGAATTGAATTGGAATTCGATTTCCAGGTTCGGGATGTCAACTCACCGGACATTGCGTCGTAAGGCCGTGTGTGAGAAGGGGTGGCTGATTCGGTGAACGCCGATGCTCGAAAACGGAAACGGGTGAGTATCGAAGGTTCGCGGGGCAGGAAATTTCGTGCAGTTGCAATCGGCATTGCGCTGGTGTCGTCAGCGCTTCTCGTAGCGTCCGGCCTCAGGCTCTCTGGTGGGGTGGACCCAAACGCGAGGGTTGACGCGGCGGTGTCATCACATCCCGCCGTCGAGCTTCCGGACAACGGACAGTCGACCGGCAAAATGGTCTTTGCGCACTACTTCCCGCCGTATCCCCTTTCGATCGACAACCTACCGTCGGGCGAAGACTATTACGCCACTCAGTATCTCAATCCGAACGGTGAACGAGGTTCATACGCCGCATTCGGAGGGTTTCTTCGAGACCGGCCGCAACCACGGCCCGTTTCAGCTGACGCACAGTGGAGGCAGCGAGATCTCGAAGATGAAGTGCGGCAGGCAATCGACGCAGGAATCAGTGGGTTCTCGGTTGACATTCTGACGAAGTCGTCGAACCCGTTGTGGTCTTCGTCCGTTCCGTCCGAACTTCTCGCTGCTTCGGCTGCGGTTGATCCTGCGTTCGAAATAATGCTGATGCCGGATATGAACGGCGAACTCGGCACATTGGACCCCGCGAATCTGGCAGGCGAGTTGTCGCAGTACGCGTCATCGCCGTCGGTTTTTCGATTGACGGACAACCGGGTGGTGATTTCGCCGTTTCTTGCCGAGAAACACGACCCGGCGTGGTGGTCGCAGTTTCTCGAAATCATGAAGGCCCGCTACGGGATCGAGGTGGCCTTCGTTCCACTCTTCCTGAACTCCACCACGAATATGGATTCATTCGCGTCGATAAGCTACGGAATGTCGACGTGGGGTGGACGTAACCCTTCCTTCAATCCAGTGACGGACACCGGGATCGGCTCGCCACTGGATCAGGTGAACCGAGCGCACGCTCTCGGCAAGATATGGATGCAGTCGGTCTCGTTCCAGGATGCGCGCCCCAGCCAATCGGTTTTCGACGAAGCGCAGAACACTGGGAATCTCCGAAACACTTGGCAGATTGCGCGCGAATCGGATAGCGAATGGGTGCAACTAATTTCGTGGAACGACTACAGCGAAGGTACGGCGTTTGCACCGAGCGAGGGGCACGGTCGTGCGCTGCTCGATTTGAACGCATATTTTGTCGACTGGTTCAAGACCGGAACGGCACCGGCGATTACACGTGATATCGCGTACGTCACCTATCGGAACCAGCTGTCGTCCGCGCAACCCGCACTACCCTCGGTATCGCCGATGATTCTGCGTGCGGGGTCGTCCCCGGTTCGCGACACGATCGAGGTTTTGACCTTCTTGGTCGAAGGTGCCGAAGTGAAAGTTACGGTCGGCGGTACGACGACCACGTGCAGGGCCGATACAGGGATGGACATCTGCACGGTTCCATCGGCGGTCGGCGCCGTCTCGGTCAGCGTGGTTCGGAACGGGACGGAAGTGTCTTCGGCGAAGACACATGCCGACGTCGCATCCACTCCTGCGGTTCAGAACATGGAGTACCTGGTCGATTCGAGTTTTCGACGATAGTCAGCAGTCCGACGGCGGTGGCTCGCCTCTGAAGCGCGCTTGGAGCCAGACTGCGGTCTCGGACCCCGGATCCAGATTGTTGTGAGTTTGGCCTGCCCTGACGATGTGCTGCACCGAATCGTCGAACGCGCAGGCATTGTCGACGGCCTCTTGCACCCACTGTGGGCGGATCGTCTGATCAGCGTCGCCGTTGATGACCAGGAGTGGTCCTCCGGCCGGACGCTGCGGAAGGGCGATCGATGTGAGCCAGTCGCGCAGGACTGCTCCGGCCTCGTCGGAGCTCGGCAGGGTATCGGCGGGATTCAGTCGTGATGCTTGTTCGCCGCGTTCTTTCAACGCCGGGCCCGCACATGCCAACCACATCTCAGAGTTACTCGACAGCGCACCGTGTAGGTAGTTGCCTGGATCGGTGCCGGGTCGAGCGACGGTCAGCCCAGATACTACGTACGACATCATGATCTGCTGTTCATGCGTCAGCCACTGCGACTGGGCCAAGTCGGCGAGCTTGGAAAGATCTGCGGCCGGAGCCAGCGCTACCGATCCGACAAAGTTCAATTCGGGCGCGTAGAAACCGGACAACTCTGCCGCCGCCCATGTGGCTTGCCCACCGATCGACACGCCGAGTCCTGCCCATTTCCCGGACGTGTCCGGGACCATTTCTCGCGCCGCGCGAACTCCGTCGATCAGGTTGAACGCGCTGGTGTTGGGATCGAGGTACGGGGTGATGCCGCCTGCCGGACCCAACCCTTGGTAGTCGGTCATGACTGCCACGAATCCCAGTTTCATCAAAGGGACGATCGTACTCGCGTAGCCCAGGAGATCCGGGTGCATCGAAGGTCCGCACTCCGCAGTCACTCCCGTTGTGCCGTGACCGACGGTGACGACAGATCGCCCGCCGGGTGGTGGATCGCCTTCCGGAACGAAGACGACTCCAGAGACGATCGTTGAGCTTCCGTCCGTGCCTGAGGTTGATCGGTACGTGATCTGGTGGGCAGTCGCGCCCACTCCGGCTATCAGTGGATCGACGTTGTCGAATGCGGACGTGCTTTCGAGTTTGCCTCTGGCCGCGACGGCGTCGGCGCTGATCGAGGGAAGAGGTGCGGACGTCGGAGCCGGTTCGGCGGGCGCTGTGTCGGAAGCGCAACCGGTCAGAAGCGCCGCGGTTGTCGCTGCAACGACTACGAATACGTAGGACGACGTTCGAATTCCGTCCCGGGTAGACGTGCGCATCATGCTCCGAGTCCCTCCTTGTCGTGCTTCGACACGGCGAGTCTTCGGTCTCCGAACGCATCGAGTGCAGAGGCAACTATCAACCGGCCGACGCGTTCTCGAGAACTGCGATGGAACAGGTTGTGATCACCGGAGCCTGAGAACAAGACGTGCGGGGGATTCTTCGAGCTCGAAAGACGCGTGACACCTTGTCTGCCTCTGTTCGCCTCGAACCACGCTTCGTCTTCAGGCGCGAGGGACACTGCGGTCTTCGTCCCGCGGCGGGTCAAGGTGCGAAGCATCGACTCAGGGGCGTTGACCAGTCCGAGGAAGCCGAGACCGAGCCACACCGGGTAAGGCACGTACCGCTGGGCTCGTCGTCCGGCATTGCGAATTGTTCTGGCCACGACGAAAATTCGGTTTGCAACGTCAGACTCCATTGCATCGACATGTGCTTTCTTCACTGGTGGTCGTCGATTGTTGATCGACCAATTCACGATGTTGAGAAGCACCACGGACCGTGCGCCGCGCTGGCTTGCCACGTAGGCACCCATCCATGCGCCGGAACACATTCCGACGTGCATCCGGCGGGACGGCGGTACGTCGAGAGTGTCAATCAGATCCAACACATTGCGGCGCGCTTCCGGAGACACGATGGGGGTGTTCTCGTCGGTGAGGACAGTTCCGCTGTCTCCTGTGCCCATCCTGTCGAAGCGAACCGAGCGGATGCCGTGCGCTGCGAGAGTTCGAGCGGACTCGACCCACAGCCTGGCCGGCCCGATCCGGTGTTCGTTCGCGGTGCTGTGAAAGACCGCAGTGGCAGCGTGACTCGTAGTCGTGCGGGAGGCGGTGGAGATTGCAAAGAGTGATCCGGTGGACCGTCTTTCCAAGGTTTCCCAGATTTCTTCGCCGTCGTCAGCCGTCGCGACATGCGCCGCCGACGTGATCTCTGGATCGACGACAGTCTTGTCCTCTCCGAATTGACGTGACACCCAACTCGAAATCTGTTTGATGTCGTGCGTTGGCACCGAGAGTACGAAACTGCTGGGGGATACGAACTGATTCTGGCGTTCGACGAACATGCGGTCTGCGCCGGATCGCGCGAGCATCCGAACAGTGCGGGGCGAAGCAGCGAATTCAGGGCGAATCGCGGCGAGGACCTTCGTCGAGGAACCCGGATCGAAGGTGCTGAGGTCGAGTCCGGAAAGGTCTTTCACCGCAGCGGAATCAAGCACGCCGCCGACGATGGATGTGCAATCGTCGTGGTGAGGGTCGTCGTCGACCGAAACGCGGTACAGCGAAGTCAGTTCGCGAACGTAGGACCGACCGGATATGACCGGATCCCACAAGACCATCGCACGTAGGTCGCCAAGCGTATCGACGGTGGCCGCCGCGATCAGTGCCCCTGCGCGCAAACCTGTGACGGCAACGGACTCGATGCCCGCGCGCCGCGCGTACGCAACGGCTGCCGCAACGCTGGCTTGCCATTGCGCAACTGCGAGCGGGTCATCCTGGCAGCCGGATGAATCACCCTGTCCTGCATAGTCGAAACGAAGCGCGAGGAATCCGTACTCGGCAAGTTCTTGGGCGAGTTGGCGTAGTCCCCGGTAAGCGCTGATGTGTTCCTTCGCAAGGGGTGGACATATGACGACGGCGCCGCGCACGGCACCATCCGAAGGCAGGTGAAGCGAGGCGAACAGAGCCCTATCGCCTGGGCCTGGAATCCAAGTGTCAATCGTGCGAATCCCGGTCGGTGTCTGGCGGTGGCGGAAGTGTCGAGGGGTGGTCTCCAGCGGGGTGAGATGAGGGACGTGTAGTGCGGATATCGCGCTTGTCATGTTGGCCATCGACTTGTTCAAGGACCTCTCCACACATTGATTCAGCCTGCCAGTTTCGCGTAGTTCTCCGGTTTCCCGAGGATCCGGTAAACTTCCCGCTACGGATAACATACCGCAAGTATGTTTTGCGACGAATAAGCAGTGCAAGAGTTGGATATGGGGGTGCGTACAGCGATGGATCCAGTGTTCGGTGCGTCGTTGGGCGCTGCATCGGTTCGTATTGTTCGGGCCGACTCTCAGCCGGAAACCGGATCCGCGAGCGGTCGATTCCTGACTCGGACGGTAGACGCATACGACGCCTCTCCGGTGAGGACAGCCGCGATTCACCTAGTTGCTGCGGTTCGCGGGGACACGTCACGGATGGTCATCGCGGTTCCTGACGAGCGGCAGAACGTGGCGCTCGAATCAGAATTGCGTGCCCGAGGTATCGAGGGTGCTGTCACGGTGTCGGAAGCGGTGGCCGTTGTTGCGCTGGTACGGACTTCGGGTGCGGCCGAGGGTTTTCGGTTACTTACAGTTCTCGATATCGGTCGAACCGGGGTGACTGTCTCGATGATCGAGATCGGAACCGCGACAACTATCGCATCCACGCGGTCGACGGCGCTCGCTGGTGACAGACTCGACGGGGTAGTCGTGGAGTTACTCTCCGCAACCACGGCTGATGCAGCCCTCGACGCTGATGCAGCGTTCGACGCCCGCGAAGTCAAGGAATACCTCGCCAGTGGCTCCCGTCGTGCGCAGGTGATGCCCGTTCCCGAATCCATGTGCATCCGTTTTGATTCGGTTGTCACGCGGGAAGTCGAAGACACTCTGATGGTGATCCGAGAAGTTGCGGCACGAGCCCGGTGTGTCCCTGACGCTTTGGTTCTCGTCGGAGGAGGCGCCCGAATTTCACTGGTGGAGAAGATACTCGAGCGGGAGTTTTCGGTACCGGTGATCAGGCCGGCCGAGCCCGAGCTCGCCTCGGCCAAGGGTGCAGCATTGATAGCCGAGGTCTTACATCAGGAGCACCACAGCTCGGAAGTCTCGGTTTCGGAAGTCTCGGTTTCGGAAGTCTCGGTTTCGGGCGTCTCCGACTCGGAAATCGCAACGGATGCGGTAGACATGTCTTCCGATCAGGCCGTTGTGCGCAGTGTCGGTGAAACCGAGGAAGGCACGGAATCGGATTCGCTGCCTACTGGTGGGCTTGGGAGAATGCAAATCCTTGTAGGCGTTGGGTTCTCGCTGGTTGCACTGACCAGCTTCCTCGCGTGGGCGGTGCTGCGCCCGTTCTCGGATCCTGCGCAGGCGGAACCACCGCTGACCCAAACAACGGAGATTGTCGCGCCGGTACCTACCGCCGAGTTGTTGCCGCCGACCACTACCAAGGCAATCGATCCACTGACCGAGCGGAATCGGGCACCGGTCAATTTGGTGCGTTCGTGGAGATACTGAACCCGGAGACGCGCATCAGGTGAACAGCTGGGAACTCCAGTCCTTGCCGTCGGCGAGACCGCCGGGGCAAGCGAAGACCGCAGAACCGACGTGCTGGATGTATTCGTTCAGCGCATCGTGTCGTGAAAGGTTTTGCTGCATCGGAACAAACTGCTCGACCGGATTCCGGCAGTACGCAACGAAAAACAGTCCCGCGTCCAGGTGGCCGAAGCCATCGGAGCCGTCCGTGAAGTTGTATCCGCGGCGCAAGATCTGAATCCCACCGAGTTCCTCGGCAGAGGCCAGGCGCACGTGTGAATCCTCCGGGATGACGAAGTCGTGGCCCATTTTGGAATCGAGATCGAGTTCGTCGAACTCGTCTTTGGCGCCGAGTGGCGCTCCGCTGCGTTTGGAGCGGCCGATGACAGCTTCCTGTTCCTTGAGTACTGCGCGATCCCACTGCTCGATCAGCATGCGGATTCGTCTGGCGACGAGGAATGATCCGCCTGCCATCCAGGCCTGATCGTCAGTGGGATCAACCCAGACGTGCTGGGCGAGTGCGTTTGGATCTTCCGCCTTGATGTTGGCTGTTCCGTCCTTGAACCCGAACAGATTTCGTGGTGTCGCCTGCGTCGTCGAGGTCGAGGACGTTCGCCCGAACCCGAGTTGTGACCACTTGACCGACGCGGTCCCGAAAGCGACTCGCGCGAGGTTGCGGATCGCATGGACGGCAACCTGGGGATCGTTGGCGCACGCTTGGATGGCGATGTCGCCCCCGCTGCGATTCGGATCGAGGTTGTCCGCGCGGAAGTGGGGGAGATCCAGCAGGGCAGCAGGTTTCTTGTCTGCGAGCCCGAAACGGTCGTCGAAAAGTGACGGTCCGAATCCGATGGTCAGGGTGAGTTGCGACGGCGCGAGATCGAGTGCCTCACCGGTATCGCTCGGTGGCGCGTACGGACCGTCGCCGGTCGCTCCGTCCTCGGTTGCTTCCTGACCCGCTGTCATTCGTTCGGCCATCGCCGTCCACGTCTGCAGCAGCGTGATCAGTTCGTCGCGCGACTTCGTCGTCACATCGAAAGCGACGAAGTGCATGCGATCCTGGGCCGGCGTCGTGATGCCTGCCTGATGCTCGCCGCGGAATGCCACCACGTCTGCGTGATCGGTGCCGGAATTCTCGTCGGCGGTCACCCGCCCGATGACGGCACCGGCACCGGCCAGGACGGCGCCGGCCCCCACGGCGCCGAACAGTCGGCGCCGTGAGACCGCATGCGGTGCTGCGTTTTCCGCAGCGGGTGTGCCTTCTGGTGAATCAGTCATCTACTGTCCCGCGACTACTTCCTGGACCTGGCTGACCTCGGCGGACAGAGCATCGATTTTACGCGAGAGTTCTTGACGCTGCGCTTCGGTGACGGTGTCGTAGTACACGAATCCGTCGCCGACGCGGAACTGCGCCAGAGCGGCGTCGAGGTCGGCGAAGCGGTCCGCGATGCGCTGGGCGAGCTCGGGATTACGTTCCTGCAGAATCGGGTTCAGTGCCGCGATCGCCGCTTGTGAGCCGTCGACGTTGGCCTGGAAGTCCCACAGGTCGGTGTGCGAGAAGATGTCTTCCTCTCCGGTGATCTTGGAGGTCGAGATCTCGTCGAGCAGTCCTTGGGCGTCGCCGGCGATCTTGGTTGGGTCGATCGTGTAGTCCTCGGCGTTCACCTGATCGGCAAGATACTGAATGTCTTCGAGCAGTTGATCGGCGACTGCGTTGGTATCCGGCTGAAGTCCGGTGACCCACAAATCCTTCTCGAGGCGGTGGAATCCCGTCCAGACCTGACCGGGCTCCAGGTCCGCTTCGCGCAGGTCAAGCTTGGGATCGAGTTCGCCGAAGCTCTCGGCTTCGGGCTCGATGCGCTCGTAGTAGGTACGTGCGATCGGGAACAGTGCCTTCGCCTGGTCGACGTTGCCGGACTGGACGGCGGCGACGAACTGAGCTGCGGTGTCCTGCAGCGCGACGATCTGGCTGCGGATGTACCGCCGGTAGCCGTCGGCAGCTTCGGCGAGTTGTCCGCTCTCGTCGGTGGCCGCCTGCGAATCGCCCGTGACGACGAAGTCCTGGCGGATGCCGGTTCCGACCATGCCCGGCTTGCACGCGAGTTGATAGGTCGCAGCCTCGGGGAGAGAGACGATCAGCTGCCGGGTAAGGCCGGGGCCGATGTTCTCGACTTCGCCCATCGCTCGATCACCCTCGGCGAAGACGTAGAACTCGGTGACCTTCGAGCCGTTGTTCGTCACCTGGAACGTCGAACTGCCAGTGGTTCCGGTGGTGGCACTGACGTCACACGAATCGTCGGTGGCCGTGACGACGATGTCGCCGTCGCTCGCCGTCGTCTTCTCGGTGCACGCGGCGAGGGAGAAGGGAAGTACCGCAGCCGTGGCCAGTACGAGGGTTGATTTACGCATGTCGGCAATGCCTCTCAGGATTTTTCGGGAACGTGTGTGTCGTGCGCAGGCGGGGCCGTCGGCTCGGTTGGCTTCGACGGAAGGGGACGCAGGAAGAGTGCTAGGACGACTACGAGGTAGACGACCCACGCGACGGCTTGCAGGACCGTCGGATCCGGGCGGAAGTTGAAGATTCCGGCGAGGACGGTGCCGTACGAGGTCGACGGGTCGTAGCCGGGCGTCAGGTTGAACGCGAGATTCGAACCGCCCGGAAGCACATTTCCGGTCTGTAGAGCGCGAACACCGTACGAGAGGATTCCGGCGGCTACGACGATGAGGAAGATCGCCGTGTACCGGAAGAACGTCGTCAGGTTGAGCCGGAGGGCGCCGAAGTACATGGCGACGGTCAAGACAGCGGCCAGGAGAATTCCGAGGAGCAGTCCGACCAACGGCCAGGAGCTGCCTGCGGTGTTCTCGGCGTAACCGACCATGAGCAACGCTGTCTCGACGCCTTCACGACCGACCGCGAAGAACGACAGCGACAAGATGGCGACGGGGCCGGCGATCAACGCCTTCTCCATCCCCGCTTTCAGATCGCCGGAAATGTTCTTCGCAGCCGTGCGCATCCACAGGACCATGATCGTGACGATGACGACGGCGACCAGGGAGGCAACGCCCGCGATGATCTCTGCGGTCAGGCCGTCGACCGTCGACGTTCCGTAGTGGATCGCGAAAAAGATGATCGCCACCATTGCGACGGCGATCGCGACGCCGAGCCACACCCATTTGAGTGCATCCCTGCGCTGAGCTTTCACGAGGTAGGCAGCGAGAATCATCACCACGATGCCCGCTTCGAGGCCTTCGCGCAGACCGATCAGTCCACTGCCGAATAACTGGGTGGCAACTGATGGTGTGCTCGCGGCAGCGAGTACCGACACGGGCACGGGCGACTCCTGACTGAGTGAGTGCGACAGCTTCTGCCGAACGTATGAGGCTAGGCCAGCCTTAACTCAGAAGAAGATACTCCACAATCGATGGTGAACCACGCCCTGACCTGTACTTTTGCTGTTCTTTACCAAGGGATTCGGGAGTACTTCGCTCGCATGTGGATGATGGAAGGGTGTACCGAACTCCCGCAGCCCGCAGAAGTCCCCGGCGTCTCTCGAGAGTCGTAGCCGCAGTAGCTGCCGGAACAGCCTTGCTGGGCGCAGGCATCGTGGCGTGTGGATCGAACGAACCGAAAGTAGCCATTCCGGAGGGCATACCCCCAGGTACCGGCTCTCCGACGCCGCCGATCGACATCAATGCCCCCGGCCGCAGTGCTGATCAACTCGCCGACTGGGCCGCGGGATTGTCGGACGACATCGGGATCGGGACCACGGCACTCGAGGCGTACGGGTACGCCGCTGCGGTCATGGCCGAGACGCTTCCCAGCTGCGGAATCGGGTGGACAACGCTGGCCGGTATCGGCAGCGTCGAGAGCCGCCACGGGACCTACGACGGTTCGTCGGTCGACGCGTTCGGCCAGGTCGCCCCGACGATTCGGGGAATCCCTCTGGACGGTGGCCCGGGAGTTGCCGAGATACCCGACACCGACGGCGGGGCGATGGACGGCGATCCAGTGCACGACCGTGCGATGGGGCCTATGCAGTTCATCCCTGAGACGTGGCTCAAATGGGGAGTCGACGCCAACGGCGACGGCCGGGTGGACCCGGACAACATCGACGACGCTGCCCTCACCGCCGCTCGTTACCTGTGTGCACGCGGGGGAGACCTCACTGCCGCTGCCGGGTGGCAGCAGGCGCTCATGGCGTACAACCTCTCGGGCGACTATCTCGCGCTGGTTCGTGATCGCGCGTCGGCGTATTCAGTCGGGGTACGGCCGGACTGACGGTGATCGATCCGCAGGTCGGGCCCGTGACCGCGCGTCGATAAAGAAGCCTTCGGCCCGTGCGGTTAGGCTGTGTGCTGGCACTACAGAGGTGCTGGCACTGCAGAGGCCCAGCCGCGATCGTGGTCCTCTTTCGACCGGAGGGGTCGGAGCCCAAGTGTCAAGCACGCAGAGCGTGCCACAATGCGAAGCCCATTCGAAGGAGAACCACACAGTGGCCAGTATTGAGCAGGTCGGAGCTCGCGAGATCCTTGATTCACGTGGCAACCCCACGGTTGAGGTCGAGGTTCTGCTCGAAGACGGAAGTTTCGCCAGGGCTGCGGTGCCGTCCGGTGCTTCCACCGGTGAGCACGAAGCCGTCGAACTGCGCGACGGTGGCGCACGCTACGGCGGAAAGGGCGTCGAGAAGGCCGTGGAGGCTGTGCTCGGCGAGATCGCTCCGGCCATCATCGGCATCGACGCAACCGAGCAGCGCACGGTCGACCAGGCGCTGCTCGACGCAGACGGCACCCCGGACAAGTCGCGTCTCGGCGCAAACGCTCTGCTCGGTGCCTCGCTTGCCGTGGCTCGCGCCGCTGCCGAGTCCTCGGGCCTCGAGCTGTTCCGCTACGTCGGTGGCCCCAACGCTCACGTTCTCCCTGTCCCGATGATGAACATCCTCAACGGTGGCGCGCACGCAGACACCGGTGTCGACGTCCAGGAGTTCATGGTTGCTCCCATCGGCGCACCGAGCTTCAAGGAATCGCTGCGCTGGGGTGCCGAGGTCTACCACTCCCTGAAGTCGGTCCTCAAGGAGAAGGGCCTCTCCACCGGTCTCGGTGACGAAGGCGGATTCGCTCCCGACGTCGCGGGCACCAAGGAAGCACTCGACCTCATCACGATCGCCGTGAACAAGACCGGCCTCAAGCTGGGTACCGACGTCGCGCTCGCTCTCGACGTCGCCGCCACCGAGTTCTACACCGACGGCACCGACTACAAGTTCGAGGGCAAGAACCGCACCGCGGCCGAGATGGCGGCGTTCTACGCCGAGCTCATCGACGCCTACCCGCTCGTTTCCATCGAGGATCCGCTCGACGAAGACGACTGGGACGGCTGGGTCGCACTCACCGATCAGATCGGCAACAAGGTCCAGCTCGTCGGCGACGACCTCTTCGTCACCAACCCAGAGCGCCTCGAAGAAGGCATCGTCAAGGGTGCGGCAAACGCACTCCTGGTGAAGGTCAACCAGATCGGCACTCTGACCGAGACCCTCGACGCCGTCGATCTCGCTCACCGCAACGGCTACAAGACGATGATGAGCCACCGTTCCGGCGAGACCGAGGACACCACCATCGCCGACCTCGCGGTTGCCGTCGGCAGCGGTCAGATCAAGACCGGTGCTCCGGCCCGCAGCGAGCGCGTTGCCAAGTACAACCAGCTGCTGCGTATCGAGGAGAACCTCGGCGACGCAGCACGTTACGCCGGCGAGGTTGCGTTCCCGCGCTTCGCTTTCGAGGCCTGACGGAAATCTAAGATTCAGTAGTGTCTGCACAGCGCGGTAAGCCACGATCCCCCGGCGGAAGTCCGGGGGGTCGTGGTTCCCGTCGTGGGGACACACCGTCGCGTGCGCGTCGTGACAGCGCTCGACGCCCACGCGCGTCGGAACCGGCATCTTCGGTCGATCCGGCAGCAGTTGATTCCGCTGCGACAGACCCCGCGCAACCGGGGGTCGCCGCCGAGAAAGCGTCGGCGCGTGGGTCGAGGTCGGCCCGGGGGAAGAGCGGAACCAACAAGTTCTGGTCTCGGCTTCCGAAGTCGGACAACACCATTTTCGGCTTGTCCACCAGTCGGGCCGTTGTGCTCGCGATGGTTGTGCTCATGCTGGCGCTGACACTGGCAGTGCCGCTGCGTACGTACATCAGCCAGCGTTCGGATGCCGCGCAGGTGGCGGCCGAACGTCAGGTGCTCGAGGAAGAACTGCGAAAGCTGCAGGGCCAGAACGCGCGCTTCGACGACCCTGCGTACATCGAAGCTCTTGCACGAGAACGCCTTCGGTACGTCAAACCGGGCGAGACCCCGTTTCAGGTTCAGCTTCCCGGCGACTACAAGGAACCCGAGAAGAAGCAGGAAAAGGAAACACCGCTGACAGGTCCGTGGTATCGCGATCTGTGGCAAACGATTTCGGAACCGCCAGTGGTTCCCGAGACGACGACACCGGCCCCGATGCCGTTGGCGCCGATAGAGCCAGAAGAACAAGGAGTACCCACCGGGTGAGCAACACGTCCGAAAATTCCCCACAGGTTTCACAAGCGGATCTCGACGCCGTTGCCGCTCAATTGGGCCGTGAGCCACGCGGAGTGATCGAGATCGCGTACCGCAGCCCGGACGGTCAGCCCGGCGTCGTCAAGACTGCCCCCAAACTTCCGGACGGAACACCGTTCCCGACGTTGTACTACCTCACCGACCCGCGACTGACGGCCGAAGCGAGCCGTCAGGAATCCGCCGGCGTCATGCGTGAAATGACCGAACGCCTGACCCAGGATCCGGAACTTGCCGCGGCCTACCGGCGGGCATACGAGTCGTACCTTGCCGAGCGGGACGCGATCGAATCTCTCGGAACCGACTTTGCCGGTGGCGGGATGCCGGATCGCGTCAAGTGCTTGCACGTGCTGATGGCGCATTCGCTTGCCAAGGGTCCCGGCGTCAATCCGCTCGGTGACGAGTCCGTTGCCTTGGCCGGCCACGGAAAGCTCCGCGGAACTGCAATTCCCGCGGACTGGCCTGGCATCGACGACGCCGACACCGCCGACCGGTGACTCGCCGTGTTGCCGCAGTCGATTGCGGTACCAACTCCATTCGACTGCTGATCGCCGACGTCGGCGACGACGGCCGTCTGGTGGATGTCCGGCGCGAGATGCGCGTCGTGCGACTGGGTCAGGGTGTTGATGCGACAGGGACATTCGCGCCCGAGGCCATCGAACGCACCCGGGTCGCGCTGGTCGAGTACGCGTCGATGATCGCCGATGCCGGAGCAACCGCCGTTCGAATGGTCGCGACGTCGGCTACTCGCGACGCTGCGAATCGGGAAGACTTCTTCACGATGACGCGGGACGTGCTCGGTGCGGTGATTCCCGGATCCGGAGCGGAGGTGATCACCGGCGACGAAGAGGCGCGACTCTCGTTCGGTGGTGCTGTGGGAGAACTTGATCCCTCCGAGGGCCCCTTCGTGGTAGTCGATCTCGGCGGCGGGTCCACCGAAGTTGTCCTCGGCGACGCGTCGGGCGTCCAGGCTGCGTACTCCACCGACATCGGCTGTGTGCGCGTCACTGAGCGGTGCCTACCGTCGGATCCGCCTACGGCAGAGCAGGTTTCCGAGGCGACGGCTTTTGCGACCGCGAAATTGGCCGAGGCATTCGAGGCCGTGCCCGTCGAGAAGGCGCACACCTGGGTGGGTGTCGCTGGAACCATGACGACGCTGGCCGCGATTGCTCAGGAACTTCCGGAGTACGACGCCGAGAAGGTGCACCTGTCGAGGATTCCGTTCAAGCAACTTTTCGACGTGTGCGAGCGACTTACCGCCATGCCTCGGGTTGATCGCGCCGCCTTCGGCCCGATGCATCCGGGGCGGGTGGACGTCATCGGCGGCGGAGCGATCATCACCACGGTGTTGGCTCAGACATTCGAAGCCAAAGCCGGGATCACCGAACTGGTTGTCAGCGAACACGACATCCTCGACGGCATCGCGATGTCGATAGCTCAGACCCACCCGATAGTCTGATTCCCGACGCACCCGACCAGTCGGGTGCGTCAAGGCCCCCATAGCCCAATTGGCAGAGGCAACGGACTTAAAATCCGTCAAGTGTCGGTTCGAGTCCGACTGGGGGCACCGCGTAGACGCTGTTAGAGGAGTTTTCGTGGGCTAGGTGGTGAAGTTGGAGTAGTGCCCGTGCTACCCCCATGTTACCCACCGGCGGTATGTCCACAATGCGGTCGGGGCTCGTGAGATGATCTACCGCATGGGAGACGAAGGCCAACCGGCAGGCAGCGCGGGCGACGGCGGTCGTTCGAATCTGAGGCTCGCCGCGTTGCCGATAAGCGCATGGTTCGCCGCGCTGGCGCTGGTTGCGTTCATTGGCTGCGTCGTGCTGGGAGTGGTTCGTGATGACGTCTGGGGGACGACGGCCCAAAGCTACGGGGTGCCGTTTTGCGCACTTGCCTTTGGCGGATTCGCAGCGGACGCCTACTACCGCAAAGAGGGCGAGCGAAAGGTCCAAGAGAAGGTGCGCCTTGCCGCGTACACAACGCTCAGTATTCAGTACGCCCTTGATAGCGCGCTCGAGCCAATCAAAGCTGCCGTTGAAGGAGCGTACAACCTGAAGTCAATGGAACAGGTTGGAAACCTGCGGGCAGCAGAGATGGCCGTCCACTTGGCTTACGGGACATCCCATCAGACGCTACATGAACTCGGCGCACTAGCATTGGATGACACCGTAATAAGCTCCGTCAAGGCACTCTTCGCCGTCAACCGTGAAGCTCTAAACGCCACAAGGCCAAGAGTTAAACAGGGTGACAACCCACAAGCTTCCGCTTCCTCTTCCGACGATAGCTCCGGCCCCGAATACACGAATAGCCAAGAGAGAAGGGAAGCATGAGGGTTAGAGATCCTATAGTCGGCAAAGTGGCCGGTGTCGAGGACGAGTACACGATCCTGATTAACAAAGGCACGAGGGACGGAGTCAAGCTAGGGACACTGTTCACCGTGGAGTCGTCAGCGAACGGGAAGCCTGTAGAGGACCCAGATACGGGAGAGGTTATCGGGTACCGACCGAGCGAAACTCTCGACGTTCGCGTAAGAGAAGTATACGAGAAGTACTGTGTAGCAGAGACTTTCCGAACATATTCGCTGTACGATCTCCAGATGCCGCAGGCGCGTTCGGGGTTGGGTGCGCTGAGCATGCGTCACCGCGACAGGATCTTCGGGGTCGATTCGACGTCCCCGAAGCTGCCGCAGCAGCGAGCGGTACAGGTCACCGTCAATATCGGCGACGTAGTCCGCGAAATCTTAGACGAAAGGTGATAGGCGGCTAGCGGCCGAACAGTTGGATGACGTTGGAGCGCTCGGGTTCTGGCGCAGGCGCGGACGTCGGGGCTGACACCGCCTCTGGTTCAGGGAGGTTGTTTCCGGCGCCACCGTCCTCCTCGGGAATCCAGTCGCCGTAGGTATCCAGGGTGAGGGTGAACGTCGAGTGCCCGAGCCAGCGTGATACCTGCATGAAGTGCGTCCCAGCCATGAGCTGCATTGTCGCCATTGTGTGGCGTAGATCGTGCAGCCGGACGCCCTGTTGAGCCGGGGCGGTAACGGTCGCTGGTCGGCTGGCGGGGAGACCGATCGCCTCCAAAGCGGGCTTCACGATGGTGTCGTAGAAGGTGCCCATCGCCAATGGTTGTGACCAGTCCAACGGCACCGCGTACCGGGTGCCCTTCTCCCGGTATCCACCGCCGTTCTTCCGGCTTGGCCATAACGGTGCGGCGGGCTCGTCGGCGCGAGGATGGTCGGTTAGATAAGCGTGCATCCGCTGAGCCAGCCACGCGGGCAAGGGGACTGACCTCCGCGACTTACGCGACTTCGGTGTGCTGGTGATCCACTCGCCACCCTTACGTTCCTTGGTCCGGTGAATGTTGACCACGCAACGGGTATCCTGGCCAGGGCGGGTTGTGAAAACTAGGTCTTGGATCTCCAGTCCTGCGTTCTCGCTGGCTCGCACTCCGCTATACGCCATGAATTCCACCATCAGCGCATAGACCGGGTACGTCGGTAGGACGCGGGCGTCACTGGTGGAGATGCTTCCGGCGATGGCTGCGCTCAGGTTGGCTACCTGTTTGGCGGTCAGCGGGTGATGTTCGAACTTTTCGTGGTCGCCGGTAGCGCGGTTGGTGGCAAAGTCCACGCGCTCGGCTGGGTTGGACGTGATCGCATCGTGCCGAAGCGCGTATTTCATCACGCGACCGAATGTGCCCCATGCGTGCTTCACGGTAGCGGGGGAGAGTGTGCCGGACTGGCGGCACTGCTGGCTCACCAGTGTGGCTAGGAATTCCTCGCAGTCCCGCGGAGTGATGCTGGCAATTGTCTTGCCGCCGAACCGATCTAACGAGTACCGCTTGAGTACGTTCTCGTAGTCGTCCAGGGTGCGCTGCTTTAATCGTCCCTGGGAAACCTTGACCTGCTGGCTCTCGATCCATGCCTGCGCGTAATAACCGAACGGAAGATCGCCTGCCTTGCGCTGATCCGCCAAGGAACTGGTCTGGCCAGTGTGCTTGGCCGCGTTCAATTCGTCGCGGCGGGCTTCGGCTGCCTCCCTGGTCGGGAAGCTCTCCTGTCGGTTTCGGGTGCGCTTCCGTCCTTCAGGATTTGCGGGGTCGGTCGGGATCGGCAGGCCGTAGGCATCGCGCTCAACCTCCTTCCAGATCACCTTGTAGGTCTTCACGGGCTTGCCACGGTTCCGCTGCTTCGTCTCGTACGACTTGACCCACGCCATGTCAGACCACTGCCTTCGTTGTCAGGCCGAGGCGCTTCAATGCGCTACGGACAGTTGAGTAATGCCAGGTGTCGCCGCCAGTAGCGGTGAGCACCCCTTCATCGGTGAGCCGCGAAGCAATTGCCTTCGCCCCGAAACCTTCTGCATGGAGCACTTGAATACGCCTCTGTGTCGCCGGCGCGATCAGCCGTCCACGTCCCTGCTGCCGCTGCGCCTCAAGACCTTCCCGGGTGCGTTCGGCGATCTTGCGTCGTTCCTCTGCCGCTACTGCCAGGCGTACGTCCGCAACAAGTCTCTGACTCGGGTCACCGCTGTCGGCACCGTTGCAGTCCATGAGTCGCCAGCCGTAACGCTCCGCTCGCTTGAATAGTTCGGCGGCGTCCAACTGGTCACGGGTTGCCCGGTCCAGAGCACGCACCAGCAGCACGTCCGCGACGCCGTTCTCAATCGCGGCGATGGCAACGGACCTGCCGTGCATCAGGTCGGCCTTGGCTCCGCTCACCACGTCCATCGTTACCGTCAGCAACTCGTGGCCGCTGGCTTCACACCAACGCTCCAACGCATCTCGCTGTGCAGCAAGTCCATAGCCGTCGTCGCCCTGCGCTTTGGTACTCACTCGCACGTACCCGATGATCCTCATACCCGTTCTCTCCCTTGCAGGTTGGGGGGTGTTGCAACACAAGGGTGGTTGCACCCCTTGCGCCCCAACCATACCGGCACACCCTGCACCCATGATGTCGAGTTATGTTGTCTCGCTTGAATATTCGACAACTCCAGAAGGCTGAGTGTCGAATTCGGATTTGAGTAGCTACAGCCCACAGTGCAGGCAACCGCCCACCCATGCCCATTAAATCCGATGCGGCGACGGGTGGGCCGGTCTATTAGCGGTTACGGCGGCGCGCCTGCGGTGCCAGCGGTGGCGTGGTTGCCCGTAGCTGGTTGAGTGCGTCTTCCATCGGCATCAGTCCGCCGCTTGTGGGGTTCTGCGGTTCAGAGGCCTGGTCGGGTCGTTCGCGGACAGTACGACTCGGCACATGAACGACGCCTTCCAGGTAGTCATCGTCCACCAACTCTGCATCCAAAATGTCTCGCCAGTCTGCGGACAGCTCATCTGGAACACCCCGCGCTGCACGGCTTTCCGCTCGGCTGCCACCCTCCATCATCTCGGTAAGCAATTCCTCAAAAGGCTTGCTTGGCCCGACCTCCACTGAGACAGCAGTTTTGGCACTCAAGCCCGCACGATCCAACGCGTCCTTGATCGCCGCGAGTTTTACCGCTGCCGGGGCATCGTTGGCAGTGGCGATGCCGAGCAACTCCTTCGCCATACGATCCGCCGCGAGTTCCAATCTGACGCGGGCTTTCGCCTTCACCTGCGGGCTGCGTCCACCGTGCGTGCCGCACACGTTCCCACCGTTGATAGCAGCCCTCCGGCAGGGTTCGCCGTTTGTGCGATGCGCAGTGCACGGGCGCGCTGGCTGCCTTCCGTCCGACCATGCCGTAGCGAGAGCGCCTTCCTTGCCTCCAACCTTTGATGCGTCTGGAATCGGCTCTACCGACACCTCCACGACCGCACGCTGATCGGCTACCGATTCCTTTGTGTGCGAGCTGTTCTCGATCATTGTCTTCTACCTTTCGTCTCGAAAATCTCTGCTTTTCAACAACACTGGCAACATGCCCCAAACCAACATGCCCCTTAGGGCGTAGGGCGGGTGGGGTATGTTGCCCACACCGCCGCACCCAACAGCCCGGCTCAAGGGTCGGGTCGGGTTGCGGGGCGACTCCGACTACGCCTCTGGCCTGCGGTTATAGGCAACACACCCCAAGTTGGCCCAACACGCCCTAAAAGGCCGGGGCGACTTGACTTTGCAGTGGCACCACTGACGAGCCTTCATCGCCCGCGCTCACGAACCTCTGATAATGGGTGAGAACGTGATACCTGGCCCGATCCCGTATCTGTCTCGGGTAGTCATCCGTCCGTTCGCGTCGGGAGCTGCCGCATGCTTGACCTCCACACGTCGTTCGACTTCGAGCGATTTCAACTCCTTCTCTACTGCCGCCTTGTTTCCACCCACCTCAGCGAACAGCTGGTTCTTCGTGAACAGGAACGGATTAGCCCGGATCACTTCCAGAATCTCGTTCTTCTTCCCTACGTCCACGCTGTTGCGTCGGCGCGTCGCACGACCACTCTCACCACCGTCAGAACGGCGAATCTCCCATCCGACTTCGGTCGCTCCGCCCTCTTCCTGTTGTCCTTCCTCCAACTGACCGAATGCTGGGAGCTGCCAGTCGAGTTCCCAACGGCTGCCGCCCCATTGTCGCGAGCCGAACTCCACAGCAAGCTGATAACTGCCGGTGCCCAGATTGGCTTTCTCGCGGTGCTTCTGCAGAATCCAACTGTCGGCCCACTGCCCCATACCGGACTGGGCGATGCTGTCCAGGTCCAGATCAGCGGAACCCGTCTTGCGGAAATGGTCCGCGATGATCAGCGCAGTTTCGTCCGCCACCAACGAAGAAAGCCCTGCCAGCATTCGGCCGCGTTCATAGAGGTTCTGTGCCTCAACTCCACTGGGGTGGAACGCATACAACGGGTCAACGATGACCAACCCCGGCTGTATCTCATCCAGGTTGCGCTTGAGTGCGTCGGTGAAAACCGGGCTGTCCAGTGCGCCGACCTCGAACACAGCGTGCAGCGGAAGATCTGCGAGGTCCACCTTGTAGGCGCAGGCGATAGCCTGCAGTCTGCGCTGGAACGGAGCCTGCCCTCCTTCTCCGACGTAGTACACGACAGGTTTGGGCGAGAGTACTTCGAACTCGCCGAACAATGGCTCACCACTGGAAACGGCCACGCTCATCGACAGCAAGTTGTACGACTTGAGGGTCTTCTTCTCCCCACCCATCGGCCCGAACGAATTGCGCGGCCACACCCCACGGACAAGCCATTCCATCGGTGGAACAGGTTGTGCCAGAGCACGAGCGCTCACTGTGGCAAATCGAAAACCCACCGGTTCGTCGCCGGCCGAATTTCGTATGCCCCTCATCACCAGGCCGGTGTCAGCGTCGATAATCCAATCAGAATCCTTGTGCCAAATTCCTCCTGGCTGAAATGCGTGTGCGAAAGACGGTCCGGCAGCAGCCACTATCTCGGCGGCACCCTTAAGAGATCGGTCAAACTCAGTCCGTGCGGCTTCCTCCCCTCGCTCCCCTGCGAGCGCCTGTATGAAAGCGGCGCGAACGACCTCGACTGCCAATGGCACTCCGGTTGCACCACCCCATCCGAGCCACAGCAGTTCCAACACCTTCTGGTTCATGGTGTCGTGCCGACCTGCACCAGAATTGATTGAGTCGAGCACTTGCCGCATGGCCGTCTGCACCGCATCGGTCATTAGCCCGTCTGGAAATGAGGCGAGTAGGTAGTCGGGTTCAGCTGTTCGGTGACGTTGAACCGGCGTGTGGTTCTTGCGCAGCCCCTCGACCCAAAGCTCCGGCAGCATCGGCAAGTCGCCTGGCATCGGGAACTGTTCGCACACTTCGCCGTCTGGCCCAAACGTCCGCACATGTCCTACATCGTGTATCGATGGCGGAACTACCGCGTAGCGATGATGCCGCTGGAGAACTTCCACACCAGAAGCCATTCCGCCGTCAGATGCGGCGATCACTCCCACGCCCTCCCATCCTGCGGGCACGCGAAATAGCAGCTTTCGGCTCCCATCGTTGCGGGCGGTGATGGACCACGTCGGCGGGAGTTCACCCCATTCGGCTGTGCAGGCGGCGATTGTGTCGGCTCCGGGCTTCCCGTGGTAGCAGTCCACATCGAGTGAGATCACTCCGACCGGCATGCGGGTGCCTAGATTCAGTCCGTCGGGGGTACCAGCCCAAGTGTTCGCCCACTGCCGAAATATGTCGTCGTCTGCGACATCAACGCCTTCACGGCCTGTTACGCCTTTAGCTCCACAGACCTTGCCGCCGATTCCAGTAAGCGGAATAGGATGCCAACCGAGATCGACGAGTTGCTTCGCCTTCTCTACGAATTCGTCGGGAGATAATCGTCTGTAGCACTGAGGATTACGCGACAGCGCTACCTCACGGGCAGATGTACTATTGGCCATAATAGTCCTGTTCTGGGATTGTCTTCTGGTGAGAAAGTCGCCGACCTGCTGCCCAACACCAGGTCGGCGACTTCTTTTCTATCTGCAGCTACGTTGACGTTGCCGCCACCCGCCGGGCGTTCGTCACACGTCCGCCCAGTCGAGTCCGTTGTGATCCAGCATTTTTCTGCATCGACGGCACGCGGACATCACATGAACGATGGCCGCGCAGCTGACCATTAGGTACGACTCGGCGTTATAAGACATCTCCCGGTCGCAGAACCAGCAGTCCCACGCGGAGTGAGCGATGCGGCGTGCGGCCTCTTCTGGCGGGTATCCCACCGGCACTACTTCCGCGATGCTGGCTGGTATCTCACCGTCGTAAGTCCATTTCTTGCTGTGCAGCACAACAATCACAACGGGCTCCCCGCCTCGATTGAGGACTTCCAGGCGACGTTCCAAGAACGACCCACGATCGCGGATCTCGGCTTCTCGGGAATCCAGGGCGACTGTCCTCGCGCGATCGAGCCCGTCGCTAACGACGGGAAATGCTCGCGCAGAAGGAGACAGCGGACGTTGCGGCTTTCCGACGACGAACGGGTTCATCGCGGCCTGAATCCGATCCACGAGCGGATTGGACTGCCGCAGCGCGGCATAGTCGCCGCGTTCGTGGGCATCCAACGCTGAGAACGTCTTCCGCAGCTCAGTCAGTGAATGAGAGTTCATGCGGCACCGACCTTTCCGGTCTGCGCCAGACTCAGAACCCAGTCATACAGGTCGCGCTCGGCCAGGTAGTTGGCTCCACTGATCTTGTAGACGGGCAGTTCTCGCCGTTCAATCGCCGCTCGCATTCGGGTTGGCGTCATTGGAACGCCCAAGCGGTTAGCCACGAAGTCAACGCCGCCATCCCGGCTCTTGATCGTAGGTAGTGCGTTAAGTTCCTCGCGATTGATCAGCGCTCGACTTTGACGCGACTCTGCACCCGTCCGCCCGCGCTGGTTCGTTGCCTGCTGGCTCATTGCTGTCTGCTTCCTCTCGAGTGCGAGAGGTGCATTCGCAGACGGTAAAGCCGACCGCGAACACACCCCTCATAAAGGGTTCTGTGTTCACTGGTCGGGCCCACCCAAGGGATGCGGGGCTGCTCCAGACTCTCACTGGGCCGTGTCCGTATCGGGTCCGAAATATCACGAACCGCTTGACCGGTCCGGCACTTCACAGCCGCCATAGCGGTGTTGGTGCTAGCCGCAAACCTACCCCTAGTGGCGGCAGTTGCGCAATTAGTGCGTCATGAAAGATGTTGCCGCACTAATACTTTCGCAAAGAAAGGCCCAAATTTTGACAGGGCGTCAGTTGCTGTGATTTGTTGCCTGAAATCTACGGAGGCGGACGAAATTGGAAAATGAGTTCAGAACCGTGCGTGGCGAAACTCAAGGAGCGTGTCCGAGTAGACGCAGAACACGACAAAACCCCGCCGGAAACTTCACGGCAGGGCTTGGAGTCGGGAGTGAGTGACGCCTAGTTGTACGCCAGCAACTTGATGGTGCCGACCCTCACTTCGGGCGAGGTAGCAGTCTCGCCAACCAAAACGGGGTTGTCGTAGGACACGGCCCCCCGGACCTCCCCGAATACGATGACGTGGTCGAGAGATTCGTGGGCGGCGAGGAGGCTTGAGTCGTCGGCCGTGAGAACTGTTGTTGTCGTGTACTTCGACGTCCTGAGATTCAGGCTCGGGCCCGTGGCTAGCCGAGTAACTTCGCCGTCCCGTTTGAGGACCTGCCCATACAGTACGACCTTGCGCCCAGCGAACGAATCGGGATCCTCCACCATCTTCTGGAAATCGCTATCACTTAGCGCTTCGTAGTCACTCCCGACTTGCTGAACGGTCCGCAGGGCTGCGTCGGCAATCGCGATACTGGTCCTATCACCCGATTGCGCGGCCTCCCGAGCAGCGCGCATTGCGGACAGTTCCGACGAGGAGTAAGCAGCAGCCGTGGAGGTTGCAGTACCTCCGGCGGGCTTCTCTCCGGTAGCCGCGTCTGTGCTGCTACACCCCGCGACTGTCAAGGCAGTGACTATCGCCGCCGCTAGAGTCCATCGTTTCATTTGTTCCCCTAAGTCTTGGCGACCCTCCATTGGGATCGCACCCGAATCATATGCACATCGTTTATGAGCTTGAACAGCGAATACGACGTTTACACTCTGGACGATTACGCCCTAGACGTATGTGCTGTCTGGCGATGCCTACTCTGAAACCACCAATCAACGCCACATTGGCGGAGTTTGGCGTTCGTGTGAGGGCCAGGCGGGTTGCGCTTGGCTGGAGCCAGGAAGTCGCCGCCGACCACATCGGCATTCACTTCACACACCTTGGCCAGGTGGAACGAGGACAACGAAGCTCCCGCATTGAGAACATTCTCAAACTAGCTGCCGGATTGCAGATCACTCCCGGTGAGCTCCTGGACGATCTACCGCTCCCTACTGAAAACGACTGAACCCCGCCGAGGGATTAGTTCGACGGGGCTCATTGCCGTGCCGTTGCGCGGGGCGCGGCTGGGCGGTTTTGCCTGCAATGCCCTTTAGACAGGGCCACCGGGCCTGTGAGCAGGTTTGCCGTGCAGGTTGCGCGTGTGTGCGCACCCGGCACAAACGTCAAGCATTAGCGCTTCAGTTTCGTGCCTGCGGCAGCTCCGCGGCTCGGGTTGGGCTTAGACGTGAAGGTCAGTTTCTTTTGCTGAACGTCCAAACTGGGCTTGATGTCGAAGCGGCGGTTGGGCTTGCCATGAAATCCCACGACGCCCTTGACGACCACGCCCCGGCCCTTCGGCGTCTTGAACTCAGCGCCGACGCGGATGCGCTTGTATTCGCCGCTCTGGCCGACGGCAATGTTCTGGGAGAAGGAACCCGGCACGTAACTATTACCGATACCCGTCGCTACCGTCTTCGCTCCGGTCTTCGTCGCAGCTTTCGTTGCAGTGCGAGCGCCCTTAGCGGTAGAGGCGATCTTCGTCCCCGCGCCGGAGAACCGGCCAAGGCGGTCTCGGCGCTGATTTCGCTTACGCGCCATGTCAGGTACGACCTCTCGCTGCCAGTTCGTCAGCCAGGGCACGGATACCGGAGGGATCGTCCTCTCTCGGCGTCTTGCCACGATATCGACCTCCGTCACTCGGAGGGGCGTCTTCCAGCGCTGGAGGTGCCATCCCAGGACCCCAGTCATACTCGCCTGCAACCGCTTCAGGGTCGCGCGCCATCATGACCACGCCCAGGCTGGCGCGGTGTAAGTCGTGCCGGATGTCACCTGAACTACGCACGCGGCCGAACGGTATCGGACGCCGCAACCGAAACTCCGCTGGAAGAAGCTGTCCTGCAGCGGGTATCGCTGGTCTCTGCCAGCCAAGAGCCTGAGACCCTGATACGCGGGGTTCGTATGCTGCCGGAAGGCAACAGGATTCATGCTGCTGTTCGGACCGCCTGTCGCCACTACAGTCAAATAACCCTGCGGCACAAAGTAGCTGGGAATGATCCACACCGGTCCGTAGCTGCCGGATACCGCCAGGCCGCCGAATTCCTCTGGAGCAACTTGACCGACGATGTTCTCGGTCGTCAAGTAGGCCGGGGCGCTGGCCGACGGAATGAAGTCGAACTTGCTGACGACTCCGTTGGTCTCAACCCCAGCGCGGAACGTCGAAATCTCTTCAGCCTCTGCAGGATTGCAGAGAACGATTAGGCGAGTGTTGCCGCTGGTGCCGAATCCTTTGCTGCGTACCTGGTCGATCGCGTCGATCAAGTCTCCCGGGTCAACCACTGCATTGCCGGACGCCAGATAGTGCGAGTTGCTCGCAGGAAACGTCTTTCCCGCGTGTGGCGGCGGCGTCATGCCATCAGTGCCGTTCCACAGGCCGTACACCCTGTTCTTCTCGGGGCTCAAGCCTTCTGCCGGGTCGAACAAACGGCGCAGCAGTGTTCCAGTGACCTTGCGGTTGTCAGCTTCCAAGGCACTGTTGATGCTGGCCCTTACCTGTTCCGCAGAGGCAGCTCGGAGGAACTTCCAGGTCATGCGTGAGGCTAGATCAAAGTCATCGAAATCGTATCCGAGAATCAATGCGTCCGGATTACTGCGGATACCTTCCGGTTCGCCGAACTCACTAGCCTTTTCGAAGTTGTCGGCCGCAACCTGCTGCGGAATCGCATCGCCGACATTGGTAGTCGAGTAGCTGATCAGTGAAGCCAAGGCGGATCGTTCACGGTTGTAGAACGACATCGCCGTGGCGACTTCGTTCCAAATGGTGCTGAGGTCGACGCCGTCAGCGGTCTGATTCACCAGGACGTCGCCCTGTGAGGAATAGCCAGCGTCACCACCTCGAGCAAACAACGCAGCAACGGACTCGACCGTCGACGGTGTGGCGTCGCGGGGGTGCGAGAACAAAGGGCGGGAATTCCAAGTGCGCGTATCAGTTGGACGAGTAGTGGTCATGGTTTGCTCCAATTCGGTTAGCGACGAGAAATCGCTGTAAGACGAGGGATGAACCGAGCACTACTCTGGTTCTGGGAAGCCGGTCTCCGGCCGAGCTGAAATGCGATGCAGCACAGGCGCGTATGAAAAGAATGTCGTTGCCGGCCTCTGGCCGGGGATTGTGTACCTGCGACTGGGCGCTGCCCTGCGGTGCCGTACCGGGTGCCAGGTTAGCCCGTAATTGTTGCCCAGCGCTACCTTGCCGCGCACTACCCCCGCACTACCCCCGCGCTACCCACCGGCGCTATGTCAGCGGTGCGCTGGAGGTGGCCGCAGGTGCTCAAAAGGTAGCAAACTATGCCATCTCACCAGTGGAAATGAATATGTGTCGCAGGTGTTGCCGCAGGTGGCGAGAGCGCCGTGAATGCGGGATGGGGGTACTTAAAATCCGTCAAGTGTCGGTTCGAGTCCGACTGGGGGCACCAAGTAGATCCGCCTGCACATTGAATCGAAAAACCCCGCTCGTCCTCATACGGACGGGCGGGGTTTTCCTTGGAGTGGCGCAAGTGGCTACTGAGCCCAGACGGTCGTCCCTGCAGGCGCATTCAGTGTGTTGACGAGATCGATGCCGGCTACGACAGCCGCGCCGCCGCCGCCGAGGATCGTTCCGGCGACACCGCCGATTCCGGCTCCTGTTGCGAGGCCACCCAGGCACAGTGCCGCAGCGACGGGGAGTCCGACGATGGTCAAGCCCAGCGGAGCGCCGACAGCGCAACCGATTCCGGCGCCGACGATGGTGCCGAGCAGGCTGCCGACCTGAGTGCCGAGACCGAGCTGACTCTGGAAGTGCGCAATCGCCCGATCATTCTCCTCGGGCGAGGCTACCGGCGTCCATTCCTTTGCCGCAGGCGCACTCTCGGGTCGAGGTGTTGCCTTCGCCGAATCGGTGATCGGTGTCAGTGTGAGGGTCTTACCGTCTTCACTGATCGTGCGATCGAAGGGGAACTGCAGATCCCCGAGGTTGTATGCGAGAGGCAGGGAAACAAGGTCGGCTCCCTTGCTGTCCTGCAAGACAACAGACTTGCCGTCGCCGGACACCTTGAACAACCCGGCATCGATGGTGGTGACGATCGACTTGTCGACGATCTTCGCTTCGTAATTCACGTCGGTTGACGGATCAGCTGATGCGATCCCTGTTGATGCTCCGACTGCAGCGACCGCTAGAGCAGTCACAGCCGCCTTCTTGAAGAAACCCATAGTTCAACCCCGTGTTCGCCTGCGTGTGCTCGCAGAAACTCGACAACTTCGGACATTGGTAAACCCCCGACAAAGCCTTCGTATTAAAGCAGACCGAAGTGACAGAAGGGATAGTTGCGCTCGGGCTGACCGGAAGCGGCCGGTGCAATCGAATTTGCAGTGTGCAGTACCAAGGTATCGAACGTGTGTGCGAAAATGTGGAGATGCGGCTAACCGAGCGATCCCCGGACCGCTGCGCGAACGGACACCCGCTGACGGCCAATACGTGCCTCGTCGGCTGGGAGGTTTGCGGGTGTGCCTCGACCGAGAATGGCGGGCATCGGACCCATTACTGCAGGCGCTGCGGTGAAACTGTCCGGACGCCGGAGTGCGTAGGCGTGAATCCGCAGAACAGTCGGTGGAGTTGAAGTGCTGTTACGTTGTGTTTCAAAGAGATTCGCGAGAGCCTCACCCGGCGGATTGGTGCCGGGTGAGGCTTGTGGATCAGGTAGGCGGGGCGACGGGTGCGTCGCTGCTTCCTCCCGAGCTCCCGCTCGACGAGCCGGTGCCGAACAGTAGGCCGAAGAAGCCGGAGATTGCGCCGAAGAAATCGAACATGGGCGAGCCTTTCGCGAGGACGAATGCGGTCACGACAAGTGGCCGACTTGTGGTGGTGTTCAGAGAAGTTCCGTCGACATTGACGGCAAAGGCGTCGGACGAAGGCCGACTGCCGGATGAAATGTACGATTCGTCCCGGTTTGATACAAGTCTTTCCCGAGTAACAGTTACTTGAGGCTTAAATTATCGGGGGTGCCTGCCTGATCTGGGGTGCCCTGCCTGCTTGGGTGGGGCAACCAGGCAGGGCAGTGGTTGGCCGTCCCTCTCAATACCGACCTACGGCGAACCATTGGCGTTGAAGGTACCCACAGTTCGTGACGCGCGCCACTTACGTACCAGTACCTTCGTTAGCCGAGGTCAGTGGTGGCGACGACGGAGGTTACCGACGTCCCCGCGGGGACGTGGTTCATGGAGAAATCGCGGTCCCGGTCAGGGTTGACGACGCTTGCCAGCAGGAGCATGGCGGCGACAAAGAGAACTCCTGCGGCGAGGTAGGCGATTCTCGCGGGCAGGCGCGGGCGTCGATCTGAATTCGTGGACATTCACGTTCTCCATCGGTACATGTTGGACGAACGCTTAGTTTAACAATCAACTAATAAAACGGGTCCGAACAGTGACGCAAGATACGAAAAGACCCTCGATCTCGGGGGAAATCGAGGGCCTTTCCGGTCGAACGTCGGTGTCGCCAAGCACATAGCGTCACCGACCCACTATCGGTGTCGAGCGTGACCCCTCATGTCCGACCCCACTTCTCGACACTATCCAGTAACTTGCGACATTGTGGACGATTCGGACATTGTCATTCGGATGGGGGACACCCCGCCCGTGACACCTACTTTCGTCCAGCCGCCCATTTCATTCCCCAGTTGTAGGCCCGATCGAGATCTGACTGACTGCCGTTGATGTACTGAACTTCGCGGGTCACCGTCACGCCCTGACCTGAACTCTGGATGAGAGCGATTGCGCACAACCGCTCCTGGTTGCTGGCCGAATCGAGCCGCACTTCCACCTCGGGGCCGTTGGTGGGATACAGGGTGACGACGCCGTCCACGGCCGCCCAGTTGGGGGCGCCGTCGTAAATCATCGCGAAGATCAGGATTCGCCGGAAAGCGCTTGGGTCACCGAGATTGACGTGCATGTTCTCGCCGCCGGTGTTCGCACCACTGCGGTCGTCGCCGTCGAGGGAGATGTAGGGCGGAGAAGTCAGTGAACCGAAACTGTTGCCCAAGGCTTGGACCACTCCCTTGGACCCGTCGGCAAGTTCGTAGAGGCATCCGAGGTCCAGGTCGACCGCGCCAGAACCTGCGCCGGCGAGTTTGGCGAGGAAACCGGTCTTCTTCGGTGGTGCTCCCTGCGACCAGTTGAGGTTCACCCGCATATTGCCTTGTCGTTCACCCGCCTTCGCGAGGTTGACCGTCGGTGCCGATTTGGTGAGCGTGATCTTGCTCAGGCTGACCGGTGCTTGCGACGGAGTGGACTCGCCGGAACGTCGGGTGTAGTCGATTGCCATCGTGATAGTCCTTGTCTGAACTCGAATGAGTCCGATCGTGTTACCCGTCGAGGAATCTCCACCGACGTGATCGGCGATCTCCGGCCATTGTCCCTCATGTCTGATTTCAACCCATCGGCATCAAACTTGCCGCACCAACTACCGGCAGACCAGTAGTTTGCTGATTACTGTGTCTGTGGGCAGACCTGACTCCGAAATAGGTCGGACGTACTGGTTGGCGCCGCAGTGCCTAATTACGAGAGAATTGCTGAGTCGGACGTCCGATTCGAATTGCGTCGTGGGAGCGGGAGGTAAGTGATGTCGGTCCTGTCTCTTCTGCAACCCCACCAGCGAGAAAGATTGACGCCCGCGCAGCGCGATGACGTCACTCGTGAGCAGATAGCCGTCACCTTCGGCGTGCTGCCGTGGGCCGCTGCTGTCCACCTGGTCGTCACACTCGGGCTGACGTTGTATGTGATTCCGCCGGACAGCGGACCGTTGCCGCGCCTGTGGCCATTCCTGTCCGGAGTGATCGGGCTGGTGGGGATGTGCGTCGGTCTCGCCATTCATTTCAACCTGATCGCACCCACGTACCGGATGTCCTACGCGTTTCTCATCGTCGAATTTGCTGTAGTCGGGATCCTGTATTCCTCGCTCGCCCTGGTCCTGTATCCGATCCTGGACGATTCCGGCGATCTGATCCTCACGGCGGCGTCCGCGTCTATCACCGGCGCCGGAGCCGTGGCTACCGCGATGTTGCGGATCGTCGGACTCACCTGGGTCCTGTCGAATCTCGTGATTTTGGGCGTGGCGTTCTGGCTCCAACCGGGGCCCGAGTTCGAACGAATTCTCATCGGATTGATCGTGTACGGAGCAGCTCTGATCGGCGGCACGATAGTGGTCTCGGGCAACCTGGAATCTCGCTACCGAGCCGAGCTGCGCGCAGCATCGGAACGATCGGTTGTGCAGATGCTGCTCGAAGACTTCGAAGGCAACGCCGGGGACTTCGTGTGGGAGACGGACCAGAAAGGCAAATTCAACCGAATCCCGACGCGGCTCGCATCCGAAGCGGGGCTGGACTCCGCCGAGTTGCAGGGAACGGCGTGGCAAGACCTGTTCATGGAGCTGGGCACTCTACGGATCCCCGGCGGAATCGATGCGCTCATGGAGCTGCAGCAAGCCCGCCACACGAAGACCGCATTCGTCGACGTGCTCGTTCCGGTCCGAGTGCACGGTGAAATCCGGTGGTGGCAGATCTCCGGACGCCCGCGCCCCGGCCGCACACCTGACGAGTTCGTCTGGCGAGGAGTCGGTTCCGACGTCACGGAAGTGAAACTGCAGAGTGACGAGATCGTGCGGATGGGTCGCGTGGACGCACTGACCGGCATGCCGAACCGGCACAGCTTCTGGACCGAGCTCGAGCGACTGCTGCGTGATCCGTACACAAGCGAAAGTGGTCTCGCGTTGGCGATGCTCGACCTCGACAACTTCAAATCGGTCAACGACACACTGGGTCACACCGTTGGCGACGCGGTTCTGCGAGAGGTCGCGGATCGCCTGTCCGAAGCCGGCGGAATGTCACAGTTGTTCGCACGTCTGGGTGGAGACGAGTTCGCGATTCTTTTCACCGACATGGGTGACAGTTCGCAAGTTCGTACTCTGCTCGGCCGCTACATCGAAACTCTGCATGAGCCGATCACAGTGGCCGGCACGCGGTTGGAGATCGGATGCAGCATCGGGTACTACCTCCCCGCCGAACTGCCGTCCTCCGCCGACGAAATGATGGGCGCTGCGGACCTCGCATTGTTCGCGGCAAAGGAATCTGGGCGCGGGGCCGTGCGTGAATATCGAGACTCGATGAAGTCCGTGGCCGATCGGCGGGCCCGCCTGCTCGAAGATCTGGGAAACACCGTCGCGGAGAAGGACCTCGAACTCGAGCTGCTGCCCAGGATCGACGTGCTCTCCCGCGAGATCGTGGCCGTGGAGGTCCGCGTGGTCTGGCACAACGCCCGCCTCGGAGCTGTGACGTCCGCCGAATTCATGAGCGTGGCAGACGACACCGGTTTGGCTTATTCACTAGGAACGACAGTCTTCGAGCTGGCGTGCGAGGCGGCGTCGCGTCTTCCTGATCACCTGCGGGTAGCGGTCGCGGTATCGACGCGTCAGCTCGAATCGGAGGCGTTCATCGAGGCGGTCGGCGACTCGCTTCGTCGATCAGATGCCAGGGCAGGGCAGTTCGAGCTCCAACTCGACGAGTCCTCTGTCATTACCGACCAGTCCAGAGCCGCGTTGCATGCCATCGCGGAGATGGGAGTATCGCTGACGGTCGACGAGTTCGGAGCCGGATTCTCCTCCCTTGCATCACTGTCCGGCCTTCCGTTCACGCGAGTGCGCATCGAACGCTCCATTTCCGGTGCGGCGCCCGGCGGGCGGCCGATCCTCGAAGCGCTCGTGGATCTGGTCGACGCACTGGGAATGGAGGTCGTTGTCTCGGGGGTGGACAGCGAGGAGCAACTGAAGGCCGTTGCGGCTGCGGGGGTGCGGACGGTGCAGGGGCGTGCTGCCGGCGAAGTCATGTCTGTCCAGGCAGTGGCGCTGGCGACAGCAGGCCGACGTGGATGACCCGGCGGTGGTACGCAGACGTCGAGTCGTAACCACCGTGCGCAGGCTCGGTCGACGAGGTTCTGACGACCACCTTTCGGATTACGATCGTCACCGACTTCTCAACCGACGCCTGGAGTTCACGTCGCGAGTACTGCCGTGGGCCTTCCTGATCGCTGCTATCGCGCTTTCGACGATCGTGGTGCTTCTGCCGGCAGATACCGGGATGTTCCGCTGGGTATGGCCGAGCGTCGTGGCCGTGTCGAGCATCGCGTTCAGCCTCTATTGGCTGGGGCGCTCGCGGCTGGGGGTTTCGGAGTCGCAGACCACCGAATTGGTTGTACTCACAACCCAGGTCGTCGTGTGGGGGGTCTTGCTCGCGTGCCTGGCGCTGGTGCTGTTCCCGATCCTGGATCCTGGTAACGAATTGGTGCTGACCTCGACATTGATGGGAGGCATCGCAGTCGGCGTTTTCCCGACATTGATGTTTCGCGGATTCACGCTGATATGGATCGGACTGGTTGGGCTTGGGTTGGCGGGGGGATTCTGGACCGAGCCGGAACCCTCGCGCTATGTACTGATCGGGGTGCTGGTCATCTTCGTAGGCTCGCTCTACAGCGGAACTTTGCTGTTGGCCAACCTCTTCGAGAGACGGCTACGCGCCGAACTCGTAGCCGAGGACGAACGAGATCTCGTCGAATTGTTGCTCAACGATCTCGAAGACGGAGCGCAGGATTGGCTCTGGGAAACCGATTCGCGCGGTATCGCCAGTACCGTGTCGTATCGATTTGCCGAGCAGGTCGGTTTACCGGCAGCGCAGATTCGGGGCCGCACCATGCACGAGATCCTGATCGGGATCGGCGCATCTCGAACAGATGCGGGCAGGAAGTCCCTTGATCTTCTCACCGCGAATTTTCAAGCCGGGACGGCGTTTCGGGACCTCACCATGCAAGTTGTCGTACGGGGCGATACTCGCTGGTGGTCGATGTCAGGTCACCCCGCCAGCGGCGACGGGGCGGACTACGGGTGGCGCGGTGTCGGATCCGATATCACGCACTCTTATCACCAGCGTCAAAATATATTGCGACTGGCGGAAGTCGATTCTCTGACCGGGCTCAAGAATCGGTACAGCTTCAACTCTCAGCTCTCGTCGAGGCTTCGGGACGGACGCAGAGTGTGGTTGGCGATTCTGGACCTGGACAACTTCAAGTCGATCAACGACCGGTTGGGACACCACGTCGGAGACGACGTGCTTCGCGATGTTGCGAGCAGGCTGCACAGCGTTCTGCGATCGAACGAGATCTGTGGGCGACTGGGGGGTGACGAGTTTGCCATCGCCTTCGACGACTCCGCCTTCGACGACTCCGCCTTCGACGACTCCGCCTTCGACGACATCGCGAGTGCAGATGAGGTTGAGGAACGATTCCAAACGATTCTCGACTCATTCGAACGACCATTTTCACTGGTCGGCAACCAGATTCGCATTCGTGCCAGTCTGGGGTACGGCTCGACGCCCGACGACGCCGACAGCCTCGAAGACCTGGTGATTGTTGCGGACCTCGCGCTCTACCACGCAAAGGAGAGCGGTCGGAACCAGATTCGCGCCTTCGATGCGACTTTGCGGGATCGTGCGACAGGTCGGGCCAGAGCACTGTTGGATCTTCGTCGTGCGTTGATCGACGAAGAGTTCGAGTTGGTCTATCAACCGCAGGTTTCAGCCGCGACGGGAGTTGTTGTCGGGTTCGAGGCTCTGCTGCGTTGGAACCATCCGACTTCAGGTCTCGTCTCGCCGGGAGACTTCATTTCGGTCGCCGAGGAAACTGGCTTGATCGTGCCGATCGGTGCAGGTGTTTTGCGGGCTGCCTGCACGGCAGCGACAACGTGGCCGGAGGACATTCGGGTTGCCGTCAATGTTTCTCAGGTGCAACTGCGTTCGAGTCGATACGTCGAATCGGTACGCCAGACACTGAACGAGGTGAACCTCCACCCCAGCCGACTCGAGATCGAGGTGACCGAATCGCTGGTCATCGACGACGCCGACCGAGATGTGTTGGTACAGCTCTCGGCGCTCGGAATCGCGATTGCGATGGACGACTTCGGTACAGGGTTCTCCTCGGTTGCCAGCTTGGCCCGGCTGCCGCTCGATCGGTTGAAGATCGATCGGGCGTTCGTCGCACCGCTGGACGCGGATCCCTCGAATTCGAGGTTCGCTGTCCTGCGAGCCGTCATCGCGATTGCCAAATCTCTCGGGCTGGACACCGTTGCCGAGGGCGTGGAGACGGAGAGGCAGCGCGCGATAGTGACGGAGTGCGGATGTGACGTGATCCAGGGGTACTTGGAGGGAATGCCGATACGGGCAGCCGAGATTCCGGACTACTTGAATGAGCGACCAGGCGGTCCGAGCAGGCTGGGTGTCGCGGCTACCACTGAGTGAGAACTTTGCGCCCGTTTTGGCGATCGATGTGTGACGGTACGCCGAAGTGATTCACATCGAACTGCAGAAGGGTGTCTTCGTGGTGGTCGGATCGGCGTACTTCCCAGGGCCGATGTTGGTGGGTAAGAAGGCAGTGGTCACAGGCGGTTCCCAGGGAATCGGCGCAGCGATCGTTCGAGCATTTGCCTCGCATGGCGCGTCAGTTCTGGTTGTGGACATGGCACCGCTGGGCGAGGTCGAATTCGACTCAGCTGCAGGTGGTTCGATCAACCATCTCGAGTACGACGTGCGTGCGCAGGAAGTCCCCGTCGCGTTGACCGAGTTCGCGCCGGACGTTCTGGTGAACAATGTGGGTCATTTCCTGAACCCGCCGACGGCGTTCACCGGTACGGATCCAGGATTCTGGTCCGAGGCGGGCAACATCAATTTCGATCACGTCGTGCGCCTGACCCATGCCCTGCTTCCCGGCATGATCGATCGCGGAGTCGGTGGATCGATCGTGAACCTGACGACGGTGGAGGCGCATCGAGCGATCCCGGGCCACACCATGTACTCGGCATATAAGGCCGCGCTGACGCAGTTCACCAGAAGTCTTGGTGTGGAGATCGGTCGAACCGGAGTGCGCGTCAACGCCATTGCCCCGGATCTGATCGAGTCGGTACAGGTGCCGTATCGCAGGATCGTCCCTGCCGACGACTGGGACAAGTGGCCGGGGTGGGCGCCGCTGGGTGGACCGGGCCAGCCGGTCGACATTGCCGGCCCCGCGCTGTTCCTGGCTTCAGACCTGGCGAGATACATCACCGGAACCGTCATCCACGTCGACGGCGGCTCGCACGCTGCCGGCGGCTGGTTCCCCACCGAAGAAGGCGGCTGGACCAACCGGCCCCGAAAGGCTTGACGCATGACAACTTTCAGTCTGAACGTTCCCAATTTCGGTACCACCCTCGCGGAGAACTCCTACGGGAAACTCGTGCAGGTCTGCCAGAGCGCGGAAGCTGCCGGCTTCGACCGGGTCCTCGTCACCGATCATGTGGTGATGGGCTCGGACAACTCGGCATACACGTGGTCGGCGTTCCCCACCGAGCCTGACGCCAACTGGCTCGAACCGCTGACCGTCCTGGCTTTTGTTGCCGGACAGACGAAGACAATTCGCTTGGGGACCGGAATCGTCATCGCGGCGCTTCGCGGGGGAGCGGTACTTGCCAAGACTGCCGCGACACTCGATCTGCTGTCCGGCGGCCGCCTCGACCTTGGCGTCGGAACCGGTTGGCAGCAACGCGAATACGACGCGGTCGGTATGGACTTCGGTAAACGAGGACCGTTGCTCGACGACGCTCTCGCTGTGTGCCGGGCACTGTGGAGTTCGGCGCCGGCGAGCATCGACACTCCTCGTCTGAAGTTCGACGACGTGTACTGCGCGCCCCGTCCGGCCGCTGGAATCCCGATCTGGGTATCCGGTTCACTATCCAAGGCCGTCGTACGACGCGTCGCAACCTGGGGTGACGGGTGGATTCCGATCATGGGCGCCGCGGACGACGACCTACGTGAAGGGATCGATGTCATCGGGAAGGCCATGGCGGATCTCGGACGCGATCCAGCGGAATTGCAGGTCCGTGGGCGACTGACCGTTGTTCGCGGGGCTGACGGTTCGATCGATCTCCCGGCGACGATGATCGGTGCCGAACAGCTGCTCGAATCCGGTGCTACCGATGTGCTGGTCGCGCTGGCAGCTGTTGATCCGGATCCGGACACGGCGATGTCGGAGTTCGGCGAGCTGGTGTCGGCCTTCGCAAAGGTGACCCGATGACTATTGCGTTGAAGCGATAGTTCTATCGTGCGAAGTGTTGTAGTGCAGCCTGATCGAGGAGAGAACACATGACCGAGAGCATCGTCGTGGATACGAGCCTGGAAGGGTTGCTCGATGCCCGGATCAGCTGCCGCGCCTACGAGGACCGTCAGGTGCCACGTGAGGTGATCGAGGAGATCCTTCGGCTGGCGCAGAAGACGCCGTCGTGGTGCAACACGCAACCGTGGCAGGTTGCGATCACCGAAGGGGAGGGCACAGAGCGATTCCGCGCCGGCCTCGGTGAATACGTGATGGCCAACGCCCAGGAGTCGGACTTCGAGTTCCCCCGCGAGTACCAGGGCATCTACAAGTCGCGTCGGTTCGACTGTGCGATGGCGCTGTATTCGAGCGTCGGAATCGAGCACGGTGACCGCGCCGGTTCCGCGGCACAGACGATGAAGAACTTCGAGCTCTTCGGCGCTCCCCACGTCGCGATCATCACCACCGACGAGGCATTGGGCACCTACGGCGCCGTCGACTGTGGGTTGTACGTGAACAGCTTCCTGCTCGCGGCCCAGAGCCTGGGGGTGGCCACCATTCCGCAGGCGGCGCTCGCGGGTAGCTCCAAGTTCATTCACGAGCACTTCGGCATCGACGACACGCGCAAGGTCGTGTGCGCGATCTCGTTCGGGTACCCCGACACCGACCACCCGGTGAACGGATTCCGCACCGAACGCGAAACCGTCGACAACGTCGTGCAGTGGATGTCGAACTGATGGGGATGTCGAACTGATGTGGATGTCGAACTGATCACCTGCACTTCCAGGGATTGAGTGTTGAGCTGATTCACCTGAAAGACTGGTGGCATGTCCGACACACCCGAACTGTTCGATCGTCTGCGCCGATTCCCCGATGTCGAGGCACCCAATCTCTTTGCCGTCGACGCGGCTGATCGTCTGATCCTCGACGAGGCCGCCGACGCTCTTGCCGCGGCACCGGCGGGCACCGTCGTCGTGATCGGCGATCACTACGGTGCGCTGACCGCCGGTGTTGCGCTCGTTCACGGAATCGCCGGCGTGCGGGTTCACCAGGATCCGCTCACCGGAGAGTTGGCCCTCGCGAACAATGCGCGCGAACTCGGTTTCAGTGACGCCTTCACCTCCCACGGGCTGGACGAGGAGTTGCTCAGCGGCGCCCGCGTCGTGCTCATGCAATTGCCGCGTAGCCTCGCTGAACTTGCCGAGATCGCTCAGCTGATCGCGCTCCACGCCGACCCGGCGGTTCGTGTCTTCGCCGGTGGGCGTGACAAGCACATCACCCCGGCGATGAACAAGGTTCTCGGCGAATCGTTTTCCGACGTCAGCGCCTCGCGTGGGCGTCAGAAGTCCCGCGTACTCAAGGCATCGGAACCGAAGGCCGATGTTGCCATCACGTTCCCGATGGCCGAGCGCCTCGACGAGTTCGGCCTCGACGTCGTTGCTCATGGCGCCGTGTTTGCCGGCGCGAGCCTGGACATCGGCACCCGGTTGCTCCTGGAGAACCTCGGAAAGATTGCGGTCGATCCGCTGAGCGACGTGATCGATCTGGGTTGTGGCAGCGGCATTCTCGCGGCGGCGATCGCGCGGAAGTTCGCGGATGTCCACGTGATCGCAACGGATCAGTCCTCGGCAGCCGTCGCTTCGGCTCTGGCGACCGCAACTGCAAACGGCGTCGGCGAGCGGGTGAGCGGCCTGCGCGACGACGCCGTGAGTTCGTTGCCCAGTGCGAGTGCCGATCTGGTTCTGTTGAACCCGCCGTTCCACGTCGGCGCGGCGGTGCACACCGGCGGAGCACTCAAGATGTTCGAAGCCGCCGGTCGCGTCCTGCGTCCGGGTGGCGAGTTGTGGACTGTTCACAACGCGCATCTGGGGTATCGCGAACCGCTGAAAGCCGCGGTGGGTCCGAGCGAGGCGATGGCGAAGAACGCCAAGTTCATCGTGATGAAGTCGGTCAAACCGTCCTAGTATCGAAGAGTGTTGATCTTCCGGAAATGCGCCGGGAACTACAACCGACGCTTCGACGTTGTAAATTACGAGTGCTTTACTTTTAGTTAGGTACACGGACCGTGTCGGAAACTCGGATCCGTACGGCGAACCCGCGACGCACCCGTCGTAGGCCACCACGATGAAGGGATGATCACGGTGCGCACCACCAGCAACCCGGTGTTCCGCAATCTGCCCAAGCAAGAGGGCAACGGATACGCCTCGTTCGGATCTGCGACGGCGGGCGCCTCGCAGGCAACCCAGCAGTTCGGTCAGCCGCAGTACGCTCCGGCCGAGCCGTACCAGACCGGTCCCACCTCGCGGGCCATGACGATCGACGACGTCGTCACCAAGACGGGCATCACGCTCGGCGTGCTGACGATCTCGGCACTGGTGTCGTACTTCCTCGTCAACAACAACGCCGACCTTGCAGCCCCGCTGGTCATCGGCGGCGGTCTCGTCGGCCTCGTTCTGGTTCTGGTCGCGACGTTCGGTCGCAAGATGGACAACCCGGCAATCGTGTTGGCGTACGCCGTCGCCGAGGGTCTGTTCCTCGGTGCGCTGTCGTTCATGTTCACCGATATTCAATTCGGTGGCGTCGGCGGATCGGCACTGATCGCGCAGGCAGTCCTCGGCACCTTCGGCGTGTTCTTCGGCATGCTCGTGGTTTACAAGACCGGCGCGATTCGGGTGACACCGCGTCTGACGCGAATGATCATCGGCGCGTTGATCGGCGTTGTCGTTCTGGCGCTCGGCAACCTCGTCGCGAGCTTCTTCGTCGACGGCGGACTGGGACTGCGTGACGGCGGAACGCTCGCCATCATCTTCAGCCTCGTCTGCATCGGCATCGCAGCCTTCAGCTTCCTGCTCGACTTCGACGCCGCTGATCAGCTGATCCGCGCACAGGCCCCGGAGAAGGCAGCCTGGGGCGTCGCATTCGGCCTCACCGTCACCCTGGTCTGGCTGTACGTCGAGATCCTGCGTCTGCTGAGCTACTTCAACAACGACTAGTTCTCGAGTCGTTCCGTAACACGAAGAAGGGCCCCACTCGGGGCCCTTCTTTTGTCGTCTGTGGGCGGTTACGGTGCTTGGATGCCTAGCAACTGCTTGGTTTGGAGCGAAGGGGAGCGAATGTCGACAAACACCACCGAACCCGTGCTGGTGGCGGATGCCGGAGCAGTGCGAACGCTGACCTTCAACAATCCGGGCCGCCTGAACGCTTTCGATGCGGCCGGCTTTCGAGCGTTGACCAAGGCGCTTGACGACGCGGCGTCGGACGAAGCCGTGGCCGTGGTGATCGTCGAGGGCGCAGGCAAGGCATTTTCCAGTGGCGTCGACCTACGCGCACTCGCCGAACCAGGCACCGACAATTCAGACTTCGGCAATGCATTCGCGCCGCTGATCGTTGCGCTGGCGGAGTTCCCGAAGCCATTGATCGCCGCGGTGCACGGCGCTGCCGTCGGCATCGGCCTGACCATGCTGCTCTACTGTGACGTCGTCTACGTTGCCGAGAACGCACGCCTGCGGGCACCGTTCACGTCGCTGGGTACAGCTCCCGAAGCTGCCAGTAGTTGGTTGCTGCCCAAGGTGATCGGAACGCAGCGAGCCGCCGAGCTGATCCTGTCGGCCCGGTGGCTCAGCGGCGTCGAAGCTGCCGCCTACGGACTGGCGACAGCCGCCGTACCGGCCGACCAGGTACAGGCACGTGCCCGCGAGAGTGCCGAGCAGATTGCCGCCAACATCGGACCGGCAGTCCTTGCCGCCAAGCGACTGCTCCGCCACGGTTGGGCCGACGAAGCCCGCGCCGCTGTGCAGCGTGAGGACGACGCTGCACGAGCGTTGATTCGCGAGTTGGGGAGTTTTGCTCGGAAATTCACGACTACCTGAAACACGACCACACGAAAGCGGCCGCCCGGCAGAAGCCGGGCGGCCGCTTTCGACGTGCTCAGGGGATCAGCTGAGGCGCTCGATCACCATTGCCATGCCCTGTCCGCCGCCGACACACATGGTCTCGACGCCGAAGGTCTTGTCCTGCTCCTGCAGGTTGTTGATCAGGGTGTTGGTGATGCGGGCACCGGTCATACCGAAGGGGTGACCCAGGGCGATCGCGCCACCGGAGATGTTGAGCTTGTCCTCTTCGATGCCCAGTTCGCGAGCGGATCCGAGGACCTGCACGGCGAATGCCTCGTTGATCTCGAACAGGTCGATGTCGGAGATCGACTTGCCGGCGATCTTCAGGGCGTTCTTGACGGCCTGGATCGGGCCGAGGCCCATGATCTCGGGGGACAGGCCCGAGACGCCGGTGGAGACGATGCGAGCGAGCGGGGTCAGGCCGAGTGCCTTCGCCTTGGTGTCGGACATGATCACCAGTGCGGCTGCGCCGTCGTTGAGCGGGCAGGCGTTGCCGGCGGTGACGGTGCCGTCGGGGCGGAAGACGGGCTTGAGGCCGCTGATGCCCTCGTAGGTGGTGCCGGCGCGGGGGCCGTCGTCCTTGGAGACGACGGTGCCGTCGGCGAGGGTGACGGGCGTGATTTCACGCTCGAAGAAGCCGCGAGCGATGGCTTCCTCGGCGCGGTTCTGGCTGCGAACTGCCCAGCGGTCCTGGTCTTCGCGGGTGATGCCGGTGGCCGAAGCGACGTTCTCGGCGGTCTGGCCCATGCCCAGGTACACGTCGGGGATCAGGCCTTCTTCGCGAGGATCGGTCCAGGCGACTCCACCCTCGGCGAGCTTGGCGCTACGAGCTTGCGCTGCGTCGAAGAGCGGGTTCTTGGTGCCCGGTAGGCCGTCGGCGTTGCCCGTGATGAAACTGGAGACGGACTCGACGCCGGCGGAGATGAAGACGTCGCCCTCGCCTGCGCGGATGGCGTGCAATGCCATCCGGGTGGTCTGCAGCGAGGAGGAACAGTAACGGTTGACCGTCACACCGGGGAGGAAGTCGTAGCCGAGCTGAACGGCGACGACGCGGGCGATGTTGAAGCCCGACTGGCCGGCGGGCTGGCCGCAACCGAGCATGAGGTCGTCGATCTCGGTGGGGTCGAGCTCGGGGATCTTTGCCAACGCGGCGGCAACCATCTGAGTTGCGAGGTCATCCGGGCGGATGTCCTTGAGCGAACCCTTCATTGCGCGGCCGATGGGCGACCGTACTGCTGAGACGATTACTGCCTCGGGCATGAAAACTCCTTTTGTGTACTGCTCGTGGGCGGCTTGAAACGCCGTCGAGCAGGGCAAGTTGAATGCAGCTTCGACTTACAATTTACGTTGCCGCTCCCAGATGGTGGTCACGCAGTCTCACTCAGTTGACGTCGGGGCGCTGAACTGCGGGTTTGGTGCGTCTCGCGAAGGCTTTCCACTGAGTTGCCGCTGCCGTCAGTCGGGCCGCGACGGTGCGAGCTTGCGCCGCCTCCGAGACGTGGGGAAGTTCGGGTAGCGGGCCACCCTGCCACTCACCCAGAGCCGACGCGAGAACCGGGACGATCTGCTTCGCCGCGAGTTCGTAGCCGGCCGCCGACGGGTGGAAACGATCAGCCGAGAACATCGTGTCGGGCGAGGCCAGGAATTCCTTGGCCAGCAGGTCGGCTAGTGGAACGGGATGACCCCCGGCGTTTCTGGTCGCGGACGCCTGGGCGAGCGCGAGACGATGACCCCATTCACGCACCACGGAGCGCAGTGGTTGCGGGATAGCCGTGACCACCCCCAGATCCGGGCAGGTGCCGACAACAACGACGGCGCCACTCTCGCGTAGCCGTCGTACCGCGTCGCCGAGGCGTTTTGCCGAAGCATGAATTGCGTTCTTCGCCGTGACGTCGTTGGCGCCGATCAGGATCACGGCAGCATCCGGGGGAGGGCCGGCGACGAACATGGCGTCGACCTGCCCACTCAACCCGCGTGAGGTGGCGCCGCCGATGGCCTTGGTGCTCAAACGGATTCGCTTCCCGGTTTCACTCGCAAGCAGCTTCGCGACCTGCACACCCGGAACTTCCGACGCCGTCAGCGCGCCGACGCCGGCCGCAGACGAATCGCCGAAAATCATCAAGTGGAGATCGAAGGGCACGGCCCGCCACCAGAGTTCCGGGCTGTCGGCGCCGGGTGCGTACACCCCGTCCGCCTCGGGTGGCTTGGCGATATTGCGACCGATCACCCCACGGGCCGCCCCCGCCTGCGACATCAGATAGTTGTAGCCCAACCAGGAGAGCGTGCCTGCACTCGATCCGGCCACCACCGTGGCCACCGACGCTTTCAGTCCGGTTCGACTCACACTTGCCAATCTAGCCGGATTGCACCACCTTCGCCCGACGTCCGCGCGCACCGTTTTCTTTCATCTGGGAACATGGACGAATGCGCATCGCGGAACACGTCGTCGACCTCATCGGCAACACCCCACTCGTCAAGCTCACGTCCGTCACGGGCGAAAACTTCGGCACCGTGGCAGCCAAGGTCGAATACCTCAACCCTGGCGGTAGCTCCAAGGACCGCATCGCCGTCAAGATGATCGACGCAGCCGAGGCTTCGGGTGAACTGAAGCCTGGCGGCACCATCGTCGAGCCGACTTCGGGCAACACCGGAATCGGCTTGGCACTCGTGGCGCAAAAGCGTGGATACAAGTGCGTTTTCGTCTGCCCAGACAAGGTCAGCGAAGACAAGCGCAACGTCCTGCGTGCCTACGGCGCCGAGGTGGTCGTGTGCCCCACGGCCGTCGCACCGGACAACCCGAACAGCTACTACAGCGTCTCCGACCGCCTCACCCGTGAGATCCCCGGCGCCTGGAAGCCCAACCAGTACTCCAACCCGGGCGGACCGGAGAGCCACTACGAGACCACCGGTCCCGAGATCTGGGCCGACACCGACGGCAAGATCACGCACTTCGTCGCGGGCGTCGGCACCGGCGGCACCATCACCGGCACCGGCCGCTACCTCAAGGAAGTTTCGGGCGGCAAGGTCAAGGTCATCGGCGCAGACCCCGAAGGCTCCGTCTACTCCGGCGGCACCGGTCGCCCGTACCTGGTCGAAGGCGTCGGCGAAGACTTCTGGCCGTCGGCATACGACCCGTCCATCCCGGACGAGATCATCGCCGTCTCGGATGCCGATTCCTTCGAGATGACGCGTCGCCTCGCCCGCGAAGAGGGACTGCTGGTCGGCGGTTCCTGCGGTATGGCAGTCGTCGCTGCCCTCGAAGTAGCCAAGCGCGAAGGCCCCGACGCTCTGATCGTCGTCCTCCTCCCGGACGGCGGCCGCGGCTACCTGTCCAAAATCTTCAACGATCAGTGGATGGCGTCGTACGGATTCCTGCGCACCCCACTCGACGGCAAGACCAACGTCCCGACCGTCGGCGACGTCCTGCGCGGCAAGTCGGGCGAGCTGCCGGACCTCGTTCACACTCACCCGTCGGAGACTCTGCGCGACGCGATCGAGATCCTGCGCGAGTACGGCGTGTCCCAGATGCCCGTCGTCGGTGCGGAACCGCCGGTCATGGCAGGCGAGGTCGCCGGAAGCGTGTCCGAGCGAGATCTGCTGAGCGCGGTATTCGAAGGCCGTGCGCACCTTGCGGATTCCGTCGAGAAGCACATGAGCAAGCCGTTCCCGCTCATCGGTTCCGGCGAGCCGGTCTCGGCTGCCACGAAGGCGCTCGGTGACACCGACGCACTCATGGTCGTCGACGACGGCAAGCCGGTCGGTGTCATCACGCGCCACGATCTCCTGGGTTTCCTGAGTTCGGATTCCTGAGTTCGGATTCCTGCGCCGGTGCCGGCGCCATTAGGCTGGGGACCATGAGTGAGCAACGCAGCAAGGCCGACAACATCAGCTGGCAGGGTTTCTCCACGAAAGCGGTGCATGCGGGTTACGAACCCGATCCGCTGACCGGTGCGGTCAACGTGCCGATCTACGCAAGTTCCACCTTCGCCCAAGACGGCGTCGGTGGAATGCGCAGTGGCTTCGAGTACGCGCGAACGGGCAACCCCACCCGTCGCCCGCTCGAGGCGAACCTTGCCGCGCTCGAATCCGGAACCTACGGCCGAGCGTTCAGTTCGGGAATGGCGGCCACCGACTGCCTGCTCCGTTCGGTGCTTCGACCGGGCGATCACCTGGTCATCCCCGACGACGCGTACGGCGGAACCTTCCGTCTCATCGACAAGGTGTTCACGCAGTGGGGGATCGAGTACACCCCGGCTCCGGTGTCCGACGTCGATGCGGTGCGCGCGGCGATGAAGTCCAACACCAAGCTGGTCTGGGTCGAGACGCCCACGAACCCGCTGCTCAATATCGGTGACATCGAGCTCCTTGCCGAGGTCGCCCACGAGGGCAACGCAAAGATCGTGGTGGACAACACCTTCGCGTCGCCGTACCTGCAGCAGCCGCTGCAGCTCGGTGCCGACATCGCGCTGCACTCCACGACCAAGTACATCGGCGGACACTCCGACGTGGTCGGTGGCGCTCTCGTCTGCAACGACGAAGAACTGGACACTGCGTTTGCCTTCCTGCAGAACGGATCCGGCGGCGTTCCCGGCCCGTTCGACGCGTTCCTGACGTTGCGCGGAATCAAGACGCTGGCGCTGCGCATGGAGCGTCACAGTGACAACGCGGAGAAGGTCGTCGAATTGCTCGACGGCCACCCCGCGGTTGCCAGCGTCATCTACCCGGGCCTGGCTTCGCATCCGTCGCACAAGGTCGCGGCCAAGCAGATGCGACGCTTCGGCGGCATGATCTCCGTCCGCCTCAAGGGCGGCAAGGCGGCAGCTCTCGACCTGTGCTCGCGCACCGAGATCTTCACGCTGGCAGAATCGCTCGGCGGAGTCGAATCCCTCATCGAGTTCCCCGGCGCGATGACCCACGCCTCGACGGCCGGTTCCGCTCTCGAGGTTCCCGACGATCTGGTTCGCCTGTCGGTCGGCATCGAAGACGCCTCCGATCTGGTCGGCGACATCGAGCAAGCGCTGTCCTGATCTTCGCTCTACAGTAATTCGACTTCGAATCTGCAGTGCGCCTTCACACCTCACGAGGGTGTGGAGGCGCACTTTCTGGAGGCATGCGTGAATCTCGAACAGATAAAGGCTGCACAGCAACTGCTCGCCCCGGTCATGCGACGCACCCCGGTCGTGGCCTCGCGAGTGTTGTCCGAAACCACCGGCTTCGCCGTGAGCTTGAAATGTGAAAACCTGCAGCGCACCGGCTCTTTCAAACCGCGCGGTGCGTACAACCGCATTGCCAATCTTTCCGCAGAGGAACGGGCAGCGGGCGTGGTGGCGGCCAGTGCCGGTAACCATGCGCAGGGAGTTGCCTGGTCTGCAACAGAACTGGGAATCAAGTCGACCGTCTTCATGCCGACGGGTGCGCCGCTGCCGAAGTTGGTGGCCACCAAGGCATATGGAGCTCAGGTCCACCTGCACGGTTCGACTGTCGACGAAGCGCTCGTGGCCGCTCGCGAATTCGCGGACCGGACGGGAGCAGTTCTGGTCCACCCGTTCGACCACGAGGACGTCGTGGCGGGGCAGGGGACTGTGGGGCTCGAAATCCTCGAGCAACTGCCTGAGGTCGGCACTATCCTCGTCCCCACCGGCGGCGGCGGTTTGATCGCCGGAGTGGCCGCAGCAGTCAAAGCTGTACGCCCGCAGGTCCGCATCGTCGGAGTGCAGGCCGAGACCGCGGCTGCCTGGCCGGCGTCGTTGGCAGCCGGGAAGCCGACCGCCTTGGCGTCGATGTCCACGATGGCAGACGGTATCGCCGTTGGCTGCCCTGGCGAGGTTCCGTTCGCCGAAGTTGCCGCCCATGTCGATGCCGTGGTGACGGTCAGCGAGGAAGCGCTGTCCAAAGCGCTCCTGCTGTGCCTCGAACGCGCCAAGCTCATCGTCGAACCGGCCGGCGTTGCGGCCGTCGCGGCCTTGATGACCTGCTCTCCGGAGGAGCTGGGACTGACAGGGCCGGTGTGCGCCGTGCTTTCCGGCGGCAACATCGATCCGCTACTGCTCACGCACGTCATCTCGCACGGTCTGCGAGCGGCCGGACGGTTCCTCGGCGTTCACATCACCATCGACGATCGGCCGGGCGCACTGGTCTCGTTGCTCGAAGTGGTTCGAGCGAACGGCGCCAGCGTGGTCGACGTCATCCATTCCCGTACCGGTGGCGAACTCGCGCTCGACGAAGTGGAAGTCTTCCTCACCGTCGAGACGCGGGGTCCGGACAACAAGGCGGAACTTCTCACCGCCTTCGACCGTGCCGGCTACGCCGTACGACTGCAGAACTGACGCGACTTACTCGTCAGGCCAGCCGCCCAGAACCGTTACGCGGTACTCCTGGTCGACCAGCCTGGCGGGTACGTCGAGTTGATGTAGCCAGTCGATGGCCGAACCGCCCATGCCGACCGCAACCCGACTGAATGCGGCGGCCTGGGCGCAGGAAGATGCAATCACCGACACCGTGCGCCACATCGGCGTCGCCGTCGATTCGCGGTGTAGTGGTTTGACGGTGCTGGCCGTGGCGATCCCGCAGTCGGAAGGAAGCGCTACCTGGCACGTCGGGTCGCCGGGCAGGTCTTGAACCTGAATCTGCCAGCCGTCTTCCGGCGCCGGGCCGGCAACCGCGATGTCCCCGCCGAGGCCGACCAGTACTCCGCACCCGAGAAGCGTGGCGGTCGATGCCGCGCAGTGGTCCGCTGAACTGGCGCGGGCCGTCGCGGACAGATCGAGAACGACGTCGTCCGGGCTGTACACGCGGTTGTTCTCGACGCGGATCTTCCACCAGGAGTGAGGGTCTGCCGACCCGGCCGTCGGCGTGAGTTTGCCGTCGGTCAGTCGTGCGACGGCCAACGCGTCTTCGAGGAAGTGCGCGAACATCGGAGTCACGGCGACGCCGTCGACGTTGCTCGCGGCGCTGACATAGGTACGAATCTCGGAGTCGGCACGATCTCGATTGGTGGCAGCGTCGGCAGCGGTGAGGTATCCGCGAACCAGGCTGGCCGCGGAGGGAAGGACCTCAGGGTCGGTGACGACAACCCGGGCCTGCACACCCCACGTGAGCCACTCGGAGGCAGAGCGCGGAGTGCTCACGAACCGTTGGAGACGGCGTCCGGGGTTCCGAATCCGGCGACCACGACGGGCCGCTTCGCTACGGGATTCTTGGTGTGAGAAGCCGAGGTGTCCGGCGCGAGTGCCGTGGCAGTGGGAGAAGAAACGAGTGAAAGTCCGCCGCTTGCGAGCGCTCCCGCCACAGCCGTGGCTGCGAGGGCGAGGCGAACGGGTCGATACACCGTAGTGCGTCCCCGGGCGGGTCGTGGCCGATCGTCGCTCATGCACTCAGCTTGCACGCCGAACCTGAGAAAAGCCTTGGTGTCTGTAGTCATTTGCGTAACGCCCACCGAGATAAATGAGACATTGGTTACAGGAGTCGCGAGACTGAGCCGTGTCGAATGCATGTTCGAAAGGGTAGATGTTCGCACCGACAAGTTTCGGGTACGACCACGTACGTAGATTTTCAGAGGTTTATCGGAGGTTCGGATGGCAGTCGGTGTCCTGGCGATCGCTGTGTCGATCGGCACCGCACTGGGCGTGATGAGTGGAACTCTCGGAGCGCCCGCACAAGTCGAGAAGAACGAGTCTTCGAATGCTGCAGTCTCACTTGCAGCCTGGAACGGACCGGCACGAACTCAGGACACACCTGAGGGAATCGTGCCTTCCGTACCCTCCAACTTTCCGGGAGCGACATTGGCGCCCGTCGGAGCGGTGGCGGTGTTCGCGCCGTGGATCAAGAAGGCCGGTGCTCTGTGCTCGGAGATCACGCCCGCGGTGATCGCTTCGCTGTACTCGGTCGAGAACGGATTCAAGTACGGACCCGATACCGACATCTCACCGGAAGGTGGGCGCGGGCCTGGCCGCTTCACCACCGCAGCGTGGACGGCATACGGCAAGGACGGTGACGGCGACGGAAAGATGGACATCCTGGGCGTTGCCGATCCGGTGATGACAACCGGATACCGGTTGTGCGATCTCGTGAAGCAAGCGCAGTCCTGGCAGAAATCCGGTGAGGTCGAGGGCGATACCGTCGACCTCGCGCTCGCTGCCTACGACGTCGGGCCGGACGCAATTCGCGAAGCGGGCGGCGTCCCCGCCGACAAGGCGGGCGAGGTTCCCGCGGAGCAGGCGGTCGCCGCTCCGTTTGTCGCACAGATCAAATCGTTGCAGGACTCGTTCGCTCTGATGCTCGCCCCCTTCGACTACAACAACCTCGCCGCTGCCGTTGGCGGCGTCGTCGAGGCCGGTCTGAAGTTTCTCGGATTGCCGTACGTGTGGGGCGGCGGAAACATCAACGGGCCCTCGATGGGCGGGTTCGACTGCTCGGGTCTGACGTCGTACGCGATCCACGCGGCCACCGGAGTGACTCTGCCCCGGACCTCGGAGACACAGTGGGGCGTCGGCGTCGAGATCCCGCTGGATCAGGCGCAGCCCGGTGACCTGTTGTTCGGCAACTGGCAGGCAGGCGGTCCCGGCCATGTGGCGATCTATGTCGGGAACGGACAGATGCTTCACGCACCCACATTCGGTGACGTGGTGAAGGTCGGCCCGATCTTCGCCGGCATGAAGGCTCGCCGCGTGGTGTGAGTGGGCCGGAACTGCAACGCCGACAGAGCAAGAAGCGCCACCCGACCGAGTCGGGTGGCGCTTCTTTTCAGAGCTGGTACAGCCGATCAGCTGTGGTAAGGCTCCGCGCTCAGCAGCGTGACCTTCATGGTGCTGCCGTTGGGCAGGTTGTACTCACGCGTGTCGCCGACCTTGGCTTCGAGCAGCGCGCCGCCCAGCGGTGAGTTCGGGGAGTAGACCTCGAGCTTGGCGTCACGTGCGCCTTCTTCGCGGGTAGCGATGAGGAACGTCTCGGTGTCACTCTCGTCGCCGTCGTAGTAGACCTTGACTACGGATCCGGGCAGTGCAACACCGGACTGAGTGGGGGCCTCGCCGACCTTCGCGCTGTTCAGCAGCTCCTGGAGCTGGCGAATGCGGGCTTCCTGCTGACCCTGCTCTTCGCGGGCAGCGTGGTAGCCGCCGTTCTCTTTCAGGTCACCCTCTTCGCGACGCTCGTTGATCTCGGCGGCGATGACCGGGCGATTGGCGATGAGCTGGTCGAGTTCGTTCTTGAGCCTGTCATGTGATTCCTGGGTAAGCCAGGTCACCTGGGTCTCGGTCATCTCGATCACTCCCTAGTAGTCGGAGCCGGGGGCTCCCTCGACGATCGCTGCAACAGCAGCGAACAACGACTCGGAAGCACCACCAGGGATGCAACCTTGCCGTCAAACCTTGCGTCAATGCAGCAATACACGGTTCCACCCGGAACCGTGTATCGGGCAATTCTATCACGCATGACTACCCGCCCTGTCCGGCGCCAAACGTCCGGCAGGGTGGATGCGTTCCGAGGTCAGCTCTTGGTCAGGTACTCCGGAACGTCGAAGCTGCAGCCGTAGACGTCGGCCATGCCTGGCGGCTGGGACGTCTTGACCTCGGTGTTGAACTCGAGGGTCTGATGCTCGGAGGACGGGACGTAGACCTCACGTCGTCCGGTTTCGGATCCGTCCTTCGAGCGAGCGCGCACGATGCACATCGCGTCACGTGACGAGTCGTCGCGTGTGACGGTGAAGCGAATCTTCACCGTGGAGTCGTTGGCGATGTCGAACGAGATGGTCTCGGTCTCGATTTCCTTGACCGCAAATTTTCCGTACGCGTAGTACGCGATTCCGCCGCCTACGACGATGACGAGTGCGGTCAGAGCCCACACCATCCACTTGCGGGGACTGCTTGTGCGAGTTGTGCTCGGGTACCGATCTTGGGGAAGCGGTTTGCTCATCACTCTGCTCTCGAAGACTCGAGTTCACGTGTCGTGCAGCAACTGACTGTGTCCCGCCGAATTACCGAAGGGGTCACGGCTGCGCCAGGAACTCTCGGGTGGAACTATAGAGGACGTGTCCCGTCGCGCCGTCGGTAGGTTTGTCGGCAGTCGGTACGTTTGACGGCAACCACCCGGAGTAATCCGAGCGGTGCACAGCGTGTGACTCGAAGACTGCCGGTGACGGCTACAGGTGAACTGCCGGCAACGGCTACAAGTGAACTGCCGGCAACGGCTACAGGTGAAGTTGAGGTGAACGAACACGTGAGCGGATTCCGGCTCATGGCCGTCCATGCCCATCCCGACGACGAGTCGAGCAAGGGTGCGGCCACCACCGCCCGTTATGCAGCCGAAGGCCACGAAGTGATGGTCCTGACGCTCACCGGGGGTGAGCGTGGCGACATTCTCAACCCGGCCATGGACGTTCCCGGTGTCCGCGATCGAATCAGCGAAGTTCGCCAGGAGGAGATGGCCGAGGCCGCTCGCATCCTGGGCGTGAAGCAGCGCTGGCTCGGTTTCGTCGATTCCGGGCTCCCCGAGGGTGATCCTCTTCCGCCGCTGCCCGAAGGGTGCTTCGCCCTCGTTCCGCTCGAAGAGTCGACGCGCGCTCTGGTCAAGGTGATTCGCGAGTTCCGTCCCCACGTCGTCACGACGTACGACGAGAACGGCGGATACCCGCACCCGGACCACATCCGGTGCCACGAGGTGTCGATGGCTGCCTACGAGGCCGCTGCCGATCCCGAGTACTTCCCCGAGGACGGTCAGCCGTGGGAAATCAAGAAGGTCTACTACTCGCACGGATTCATCCGTAAGCGCCTCGAACTCTTCCAGGAGGAGTACGAGCGTCGCGGTGAGCCGTTCCCGATGGCGGACTGGCTCAAGAAGTGGAAGACCGAGCGCGGCGACATGATGGTTCGTGTGACCACTCAGGTCACTTGCGGCGACTACTTTCCCCAGCGCGACGACGCTCTGCGTGCGCACGCGACGCAGATCGATCCCAACGGTTCGTTCTTCGCTGTGCCGCTCGATATTCAGCAGAAGATCTGGCCCACCGAGGAATTCGAGCTCGCCAAGACGCGGGTCACCACGTCCATTCCGGAAACCGACCTGTTCGCAGGTCTCGAAGAGGACGCGCAGAAGTGAATGCTCTGTCCGCCGAGGTAGTTCTCGGCACCACACAATTTCTTGCTCAGACCCCGAGTAACCCATCCGGCCCGGAGTTCGGAAAGTCGTCTCCGGTCGGCCTGCTGGTGATTCTTGCGCTGCTCATCGGTGTGATCCTCTTGGTTCGGTCGATGAATCGCCAGCTCAAGAAGCTGCCGGAAACGTTCGAACCGGATCATCCCGAACTCGATCAGCAGGCAGACGAAGGCACCGACCGGGGAGCGATCACAGCTCCGAGCCCGGCGGAACCGAACGTCTCTACCGAGAAGAAGCCGAAGCAAGAATCCTGAGACGAACGAGGTAGCGACGATGGACCCACGGCTGCGGAACAACCTGGGTGGGTCCTCGAGCCCCTACCTGCGTCAGCACGCCGACAATCCGGTCCACTGGCAACAGTGGGGCGAAGAGGCGATGGAGTGGGCGCGCGAGCGCAACGTGCCGATCCTTCTCTCGATCGGATACTCGGCGTGCCACTGGTGCCACGTCATGGCGCACGAGTCGTTCGAGAACGCCGAGATCGCGGCCGTCATGAACGCGAACTTCGTCTGTGTGAAGGTGGACCGCGAAGAGCGTCCCGACATCGACGCCGTCTACATGAATGCGACGGTCGCGATGACCGGTCAGGGCGGCTGGCCCATGACCTGTTTTCTGACTCCCGACGGTTCACCGTTCTACTGCGGCACCTACTACCCGCCGACGCCTCGCGGCGGAATGCCGTCGTTCACACAGCTTCTCGAAGCGATAGCCGACACCTTCACGAATCGGCGCGACGAGGTCGACAACGCGGCACAGTCGATCGTCACGGAACTTCAGCGCGCGTCTGGCGGAATTCCGTACGCCGGAGCGCCTATCGACGCCGAGTTGCTGAACGCGGCGGGTCGATCGATCCTCGGTGACGAGGACATCCCGCGCGGGGGATTCGGTGGGGCACCGAAGTTTCCACCGTCGGCATTACTGGAGGGGCTGCTCCGACAGTTCGAGCGAACGGGTTCGGGCGAGATCCTCGGCGGTATCGAGCGCACCGCCGAAGGAATGGCACGTGGCGGTATCTACGACCAGTTGAGCGGAGGATTCTCGCGCTACTCGGTCGATGCCGAGTGGGTGGTTCCGCACTTCGAGAAGATGCTCTACGACAACGCGTTGCTCCTGCGGTTCTACGCGCACTGGGCGCGGCGGACCGGATCGGACCTGGCCACCCGCATAGCCAGGGAGACCGCAGCATTTTTGCTCTCCGATCTGCTGACCGAGAACGGTTGCTTCGCTTCGGCTCTCGATGCCGACACCGACGGCGTCGAAGGCCTCACGTACGTATGGACGCCGACGCAGCTGGTCGAGGTACTCGGTGCGGAGGACGGGCAGTGGGCGGCGGACTTGTTCCGGGTCACCGATACCGGAACATTCGAAGAGGGTGCGTCGGTATTGCAATTGCTCCGTGACCCCGACGACTGGTCGCGCTGGCAGACGGTCTCCGACGCTCTACGCGCCGCCCGGGCTCAGCGTCCACAGCCTGGCCGCGACGACAAAGTGGTGACGGCCTGGAACGGGTTGACCGTCACGGCTTTGACGGAAGCGGGACTTGCCCTGGATCGATCCGACTGGATCGCGGCGGCGGCCGAGTGCGCTGGCGCTCTTCTCGACCTTCACCTGGTGGACGGTCATTTGCGTCGCGCTTCCCTCGGCGGGGCTGTCGGCACCCCGACGGCAGTGCTCGAGGATTACGCAATGTTGGCCACCGGCCTCCTGGCTCTCTACCAGGCAACGGGATTCGCGCGGTGGCTCGATGCGGCGCAGCAGTTGCTCGACGTCACGCTCGACCACTTCGCCGATCCGGCCGAGCCGGGAAGCTGGTTCGACACGGCCGATTTCGCGGAGTCCCTCGTCACACGGCCCCGAGACCCGTTGGACGGCGCGACGCCGTCCGGTGCGTCGAGCGTCGCGGAGGCTCTGTTGACCGCGGCGGCGTTGACCGATGCCGATCGATCCTCTCGTTACGCCCAGGCCGCGGCGGACGCGCTGGCGAGGGCCACGCTGCCGCTCGAGCGTGCGCCTCGGTCGGCGGGACACTGGCTCACAGTGGCGGAAGCATCGTTGCGTGGTCCGATACAGGTTGCCGTCGTCGGGGAAGGTTCGCTGTTGGCCGATGCCCGGCGGCTTGCCCCGGGCGGTGCAGTGGTTGTCGGCGGAGCGCCGGATTCTTCACCGCTGCTTGCAGATCGCCCCCTTGTCGACGACGGTGAAGCCGCGTACATCTGTCGGGGATTCGTGTGTGATCGGCCGGTGACGACGGTGGTGGAACTGGCGAATCAGTTGAACACGACGAGCCATACCGCGATGTAGTGGCAGATCGCTGCAATGACAGTGGCAGCGTGGAAGAACTCGTGATGCCCGAACGTCGTCGGCCACGGGTTGGGCCATTTTGTCGCGTACAGAATTGCGCCGACGCTGTAGAAGATTCCGCCGACGAGCAGCAGCACCATCGGCGCCACACCGACCTGGTGTGTCAGTTCACCGACCACGGGAACGATCGCCCAGCCGAGGAGAAGGTAGAGCGGTACCCCCACCCATTTCGGCGCGGTGGGCCAGAGCATCTTGAGGGCAACGCCGGCCAGTGCACCTGCCCACACGATCGCAAGAATGATCTTGCCGGTGTGGGTGGGAAGGCCGAGCATGGCGAACGGTGTGTAGCTGCCGGCGATGAAGAGAAAGATCATCGAATGGTCAGCACGCTTCATCCACGTACGGCCCTTGACGGTCTGCCACTGGATGCGGTGATACGTCGCGCTGATGCCGAAGAGGCCGCAGATCGTGATGCTGTAGATCGCGGTTGCCCAAGCCGCCTTGGCGCCCACCTGAGCGCCGGCTACGGAGACGAGAACGATGCCCGCGACGACGGAGACACCGAGCGCCCACAGATGGATCCAACCGCGCATGCGTGGTTTGACCGGAAGCTCGTCGAGCCCGAATGCCGTCATGTGCAACCCCTCTCGTTCCGTGCTGTTGCGAACTGCGTAACCTACGGTACCGTAGGTTACGCACCAGTAGCATAACCTACCTGCGGGTTTTCGACGCGTACAAAAAGCGTGACGGCGCTCGCATGTGGCTGTCACTGCCGGGCGTAGTCTTTGACACCATGGTGATGTCACGGTGAATCTGCGCGGACTGCTGTACAGCATCTACGAGCGACGGCTCCTCAGTCATCTCGACGGTCTCGCGCACCCACGGCACGTAGCCGTGATGTGTGACGGAAACCGGCGATGGGCTCGCGAGAACGGCTTCACCGATGTCAGTCACGGGCACCGCATGGGCGCGCTCAAAATTGCCGAATTGCTCGAGTGGTGCGACGCCGCCGGAATCGAGATGGCAACCATCTACCTGCTCTCGACCGAGAACCTGCGCCGCGAGCCGGAAGAGCTCGACACGCTCCTCGAAATCATCACCGACGTCGTCGAAGAGATCTCCGGGCCCGGCAAGAACTGGAGTGTGCAGATCGTCGGTGCTCTCGATCTTCTGCCCCCCGAGCAGTCCAGGCGCTTGCGGGAAGCGGCGGCGGGGACCAGTGGCCGAACCGGGACACATGTCAACGTCGCGATCGGATACGGCGGACGTCAGGAGATCGCCGACGCCGTCCAATCGCTCCTGCGTGACAAGATCGGTGCGGGTCTGAGCGGAGACGAACTGATCCAGGCCGTCACGGTCGACGGCATCGACGGTCATCTGTACACGTCGGGACAGCCCGATCCGGATCTGGTGATCCGCACCTCCGGCGAGCAGCGGCTCTCCGGATTCCTGTTGTGGCAGAGCGCTTATTCGGAGATCTGGTTCACCGAGGCGTACTGGCCCGAGTTCCGTCGAGTCGACTTTCTTCGAGCCTTGCGTGACTACGCGGCGCGCCACCGCCGGTTCGGCGCCTGAGCCGTCTCAGAGCTTGCGCAGGCGCAGTCGGTTGATCGTGTGATCGGCGTCCTTGCGCAGTACCAGGGTTGCGCGGGGGCGGGTGGGGAGAATGTTCTCCACCAGGTTCGGGTGATTGATCGAGTTCCAGATCTCCTTCGCCGCGATGGTCGCGTCACGGTCGGAGAGGCCGGAGTAGTGGTGAAAGTGAGCGTTCGGATCGGCGAACGACGTGTTGCGTAGCGCGAGGAACCGCTGGATGTACCAGGCTTCGATGTCCTCGATGCGGGCGTCGACGTAGATCGAGAAGTCGAACAGATCGGAGACCATCAGACGCGGGCCGGTCTGCAGGACGTTGAGGCCCTCGATGATGAGGATGTCAGGCTGGCGGATCAGGTGGTACTGGCCCGGGATGATGTCGTACGACGTATGCGAATAGACCGGCGCCGCTACCTCTTCCGCCCCGGACTTGACTTCGGTGACGAAGCGCAACAGCTTGCGGCGATCGTAACTTTCGGGAAAACCCTTGCGGTGCATGATGCCCCGACGCTGGAGTTCCCTGGTCGGATAGAGGAATCCGTCCGTGGTGACGAGGTCGACGCGTGGATGGTGGTCCCAGCGGGCCAGGAGAGCTTGCAGCACACGAGCAGTCGTGGATTTTCCGACCGCGACCGAACCGGCGACACCGATGACGAAGGGCACCTGACGATCGGGATGCTTCTCACCGAGGAACGTCGCGGTGGCCGCGAACAGCCGTTGGCGTGCCGCCACCTGCAGGTGGATCAGACGTGCGAGGGGGAGATAAACCTCGGCAACTTCTTCGAGATCGATCTGCTCGCCGAGACCACGCAAGCCGTACAACTCGTCCTCGGTCAACACCAGCGGCGTCGACTTACGCAGTGTCCGCCACTGCTTGCGGTCGAACTCGACGTAGGGACTCGATTCGTTGGTGCGCGCCATCAGCCCAGCTCACCGGCATGTAGTGAACCCGGGGCCCGGCGGACGAAACAGCTATGCGAGCAAGCCAGGCGCGTGTGCGCACGATCCGAGTGCATAGTCGGATTGTGCTCGGTGCCACGTCCGGGACTTTCGCCGGGTGGCATTCCGGAGCGAGCGGCTAGGCTCGGTCGTTATGGATCCAGACACACTTGTTCGCCAATATCTGCTGCTCGGACTGGGTTTCGACCGTCTCGAAGACGGGTTCGTCGACGCGTTCACCGGTGACCCGGCGCTGCGTAAGCAGATCGAGAGCGCCCCGAAGCCCGATCCGCGTGAACTTGCCCGCACGGCACGTGAATTGCGGGGCGAGCTGGCCGGAAGTGGTCTGAATGCCGAGCGCGCTCACTTCATCGACGTTCACCTTCGCGCCCTGGAATGCTCCGGGCGCAAGTTCGCGGGTGAGGACATCGGCTTCGTGGACGAGGTGGAGGCGTACTTCGACGTACGAATCGAAAAGGGAAACGAGGACGCCTACAGCGACGCGCACCGGTTGATGGGTGAAGTTCTGCCCGGTCCGGGACCGCTGGCGCAGCGAGTGCAGGCGCATCGCAAGGCCGACGAGATCCCCGCGGCGAGACTGAACGAGTGCGTCGAGGCAATGTCGAGTGCGCTGCGCGATCTGGTCCGCGGCACGTTCGGGCTTCCGGCGTCGGAAACCGTCGAATACGAAGTGGTGGGGGACAAGCCGTGGTCCGGCTTCAACTACTACCTCGGTGACTACCGCTCCAAGGTTGCGATCAATTCGGATCTGCCGCAGTTCATGGCCAACCTGCCGCGGCTGATCGCGCACGAGTCCTACCCCGGCCATCACACCGAGCATTGCCGTAAGGAAGCCGGTCTGGTCGGTTCGGGTCAGCTCGAGCAGACACTGTTCCTGGTCAACACGCCGCAGTGCATCATGGCCGAAGGCCTCGCAGATCTGGCGCTGGAAGCGATCGTCGGTCCGGAGTGGGGCTTGTGGGCGCAGGACATCTACGCCGATCTCGGCTTGTCATTCGACGGGGAAAAGGCGCAACGGCTCTCCGCCGCGTCGGGGCAACTGCTGAGTGTTCGTCAGGATGCCGCTCTGATGTTGCACGACGAGGGGCGCAGCCTCGACGACGTGGCGCTGTTCCTCGAACGGTGGTCGCTGTCGACGCCGGAACGCGCTCGCCAATCGCTCAAGTTCCTGTCTTCGCCGCTGTGGCGGGCGTACACCAGCACGTATGTCGAGGGATACCGGCTGCTCGGGGGCTGGCTGGACGAGGTGCCGGTGGGCGCCGAGCGCACCGAACGCTTCCGCAGGCTGCTCGACGAGCCGCTGGTCCCCAGCTCTCTGCGTGCTGCCTAGTGCCGGGTGGAGACGGCGGGAGCGAACTTCGTAGACTGGACGCATTCGTTTCCGCATCCAGCTTGGAGATTCCTCGATGACCGCTGTGCCCGGCTCCGACGTCAACTCTGCATCACTCGCCGAACTCGACCCCGAAGTCGCCGAGGCGATGGCTGGTGAATTGGCTCGTCAGCGCGACACGCTCGAGATGATCGCGTCGGAGAACTTCGTTCCCCGCTCGGTTCTGCAGGCTCAGGGCAGCGTCCTGACCAACAAGTACGCCGAGGGCTACCCGGGACGTCGTTACTACGGCGGTTGCGAGCACGTCGACGTCATCGAGGATCTGGCGCGCAACCGTGCGAAGGAACTCTTCGGTGCAGAGTTCGCGAACGTTCAGCCGCACTCGGGCGCACAGGCCAACGCTGCTGTTCTGATGGCACTGATGAACCCGGGTGAGAAGCTGCTCGGCCTCGACCTTGCCCACGGTGGTCACCTCACGCACGGCATGAAGCTGAACTTCTCCGGCAAGTTGTACGACGTCGCGTCCTACGGCGTCAGCAAGGAAGATCACCGCATCGACATGGACGAGGTGCGCTCGATCGCCCTCGCCGAGAAGCCGAAGGTCATCGTTGCCGGTTGGTCCGCATACCCGCGTCAGCAGGACTTCGCGGCGTTCCGTGCGATCGCCGACGAGGTCGGGGCGTACCTGTGGGTGGACATGGCTCACTTCGCCGGACTGGTTGCCGCAGGCCTGCACCCCTCGCCCGTCCCGTACGCGGACGTCGTCTCCTCGACCGTCCACAAGACACTCGGTGGACCGCGTTCCGGCCTGATCCTGGCGAAGAAGGAGTGGGCCAAGAAGCTCAACTCCGCTGTCTTCCCGGGTCAGCAGGGTGGACCGCTCATGCACGCCATCGCGGCCAAGGCAGTCACCTTCAAGATCGCTGCCGGTGAAGAGTTCAAGGATCGTCAGGCACGCACCCTTTCCGGCGCGCGCATCCTTGCCGAGCGTCTGGGCAACAAGGACGTCGCAGACCAGGGCATCAGCGTCCTGACCGGCGGCACAGACGTCCACCTCGTTCTCGTGGACCTGCGTAACTCACAGCTCGACGGCCAGCAGGGTGAGGACCTTCTGCACGAAATCGGCATCACGGTCAACCGCAACGCTGTTCCGTTCGATCCCCGCCCGCCGATGACCACCTCCGGTCTGCGTATCGGTACAGCAGCGTTGGCCACCCGCGGATTCGGCGATGCCGAGTTCACCGAGGTCGCCGACATCATCGGTACCGCTCTGGCCGGCAACGCGGATCTGCCGGCGCTGCGTGCGCGCGTCGCCAAGCTCGCCCTCGACCTTCCGCTGTACGACGGTCTCGAGAACTGGGGCCTGCTCAGCAAGAACGTCTAGGTATTCCTTCACCGACGGCCCGGTCCCTTTCGAGGGGCCGGGCCGCTGGTTTTTTGCCAGTCGCGGATTGTGGCATCGGTCACATGACCGATGGTGGCCGAGTTCGGCGCTTCCTAGCCTGAGAGCATCACCCCTCCGGCGAAGGAAACCCCATGACCGAACAGAATCTGCATTGGCTCTCCGCTACCGAGATGGCGGCGTCGGTCGCGTCGAACAGTCTCTCGCCCAACGAGATTGCCGAAGCTATGATCCAGCGCGTCGACGCTGTCAATCCGTCGATCAACGCGATAGTGCAGTTCGATCGCGAGCAGGTCACGCGCGACGCGGCCGAACTCTCACGGCAACAGGAATCGGGCGAGAAACTCGGCCCGCTGCACGGCGTTCCGTTCACGATCAAAGATCTGACGGCAGTCGACGGGCTGCCGACCACGTTCGGGATGAAGCCGATGGCCGACAACATCGCGACGGGAAATGCCGTCGTCGTGGACAGGCTGCGCGGCGCTGGCGGACTGTTCCTGGGAAAGACGAACACTCCCGAAAGCGGTTACTACGGTGGCACGGACAACCACCTGTACGGGCCGACGCACAACCCGTGGAAGCTCGGCAACAGCGCGGGCGGGTCCAGTGGCGGTGCGTCGGCTGCCGTGGCTGCAGGCCTCGGGCCACTTGCCGAGGGCAGTGACGGCGCCGGATCGGTGCGTATCCCGTCGGCGCTCTGCGGGGTCGTCGGGCTCAAACCGACCACCGGCGTCATTCCGCAGACCATTCTGGCCGGCCGGTTCTACAACTGGGCGTACCACGGTCCGATCACCAGGACCGTCGCCGACAACGCGCTGATGCTCGACATCATGGCCGGGCCGGACAATGCGGATCCGCTCTCGATCGAGCGTGCGGAGACCTCGTACGTCGAAGCGGCGAAGGGCGACGTGAAGGGGCTTCGCGTCGCGTGGTCGACGAATCTCGGCCTCGGCCATGTTGATCCGGAGGTGCTGGCGGTGTGCCTCGACGCGCTGGCGGCATTCGAGGAATTGGGTGCCCAGATCACCGAGGCCACCCCGCAGTGGGGAAATCCGTCGGAGTCGATGTGGAACGGCATCTGGGTTCCCGGTTTCGCTTCCGAATACGACTTGCTCGACTGGGAGAACCAGCGCGGCGAGGTCGACGACAACCTGATCGAGATCATGCACGAGGCCGAGCGGCTCACCGGTGTCGACGTCGGGCGGGCCGACGCATTCCGCGGCGTCATGTGGGACACGTGGACCACGTTCATGAACGACTACGACGTGTTGGTCTCGCCGACCTTGGCTTCGGCCACGTTCCCGCTCAGTCAGTTCGCGCCGTCATGGCTCGAAGGTGCGTCGTTGCGTGAGCAGTTGCTCGATTGGCTCTTCACCTACCCGTACAACATGCTCAACAACCCCGCGATCACCGTGCCCGCCGGATTCACCGCCGACGGTCGACCGGTGGGGCTGCAGATCGCCGCACGCCACCGCCAGGACGCACTGGTTCTGCGGACTGCCGCGAACTTCGAAGCGGTGCGTCCGTGGGCGGACAGGAAGCCGGCCGATTCACTGGTGGTGGCCTAGCTCACACGATTGGCTAGATTGGTGTGATGACGTCTGTACTGCCTGATCGCGGCGCTGGACCTGACATGTTCGCGCCGCGATCGCCGGCGGCCGGGGCGTACGGCATTCTCGGCCTGTGCGCCGAAGAACTTCGCGCACGTGGACTCGCGTACTCGGCTGCGGCGGTCACGTACCGAGACCCGTCGAGCGGACGGCATCGGGCTCTGGCGAGTTCCGGATACGACGCCAGGGTGCTCGAGTTCCTGCTCGACGACTTCGTCGCCGATCGCAATCTCTTCGGCATCATTCGCGAGGCTTCGGGCGTGCCAGTGTTCTGGCAGGACGTGCCACGATTCGAGCAGGTCGAGATGGTTACCGATGTTCTGCGGCCGTCCGGGTACGCCGAGGGCGCGTCGGTCGCATTGGGGTTCTCCGGCCGTGAGGTGACCGGATTGCTGCACATGAGCTTCGCGGATTCCGGCGTCGTCGATCGCGTGCGCGAGGTGGTGGCGGCGTCCAGCGCGGCCTGCTCGCGCGTCGTGGGGGACCAGGTGGCGCTCGATCGTGTCCATCTGAGCCCACGGGAGATCCAGGTACTGCAATTGGTGGCCAGGGGCGCGGGCAATGTCGAGATCGCCGAGGAGTTGTTCGTCAGCCGTCGCACCGTCGCCACCCACCTCGAGAACATCTTCGTCAAGACCGGAACCAATTCGCGGGTTCAGGCAGCGGTGCGCGCCGCGAAGTGGGGTCTGATCGAGTCCTGAGTGACGCTGAATCACACGAGTGGCATTTTGTTACCTGGCGTTCACCAGATGTGCGGCTCGTTCCGTGGCGCGAGTGTCCGATCCGCAGTACCGTCGGCAGTAACGAGTAACCAGAAGTTACTTGTGCGGGAGGTTCTGATCGTGACTGAAACACTCAGTACGAGAGGGCCGGCGCCCGGCCCTTGTTTCAGCTGACACAGCGTCACCTGACACCAGAGCCGTCCGGCCCAGCGAGCTGAGTTTGCGCGGGTGCCGCGCAGACCTAGGAGCCCAACGTGACTGCATCACGCTCCGTCTCTGCCCACTCGGCCCGGGCTGATCTATCAGCCGGGAATCATTCGGGAGATGCACTTCGCACGTACGTCTTGGATACCTCGGTACTACTGTCCGATCCATGGGCTGTCACTCGATTTGCCGAACACCACGTGGTACTGCCACTGGTCGTGATCAGCGAACTCGAAGGCAAGCGACACCACCACGAACTGGGATGGTTCGCCCGAGAATCGCTCCGCATGCTCGACGATCTCCGGATCGAATACAGCCGCCTCGACCGTCCGGTACCGATCGGCACCGAGAACGGGACACTGCAGGTCGAACTCAATCACACCGACCCTGCGGTCTTACCCGTCGGATTCCGCACGGACAGTAACGATTCGAGGATTCTGGCGTGCGCGCTGAACCTTGCGGCGGAGGGCAAGGACGTAGTCCTCGTCAGTAAGGACATTCCGCTTCGTGTGAAGGCAGGCGCGGTGGGACTACCTGCCGACGAGTACCACGCTCACGACGTCGTGCCATCCGGATGGACGGGCATGACCGAGCTGGACGTCGCCTCGACGGACATCGACGAGCTGTTCAACGAGGGTTTCCTGGACCTTGACGAAGCGCGAGATCTGCCGTGTCACACGGGTCTTCGTCTGCTCGGTGGTTCGTCGAGCGCCCTCGGTCGGGTGACTCCCGACAAGCGCATCCAGTTGGTGCGCGGTGAGCGTGAGGCGTTCGGACTGCACGGCCGCTCTGCCGAGCAGCGCATTGCGCTCGATCTCCTCATGGACGAGAGCATCGGCATCATCTCTCTCGGCGGCAAGGCAGGCACCGGTAAGTCGGCCTTGGCTCTGACAGCAGGTTTGGAAGCCGTTCTCGAGCGCCGCACCCAGCGCAAGGTCGTCGTCTTCCGTCCGCTGTATGCCGTTGGCGGACAAGAACTCGGCTACCTTCCCGGTAGTGAGAGCGAGAAGATGGGCCCGTGGGCTCAGGCCGTTTTCGACACTCTCGACGGGTTGGCTTCGCCGGAGGTTCTCGAAGAGGTTCTCGCCCGCGGAATGCTGGAAGTGCTGCCGCTGACGCACATTCGCGGTCGGTCGCTGCACGATTCGTTCGTGATCGTCGACGAAGCGCAGTCACTCGAACGAAATGTTCTGCTGACAGTGCTTTCTCGTCTGGGAACCGGCTCGCGGGTGGTTCTCACGCACGACGTCGCGCAGCGTGACAACCTGCGAGTGGGCAGGCACGACGGAGTTGCGGCCGTCATCGAGAAGCTCAAGGGGCACCCGCTTTTTGCGCACATCACACTCACGCGCAGTGAGCGGTCGCCGATCGCCGAGTTGGTGACCGACATGCTCGAGGAGTTCGGCCCTACTTCCTGAGAAGCGATCTCCCCGTGCGGACTTCGGTCTGCACGGGGAGATTCTTGGGTTTTCAGTAGTTCAGTTTTGCAGCGGTCCGAGTTCGTTGTCGAGAACTTCCTGCACCACACGCATTGCCGCCAGCCCCGCCGGCGCGCCGCAGTACGCGCTCGCGTGGATCACGGTTTCGACGATCTCGGTGCGCGTCAAGCCGTTTCGTAGTGCTCCGCGTACGTGGCCTTTGAGTTCGTTCTCCGCGCGCAGCGCGATCAGCATCCCCAGATTGATCAGACTGCGGCTGCGGCGATCGAGTCCGGGACGCGTCCATACCGAACCCCAGACGTTGGCCGTCACGAAGTTCTGCAGTTCTTCGCTGTCGGTGCCGCGGGTGCGCTCGAAGGCGGCGTCGACAAAATCGGCCCCCATGACTTCGGTGCGCACAGCCAAGCCGGCGTCGAAGGAGTCAGGCGTGGTGTTCTCGGGCATGGCAGGTTCGCTCGCTTTCGGCAGGTGATTTCAGGCCGGAGCAAGCCTACTTCGTGTCCCGCTCCCGACGACTGCACGGCCGACCGCGGTCACCACACCCCACGCGACGTCTCGCAGACTGAAATAGTCCCGCCAGACGGAGACCTTGCCGTCGCGCAGTTCGAAAGTTCCGCACACCCAGAATTCGATGCGCAGCGGCCCGACGGTCAGGATGTCAGTGCGTTCGGTGAGCACCGTGGACTCGTCGCCGACGATGTGGTGCATCTCGGCCTCGAATTTCAGTGAAGGCTTGGTGACCAGACGAAGCGCTCGCACGACGGTCTTCTTGCCTCGCAGTGTGGGGAGCGAGACGTTCTGCCAGACGATGTCGTCTGTCATCAATTCGGCTGCTGCGTCCACGTCGAAATCGGTGAGGGCCGCGAACATTGCGTTCACCGTGGCTGTCGAACTACTCATGGGGTGTCCTTGGCTGATTATTCGGCCGGTGTTGCCCGGATGAAGGTACCGAGATGATCGTGATCGAAGTACTCCAAGGTTAGCGAGTTTCCGTCGAAGGTGGCCTTCGAGACCGTCCCGGCCGGTGCGTTCTCGCCGCTGAGCGGAAACGTGAAGGTGTTTCCGTCCCAGTGGGTCAGCTGGTACGTCACCGCCGCGGGACCCATGGTCAAGGTCAGCGCACCGTTCTGCTGCGTCACGAGTGCGGGACCCCAGTACGGGTTGCCGTAGTCGCCGGTCAATTGGTTTGTCGGTGGGGCAGGCGCGGGGGAGGTCGGCGGTGTCTTCCCGGCAAGTTCGCCCTCGGGATCGGCTTGTGAGGCAAACGCCGCTTCGTACAGCGGGCGCCACTCGCGGGTGATCTTCCCGAACTGCACCAGATCGGCGAACTCGGCGGTCAAGGTCTCCGCGACGCCGGTGGGCGTGCCGTTGGTCAGAACGACGATGCCGACGTCAGCGGAGGGAATCGTCACGAAATTTGTCCCGGCTCCGACCAGGAAGGCGCCGGAGTGGCTGGCGGTGACACGGCCTGCGGCGCTGTCGGAAACGTTGAACCCGTAGCCGTAGAAGCCGGAGCGTTCCCCGATTTCCTGCGCGTGGCGCGAGACGATCTCCGGGTTCACTGCGGGCACGAGCGCATCCGTCTGAACGACCTGCTGCCCCTGATACTGACCGCCGGACAGCACCATGTCCAACCACTTGGCCAAGTCGTTCACGGAGGAGCTGACTCCACCGGCGGGGGATTGGGCGTCGGCGTCCCGAACCGGCCCTACCTTGTACTTTCCGTCTTCGAGGATGTGGCCCACTGTTCGATTTTCTCGGGCCTGGTAATCGGCGAACCGCGAAGACGTCGATGTCATACCGAGCGGGCCGTAGATCGTGTTCTGCGACAGCGTTTCCCAATCGGTGCCCGCCGCAGCTGCAACGGCCTCAGCGCCGGCTGTGACGCCGAAGTTCGTGTACTCGTATGTGATTCGGAATGGATTGAGCGGTAGTTGGCGAAGCTTCTCGAGCACCTGGGCCCGGTTGTAGCCCAGGTCCTCCAGCCCGTCGCCGGCGTGGTCCGGTAATCCCGACCGATGCGTGTAGAGATCGGAGATCGTGAGGTGGTCGGTCACCCACGGATCGCCAAGCGCAAACCCCGGCAGTTTCGAGATCACCGGAGTGTCCCAGTCGACGGTCCCGATTCCGACTTCGTGGGCGACCACCGTGGCTCCTACCGACTTCGACACCGATGCCAGTTGGAACACGGTGTCGGCATCGACGGTGGCGCTCTTACCCAACTCGCGAACCCCGAATCCCTTTGCATACACAGTCTTACCGCCGTGCACCACGGCCACAGCCATGCCGGGAACACCCGAACTTGCCATGAGATCGTTCGCGAGGCCGTCGAGCTTTCCGACCGCGTCGTCGATTTGCCCGTCCGGGATCGGCACCCCGGCGTCGAGACCGGGGCTGGCGTCGCTGACGACCGGCCTGGGCGCTGAGGTGGTGTCTGAATCGGACGAGCATCCGGCGAGCAGGGCGACCGTCAGTACTACCGGAATCGCCGCAGCCGACAGTCGCGAGCTGTTTCTACTGGTGATGGACACGAGATTCTCCCTAGCAGGGCTGTCGTCGGTACCACTCGGTCAATCCAGTATCGGGGAACGGCGGGCTGAGATACGGACAAATCGGGAAACCTTGTAGCTACTTCGGGGTCTTGGTCGCCAGACTGCCGAGAATGGAGCCTTCTGTGACCGGCTTCCAGGGGAGCAACAACGCGACCAGCAGCGCGGTGATCAGTGCTGCGCCGACCGTGAAGTACGACGCGATGGCGAAACCTTCCAGGCACGCGGCCTTCATCGTGTAGATCAGACTGTCCTTCTGCTGCTCGAAGAGCGGACTGATGTCGCGCGAGCGGATCTCGATGACGCTGAGCACCGACTCACGAGCGAAGCCCTTCTCCTGTGCCGACATCACGGCGTCGGGAATGGCGTCGACGATCGGAGCCACCTTGGACGTGTAATACGAGGCGACGATCGAGCCGATGACGGCGACGCCCAGGGTCCCACCGAGTTCACGCGTCGTGTCGTTGACTGCCGAGCCTGCGCCGGCTTCGTCGAGGGGCACCGAGGACATGATGGAGTCGGTAGCCGGTCCCTGGACAATTGCGAGGCCCAGACCCATGAGAACCATCGAGATCACGACGGGTCCGAGGTAGGGCGTCTCGACGGTCGTCTGGCCGGCCAGGAACATGCCGCCGCTGAGGACGAGGAGGCCGAACACCATCACTGCGGTCGTGCCGAGTTTCTGTGCCGCCAAGGTGGCGACGGGAGCGCCCACCGCAACAGCGGCGGCGAAAGGCAAAGAGTGGATGCCGAATTCGAGTGGCGAGTATTCGCGAACGCCCTGGAAGTACTGCGTGATCAGGAACAAGAACCCGAACATGCTGAAGTAGCTGACCGCAATAGCCAAGGCGGGGAATGAAAACCGCCGGATTCGGAAGAGATTCATGTTCAGGATCGGCGCATCGGTGCGCAGTTCCCATGCGACGAATGCCGCCAACAACACTGTCGCAGAGAGGTATCCCGTGATGCTGAATGGCGACACCCATCCGCGATGTGGCGCGTCGATGATGGTCCACACCAGAATGACGATGCCGAGGAGCGACAAGATTGTTCCGACGAAATCGAATCGGCCGACGTGAAGCGCCTTCGATTCCGGAACAACCAGCAGCACACCGACGATGACCAGCAACGCAGCCGGAACGTTCATCCAGAACACCGAGTGCCAGGAGAAGTGCTCGAGAAGCCAACCGCCTGCCGTCGGGCCGATGGCAATCGCGAAGCCGGCCATTGCGGTCCAGGCAGCGATGGCGATGGCTCGTTCTTTGGCGTCGGTGAAGATGTTCGTGATCATGGCCAGGGTGGCCGGAAAGACCGCTGCGGCAAAGACACCCATGGCAGCGCGCGCCATGATCACCTGTTCGAGGTTGGAAGCCAAAGCGCCGACGAGCGACATCGCGCCGACGCCGATCAGACCGATGATCATCACTCGGCGGCGTCCGAAGCGGTCACCCAGGTGGCCGAAAGTGAGTAGGAACCCGGCGAAGGTCAACGTGTACGCGTCGACGATCCATTGCAGGTCACTGACGCTGGCGAACAGGTCGACGCTCATCGTCGGCAGTGCGACGTTGACCACTGTGTTGTCCAGCACGACAAGGAGTTCGGCGAGGCAGATGAAGATCAGCGCAGTGAATCGACGGGACTTGGTCATCATAGGCGCCGAGGGCGCCGGTGCAAGTGTGTGAGACATGTTTGTACGCCATCTCTGCTCCTGCGCGGACGGCAGCAGCGGTTGGAAGTAGAGGGGTTGGTCAGCTCGGGGCCGAGACCAGAGCCTTGAGGTGCGCGCCGATCCGATCGAGAGGCGCGGTGGTGTGCTGAGCTTTTGCCATCAGAGTCGCGCCTTCGATCGACGCGATCACGACGGTTGCCCACTGTGCTGCAGTCTCGGACGGCTGTCCCTGCTGCCAGAAGAACGATGTGAGAAGCGATTCCCACGAGGTGAAGGATTCGCCCGCAGCAGTTAATGCCGCCGGCGTCGACGCGCCCTCCACCGCCGCGGCTGCGACCGGACAGGAGGAGGTGAAATCGCTCTCTACCAAGCTGTTTCGAAATATTGTGACAACCGCGTCGATGATCTCCGGTGGGGAAGACTGAGCGATCATCGAACTGATGGCGGCGCTGACGCCTCGGCCGAAGTAGGCAACTGCTTCGCCGGCCAGCTGTCCTTTGCCTTCGGGAAAATAGTGGTACACCGACCCGCGGGGAGCTCCCGAGCGTTCGACGATCTCGGTGAGCGAGGTCGTCGCGATCCCGTGTTCACGGAAGGCATTGATGGCGCCGACCAGCATCAGAGTGCGGGAATCGGAGTCGGCCATCCCGCCATCGTATGCAATCGCAGAGCTGTTCGATTCATCTGGTGCCGCTGGTTCTCTTGGTACTCCCCACTTGCGACGCGCTGCGGCGATCGGACAACGCGTCTGCGGGCCGGTCATGGCAACGAGGTGTCTCGAGGTGTGTTCATCACTGCCTCCCAGTATGTCGATCGGTATAGGAACGAATCTGAGACTAGATGTAACCGACAGACACAGTCAAGTGTTGTGTGCAGGTAGTGGGTATTGATCGATATTCATGGTGGCAAAACTCCCGGATCAGTGGTTATATCGTGCGGTATAGAGCTGTTGCTTCGAGGTCAGCTCCGGAGGAGAGGAAACGGCATGCCGGTACCGACGTCAGTTGCACGAAAACGAAGAATCGAAGTCGCAGTCGGGAAGTATTTCGCCAATCCGCTGGTCACCGGATTGAATCGGATCGGTTTGATGCCGTCGTTGATGACCGAGATCGAGACGGTTGGACGCCGAACCGGTCTGACCCGCCGAGTGCCCGTTGCGATCACCTACGACGGCGACGAGGCGTGGGTCATCGCGCAGCACGGCATCGACAGGGGCTGGGGTGCCAATATCTCTGCGACGCCGAAGGTTCGGATCCGTCGCCGCGGCGAGTGGGTGGACGGACAGGCCCAGATCATGCCGGACGACGACGTGCCGGCGCGGGTGAAGACATTCACGTCGGGGAAGTTCAGATCGGCGCTGACGGCCTCTGCCTTTCGCGGATTGCAGACCGATCCGGTCAGTGTTCGCATCAGGCTCGAACTCGATCCGTCAACCGATTGAATCAACGGGAGTTGAAGTAGTCGGTACGGAATGACCCGGTGCGTTCTCGTCGTTGACGAATGCAGCGGTGGCGCGATCGCCACTACACACGACGAAGGAGCAGGGTCATGCGCATCGGAATCATCGGAGCCGGTCAGATCGGTGGCACGCTCACACGTAGGCTCGCTGCGCTCGGTCACGACGTGCGCGTCTCGAATTCGCGGACACCGGACACCCTTGCAGAACTGGAAGCGGAGACGGGCGCGAAGGCAGTCCGCAGCACCGAGGCCGCCGAGGGCGCCGAGCTGGTCATCGTGAGCATTCCGCAGAAGAACGTGGTCGATCTACCGGCGGGGATCCTCAGCGGTGCGGTCGCCGGTGCCCCGGTCATCGAGACCAACAACTACTACCCGCAACAGCGTGACGGTCTGATCTCGGCCATCGAGGACGGACAGACCGAAAGCGGATGGGTGCAGGAGCGCCTGGGTGTACCGGTATTCAAGGCGTTCAACGGAATCTGGTGGAAGCACCTCCTCGAGAAGGGGCTTCCCGAAGGTGCAGAGGGGCGCATTGCGCTACCCATCGCCGGCGACGACGACGCGAACAAGCAGGTCGTGTTCGATCTGATCAATCAGTTGGGCTTCGATCCTGTCGATGCGGGAACGATCGACGATTCCTGGCGTCAGCAGCCGGGAACTCCGGTGTACGGCAAGGACTTCGATCGTGAAGCGACGTTGAAGGCATTGGCCGAGGCGAGCCCCGATCGCACCGACGAATGGCGCGCAACCACTACGGTGTAGGGAAAAGAGTGGCGGTTTCCGAAGTGGAAACCGCCACTCTGTTGTCTGTTCAGTCCTTGACCTTCGCCATCGCCAGAACGTCGAGACGCTTGTCGAGTTCTTCCTCGCTCAGCTTGTCCGGGACGAGTCCGCGCTCGATGACGACCTGGCGGATCGTCTTCTTCTCTTTGAGCGCCTGCTTCGCGACGGCCGCGGCTTCCTCGTAACCGATCGCCGAGTTGAGGGGCGTCACGATCGACGGTGACGATTCGGCGAGTGTCTTGAGGTGCTCCTCGTGCGCGACCAGTCCGCTGACACACTTGTCGGCGAACAGTCGAGAGACGTTGGCCAGCAAGGTGAACGACTCCAGCAGGTTGCGTGCCATGACCGGGATGTAGACGTTGAGTTCGAAAGCTCCGGCAGCGCCACCCCACGCGATGGCGGCGTCGTTTCCGATCACCTGAGCCGCAACCTGAGTGGTTGCCTCGGGCAGGACCGGGTTCACCTTGCCGGGCATGATCGAGCTACCCGGCTGCAGATCGGGGAGTGCGATCTCGCCGAGTCCGGTCAGCGGACCCGATCCCATCCACCGAATGTCGTTGGCAATCTTCGTCAGTGAGACTGCGATGGTCCGCAGCGCGCCCGATGCTTCGACCAGTCCGTCACGCGCGGCCTGTGCTTCGAAGCTGTTCTTCGCCGGAGTCAGCGCGTCGACGCCTGTCGACTTGACCAGCTCGGCAACAACTTTGGGGCCGAATCCATCCGGAGCATTGAGACCGGTGCCGACTGCTGTTCCGCCGATCGGCAACTCGCCGAGGCGGGGGAGCGTTGCGTTGACGCGCTCGATGCCGGCCTCGATCTGACGTGCGTAGCCACCGAACTCCTGACCGAGCGTGACCGGCACAGCGTCCATCAGGTGGGTGCGTCCGGATTTGACGACGGTCTTCCACTCGGACGCCTTCGTGGCAAGCGCAGCATGCAGATGTTCCAGTGCCGGCACAAGATCGGTGACCGCTGCTTCGGTAGCTGCGACGTGCGTGGCGGTGGGGAAGGTGTCGTTGGAGGACTGCGACATGTTGACGTGATCATTGGGATGTACGTCTACACCGGCGGCCTTCGCGATGGATGCGATGACCTCGTTGGCGTTCATGTTCGAGCTGGTTCCGGAACCGGTCTGGAAGACGTCGATGGGGAACTGATCGTCGTGCTTGCCTTCGGCGATCTCGTTCGCGGCGGCGATGATTGCGTCGGCCTTGTCCGCGTCGAGCAGTCCGAGGTCCTTGTTGACCTGCGCACACGCTGCTTTCAGCAAGCCCATTGCGCGGATCTGGGTGCGCTCGAGTGGGCGCCCGCTGATCGGGAAGTTCTCGACTGCACGCTGGGTCTGTGCCCGCCACAGCGCGTCGATGGGCACCCGAACTTCGCCCATGGTGTCGTGTTCGATTCGGAACTGTTGATCGTTGCTCTCCGTCATGGCTCCACATTGCCACTTTTGGAGGGCGGGTAGGGGACTACGTCCCCCGTGAGCGGTTAAGGAGTGCAGGGACTCCCTAACCGCTCACGGGGCGGAGCCGATCAGAACGTCGGGGGAACCGCGCCCTCTTCGCCGTCGAAGTCGACGGAGCTGTACTCACGCAGCTTCTCGAGACGGTGGTACGCGTCGATCATGCGAACGGTGCCGGACTTGCTGCGCATCACGATGGACTGCGTGCTGGCGCCGCCGCCGTAGTAGCGGACACCGCGCAGCAGGTCACCATCGGTGACGCCCGTGGCGCAGAAGAATACGTTCTCGCCGGAGACGAGATCTTCGGTGGTCAGGATCCGATCGAGATCATGACCGGCGTCGATGGCCTTCTGGCGCTCTTCGTCGTCGGTGGGTGCGAGCTTGCCCTGCAGCGATCCACCCATGCAGCGCATGGCTGCTGCGGCGATGATGCCCTCAGGCGTTCCGCCGATGCCGACGAGCATGTCGGTGCCGGACTCGGGACGCGCTGCGGCGATGGCGCCGGCAACGTCACCGTCGGAGATCAGACGGATACGAGCGCCGGTGTCGCGCACGTCCTGGATCAGCTGGTTGTGACGCGGGCGGTCCAGGATGCAGATCGTGATGTCGGAGACCGACGCCTTCTTGACCTTGGCGACGCGCTTGATGTTCTCGGCGATCGGTGCGCTGATGTCGATGACATCTGCAGCATCCGGTCCGACAGCGATCTTCTCCATGTAGAACACGGCCGACGGATCGAACATCGCGCCGCGCTCGGCAACAGCCAGAACGGAGATCGCGTTGGGCATGCCCTTGGACATCAAGGTGGTGCCGTCGACCGGGTCGACGGCGAAGTCACAGTCGGGGCCGTCGCCGTTTCCGACCTCTTCGCCGTTGAACAGCATCGGCGCTTCGTCCTTCTCGCCCTCACCGATGACGACGATGCCGCGCATCGAGACGGAGGAGACGAGCTGACGCATAGCGTCGACGGCTGCTCCGTCGCCGCCTTCCTTGTCGCCGCGGCCTACCCAGCGGCCGGCAGCCATAGCACCGGCTTCGGTGACTCGGACCAATTCGAGTGCGAGGTTACGGTCCGGGGTCTCACGATGAGTGCTGCTGGCCGTCATGTGCGGTGCCTCCTGGCGCGGTCGCGGTCGACGGGGTGTGTCGACACAGTGGTTTCTTCAGGCGTCATTGTCCCAGATGGGAGCGGCTACGTGCGCTGTCGGGTCGCCGCTGCGACGTTTTGTCTCGCTCGAAGGGGACCGGGAATCGTATCTACTGCGCAGTACCTGGATACTGGGGGTGTGGCATCGAAGAAACCCCGCATTCTCGAAGACAACAAAGACATGGTCTGGTCTCTCGTACCGTTGGTGCTGTTCTGCATCATCATTGCGGGCATCGCCAGCCAGTGCACGTTCAGTCCTGGCGGCCCGACGCAGGGGCCTATCCCGAGCGTCGACGTGGACGCTGCTCTGAACTACGACGCGAAGGAACTCGGATTTCCCATCCGTAATCCCGGTGTTCCGGACGGGTGGACCCCGAACTCCGGCAGTCGCAAAATCATCTCCGGCGACGGTGGCGGAGATTCGAGCACTGTGGGATTCATCACGACCAGCGGTCGCTACATTCAGCTGACACAGAGCAACGCCGAGGAATTCCCGTTGGTGTCACACGTTGCCGGTGGACAGCGATTCGCGACCGGAGTCGAGACCGTCGGCGCCGATACGTGGAACGTCTTCGGCGGCGAAGGTGTCGAGTCGATCTGGGTCACGGACGTCGGGGATGTTCGCCTGTTGCTCACGGGCGCGGCGACGCCGGACGAGTTCCGGATTCTTGCCGAGAAGGTCGGCGCAGCGCAGCCGATCACGCCATAGGATTTCCGGTCGGAGCGGACGTTACTCGTCCGCTTCGGCCAGAGCCTTTTCGACGCGAGCCCTGGCGCCGGCCAAATGCTCTTCACAGCGCTTGGCCAACGCTTCGCCTCGCTCCCACAGTGAGAGTGACGCGTCGAGGTCCAGGCCGCCCTGTTCGAGAATCTTCACGACGCTCACCAATTCGTCGCGGGCTGCTTCGTAGCCGAGTTCGTTGATGTCGGTGTCGGTGTCGGTGGCGTTGCTCATTTTTCTCTTCCCATCACTGCGGCGCGAACGGCGCCGTCTGCAAGTCGAACTCGAATCTGGGTTCCGGGTGGCGCGTCCTCGACCGAGCGCAGAACCTCCGGATCGCCGTCGGCGACAACACGTTGCACGACTGCGTACCCGCGGGCCAGCGTCGCGGCGGGGCCGAGAGTGGTGAGCCGGGCGCGCAGATGCTCGATCGTTCGGGACTCGGAGTCGATCAACCGAGTCACATCGCGTCGCCCGGCGGCCTGGAGCCTTTCGACCTCTTCGGCGCGACGGTCCACCGCGAGCAGCGGTGATGCCATGACCGGTCGAGTGCGCAACTGTTCGATCAGATGAGACTCACGCTTGACCCAGCTGCGCAGTGCCGCAGCGCTGCGGTCACGAAGATCGGCAACCAGAGCAGCTTCCGCAACCGCGTCGGGTACGACGCGCTTGGCCGCGTCGGTGGGTGTGGCTGCGCGCAGGTCGGCGACGTGGTCACTGAGCGGGCTGTCCGGCTCGTGGCCGATGGCACTGACGATCGGCGTCGTGCAGGCCACGATGGCGCGGCACAGCGCCTCGTCGGAGAACGGCAGGAGATCCTCGACGCTACCGCCGCCGCGAGCGAGGATGATGACGTCGACTACCGGGTTGGCGTCGAGTTCCTTCAGCGCTTCGATGATCTGGGGAACAGCAGTCGGGCCCTGCACCGCGGTGTTACGCACCGCGATAGCCACTGCGGGCCAACGACGGTGGGCGACCGAGACGACATCCTTTTCGGCCGCGCTGGCTCGGCCCGTGATCAGGCCGATCGTGCCGGGCAGAAACGGAAGAGGCCGTTTGAGTCTCGGATCGAACAAGCCCTCCGCGGCGAGCAAGGCGCGCAGTCTCTCGATGCGGGCCAGCAGCTCACCGATACCCACGGCGCGAATCTCGGTGACACGCAACGACACCGTTCCGCGTCCGGTGTAGAACGAGAGCTTGCCGAACATCACGACACGCGAGCCCTCGGTCAACGGCACCGGAGAGTTGTGCAACAACTGTGGTGAGCATGTGATCGACAGCGACATGTCTGCCGACGGATCACGCAGAACGAGAAAGGCCGTTCGGGTACCGGGGCGTGCATTGATCTGGGTGATCTGACCTTCGACCCAGATGCTGCCGAGTCGATCGATCCAGCCGGCGACCTTGGCGGAAACCGTGCGGACCGGCCACGGCTGTTCAGCGCTGCTGGCGCCGGACGATCGCTGCGATGAAGCGGGGGGCGTTGCGGAAGTCACTTTGCCTTGGCTGTGGTGATGCGGTTGGTGAGCATGGTCTGGAACGGTGCGCGGGCGAGCGTCGCATTCTCGTAGTCCAGGACGGCGGTCAGCTCGTCGATGCTGAGCGTCCGGATGCGCGCACGGAGCTGTGCGAGTGTGAGGTTGGGGTAGTCGAGTTCGGTGACGATCTCGGGCTCTTCGGCAGGTCCGTCCGTCGTAGCTGCCGCGGATTCGGACTCGGCGCCGGGTGTGGGCTCCTCGATGGGGGCAGTCGGCTCGAGCGAGTAGAGCGCGAAGCGTCCGGCGTTGGTCGGGGTGTCAGCGGTGGTCGCGCCGGTGGTCGACGCCGAGTCTGCGGGAGCGTCGGCGTCCTCGTCGAAGACCGCCCACTCGGGCTGTTCGTCCTCGGAAGACCAGTTGATCAGTGCAAATGCCTGATCGCCCTTGATCGCCAACGAGGTGATCGACTGCTGCACGCGCATGCTTGTCTGCAGCATCTGGCTCACGGCGGTCATCGGCAGGGCGACAGCGGTGGTGGGCAACTTCTTTGCCTCTTCCATCGCGGTGACGGCGAGTCCCGCGGCAACGCGCGCCACGAACGGTGGTCGGATCATTCCCACAGCTTGCCGCAAAGCTCCGACAATCGGTAGCCGACTTGCCTGTGACGGCCGTACTCGTTTACTTCGGAACCTTCGATCGGAGCCCGAAACCGAGGTGTTCACGTTTGCCGGAGTGTCTCACGTTCGAGGTGCCAGTAGGCTGGTCACATGTCTTCGGCTGTTCCTCTCAATCTCGGTATCGCGCACTCGGCTGATTCGCCGTCCACCCGCAAGGGCAGCGCCAAGCGCGTGCTCCTCGCCGAGCCTCGCGGCTACTGCGCCGGCGTCGACCGCGCGGTCGAGACCGTCGAGAAGGCGCTCGAGAAGCACGGCGCACCCATCTACGTGCGTAAGGAGATCGTCCACAATCGCCACGTCGTCGAGACGCTCGAAGATCAAGGCGTGATCTTCGTCGACGAAACCGACGAGGTTCCGGAAGGATCACTCCTCGTGTTCTCAGCGCACGGTGTGTCTCCGGCCGTCCACGACTCGGCCGCCGAGCGGAACCTGCGCACGATCGACGCTACGTGCCCCCTGGTCACGAAGGTGCACCAGGAAGCAAAGCGATTCGCTCGCGACGATTACGACATTCTCCTCATCGGCCACGAAGGCCACGAGGAGGTCGAGGGCACCGCAGGTGAGGCTCCCGATCACGTCACCATCGTCGACGGCCCGGATTCGGTCGACGCAGTCACGGTTCGGGACGAGTCGAAGGTCATCTGGCTTTCCCAGACCACACTGAGCGTCGACGAGACGATGCAGACCGTCGCGCGCCTGCGTGAGCGTTTCCCCAATCTGCAGGACCCGCCGTCCGACGACATCTGCTACGCCACGCAGAACCGTCAGGTCGCGGTCAAGGCGATGGCTCCCGAGTGCGATCTCGTGATCGTGGTGGGTTCGCGGAACTCGTCCAACTCGGTTCGCCTGGTCGAGGTCGCGCTTGGTGCAGGCGCTGCTGCGTCGTATCTGGTCGACTACGCCCGTGAGGTCGATCTCGCGTGGCTCGAGGGTGTCCAGACCGTCGGCATCACGTCGGGCGCATCAGTGCCCGAGGTGCTCGTGCGCGGCGTGATCGAACTTCTTGCCGAGCATGGATACAACGACGTTCAGCCCGTCACCACAGCCAACGAGACCTTGGTGTTCGCTCTTCCCCGTGAATTGCGAGCAGCGCGCACGTCCTAGAACAAGAAAATGCGGGGCACCTTCCATCTGGAAGGTGCCCCGCATTTTTTGCTACTGGGCTCGTCTGTCAGGGCTCTTCGCGATCGCGGTACCGAACTCGCGGCGGCGGATACGCGGGAAGATCGACTCCGGGTGGGCGGCGGCGAGGGGGCAGCGGCGGCGATACGTCGTCACCCGAAGCGAAGAAGGGCTCCATCCGCTCCTCACGCCTGGGCGACGGACTGGGCTCGGGCGCCCGGCGGCGACCGTACGACGGGTAGTCGTCGTCTGCTGTCGGTCTGCTGTCCGGCTGAGGGCGACGCGTAGGCGGTTGGTGCGTGCGATCGACCCTGGGTGGCAGTGGGCTTCTCCGGGGCGGCAGCGGGCGATCGTCTTCGATCGGTTCGCGCCGGGGAGCGCTTCGGTAAGCGGGCTGTTCGTCCACCTCGGGGGCGCGGCGACGCGGGGGCCCGGGGACGGGCGCGTCCGAGACTCTGCGGCGACGCCCGGTCTCGGGTGCGGATTGTTCTCGCGTGGCAGCCGCAGAGGAGTCTCGAGTGGCGGTCGCCGAGCGGCGGGAGCGGGTCGAGCGCGCAGGCCCGGTGGGACGCTGATTGAGCAGGAAGTACCGGAAACCGCCGATTATCAGCACGACGACGGTTGCGGCCAACATGATCGGAAAGCGGTTGACCAACGGGTACGCGATGTTGATCGCGATGTCGCGCAGTGCGGTGCTGTTGTCCTTGCCGATGAGCGTGTGCCCGATCGGCACCGCAGCGAAGAGCAGCAACGGAGGTTGGGCCATCGCGGTGAAAAGAGCCTTGTTCGAAGCGGCAACCACAGCGAAGAGACAGCCCAGGAAGTAGAACGTCGAGAACACCGCGGTGAGCTCGCCGCCGCCTCCGGTTGCATCGATCAGTACGCCGACGGCGGTGACACCGGCAGCAAGCAGGATCACTCCCCACCAGGGCAGGCCGGGGACGGTCACGATGAGCGATCGCTTGTCCAGCGGTACCCCGGAGCGAGCACGTTGGGTTGCAGACACATAACGACATTAGCGGTTCTTGCGTTGTCGGCCGTGTTTGTGCGGGTCGTGGCTGGCGCATTTATCGGCGCGATGGCGCGATGGTTTCGGGTTCTTCGCCAAACGAACCGGACGGATTGTGTGCAGGGTCACCGGACGTTCGTGGGTTGGGGCACACCGTCGAAGCCGTCAGCGTGGGAGATCGGCAGTGTCGGTGGGCTGCTCTACCGTCGGATTCATGAAGATTCTGCACACCTCCGATTGGCACATAGGTCGCACGTTTCACGGCGTCGATCTGTTGGCCGATCAGGCGAGTGTGCTCGGTTCCATCGCAGATTCCGTCCGCGAACACGGTGTTGACGTCGTGGTCGTGCCCGGTGACATCTACGACCGCTCAATTCCCAGTTCCGACGCGGTCACGGTGTGCAATCGAGGCTTCGAGGCAATCCGGGCGGCCGGAGCGGTCATCGTCGCCACGTCCGGCAACCACGATTCCGCGGTGCGGCTCGGTGCCGGGGCGTCCTTTGCAGCTGCCGGCGGATTGCATTTGATCACCCGAGTCGGCCAGATCGGTACTCCGGTGACGCTCAGTGATCAGTTCGGACCTGTCGCGTTTTACGGGATTCCGTATCTCGAGCCGGAGATCACGCGCGTCGAGTTGGACGTGCCCCGGGCTCGTACTCATTCCGACATCCTCGGTGCGGCAATGTCGCGTGTTCGGCGAGACCTCGCCGAACGAACAGCTACCGATCCGTCGACTCGGTCGGTACTGCTCGCGCATGCCTTTGTCGTGGGCGGTGAGGCGTCTGAATCGGAACGCTCCATTTCGGTCGGCGGAGTGGAGACTGTCGCCGTGGGCGAGTTTGCCGGTGTCGACTACGTTGCGCTGGGGCATCTGCATTCGCCCCAGATGCTCTCGGAGAGCGTTCGCTACTCAGGTTCACCGTTGCCGTATTCGTTCGGTGAGCGCAGCCACCGCAAGGCTGCGCTTTTGATCGAACTCGACGCAGCCGGACTGTCGTCGGTGCAGCGCCTCGATCTTCCGGTGATTCGAGGGCTGAGCCAGGTGGCTGGAACTCTCGAGGAACTTCTCACCGAGTCGAAGTACGCCGATTCCGAGCAGTGCTACGTCTCCGCTTTGCTCACTGATCCGGTTCGTCCCGTCGATGCCATGAGGCAGCTCCATGCACGTTTCCCCTTTGCCGTTCATCTCGAATGGCAAAGGCCGGAAGGACAATCGGATCTCAAGTATCGCGACGCGGTACGGGGTCGAACCGACATGGAGATCGCCCGTGGCTTTGTCTCGGCCGTGCGTAGTGACCCGTCCGAGCGAGAGGTCACGTTGATGGCCGAAGCGCTCAGCGCTGCCGCGCGCGCCGAGGAGTCCACGGTAGAACTGAGTGAAACCGCGTGAGGCTTCACAAACTCGAAGTCAGCTCTTTCGGGCCCTTTGCCGACACCGTCGAGGTCGACTTCGACCGATTGGGTGCTGACGGGCTGTTCCTTCTGCACGGCGACACCGGTGCAGGCAAGACCACGATCCTCGACGCGGTTGCGTTTGCCCTGTACGGCCGGGTTCCGGGTGCGCGCAACGAGGGCAAACGGCTACTGTCCGATCATGCGCCTGCCGGTTCGGTGCCGCGCGTGGAACTCGAAGCGACCATCAGTGGTCGCAGAATCAAACTTGTTCGTAGTCCAGAGTATTCGCGCCCGAAGAAGCGTGGCACCGGTTCGATCACAGAGAATGCAAAGGCCACACTGACGTGGTTGGACGGCCGCGGCGAAAACCTCTCGCGCATCCCTGACATCGGTGACGAAATCAACCGCCTCATGGGCATGAGCGCTGATCAGTTCTTCCAGGTGGTGCTCTTGCCGCAGGGTGAGTTCGCCAAATTCCTGCGTGCCGAGAGCGACGAGCGAGGCAAACTGCTCGAGCGTCTGTTCGACACCAAGCGTTTTGTCTCCGTCGAGGCATGGTTCGACGCCAAACGAAAGGCAAGTGCGACCGCGCTCGCGGCAAGGGAGCAATCCGTGCGGCTGCTGCTCGCGAAGGTCGAGACAGCTGCGGGACTCGAGGTAGGCGCCGAGGCACACCCACTGGAATGGTCGCGCAAACTCCTCGCCGAGGCTCAGGACACCCGCGATGCAAGTCTCGCGGAGCTGGTGATCGCGAAAGATGCAGCAGCCGAGGCTAATCGGGTTCTGTCGGCGGCGCAGCGAACCGCAGATCTGGTAGCTCGCCGCAATCGTGCGACCGCTGAACTCGCAGCATTCAACAGGGGCGCCGCCCAAAGAGCTGTGATCGGCGCTGAACTCGAGACCGCCAAGCGCGCACTGCCGGTGGCCGCTGTCGCCGGCGATGTGGACGCTGCCGGCTTGCATCTCGCTGCCGCACTCGAATCGATGACCACAGCGATGTCGACCTACTCCGCACTCGACGGTCCGGAGATTTTCGTGCCGGAGGTGTGGCCACCCACCGACGATGAGCGTCAACGCGTCGTAGCTCGGATCCGGACCTGGCGTGACGAGATCGTTCGCCTGGACGCAATGGCGGAGGACGCTCGCCGAGCCGATGCGGCAGAAGCCGAGATCGAGAAACTCGGAGTTCGGCGAGACGCTCTGTCCGAGCGCATCGATGCCATCGCGGTTGAACGCACACAACTGCCAGAAATGGTGCGCTCGGCCGGCCAACGACTGGAGGATGCGCAACGCGCGCACGCGGCTCTGCCTGGCCTCGAGGCTGCACTCGTAAAAGCGTCGGATGCTGCGACAGCGGCCCATGAAATCGTTTCTCTGCGTGCGCAAGCCGAGAAGATTCGTGTGCAGGTGTTGGATGCGCGCGACGCCCATCAGAGTGCTCGCGGGCGCTGGCTCGACCTCGTGCAAAAGCGTATCGAGGGCATGGCGGCGGAGTTGGCGAGTTCACTCGCGCCTGGTGACCCATGCCAGGTGTGTGGTTCGCGTGAACACCCTGCGCTGGCTCAGTCGGATGTCGTCACGGTCACCGAACCCGATCTGGAAGCCGCGTCAGCGGCCGAGCGTGCGGCCGAGAAAGCCCTCAGCAAGGTGGCCGATCGCCAGGTAACCGTCGAACGTGACATCGACCGGGTGATCGCGCGCGGCGGAGACGGCGATTCCGAAGAACTCGACAGGCTCCGCGCCGAGGCACGGAACGCCGTCGACGAGGCGACACACTCTGCCGGTCAGGTTGGAGTGCTGGCACAAAAACTTGCGCAACTCAATGGGCGTGACACCGAACTACAACAGGAATCCGCTTCTCTGACAGCCGAATTGGCGGCACTTGCCGAGCGTAGGACGACTCTGTCAGCGACGGTCGAGCAGATTCGAGCGGCGATCGTTGCTGCGGTGGGAGAAGATTCGACCATCGCTGCTCGGCGCTCACGGTTCGAAGGCCTTGCCTCCGCTGCCACGGCGGCGTCCGAAATGCGCGACGACGCCGTTCGTGCGCAGGCCCGATCGGCGGAACTGTCGGCCAAACTGTCCGCTGCTGCGGCCGCTGCCGGATTCGATTCGGTCGAGGCTGCGATCGGAGGGGTGAGAGCGCCTGCCCGAATCGCGGCGATCGAAACGGAACTCGCCAAGGCGCGTGACCTCGAGGTTGCCGCCCGGACTGTCCTCGACGACCCCGAGGTTGTTGCGGTGGGTGAAGTCGAGACCGTCGACGTGGACGGCCCTCGCGGCCTCGCGCTTCAGTGCGCCGAGGTAGTGAACGCGACTGTTGCGGCCGCTTCCCTGGCCGAGAACCGTGTGTCGGATCTCGAACGGTTCAGCGGACAACTCGAGAAGGCCTACGAGGCGGTTGCACCTGAGCGTGAACTGCACGACGAACTCGCTGCCCTCGCAGACGTGATCGCCGGTAAAGGTCAGAACAGTCGCAAGATGTCGCTGCGAGCGTATGTGCTCGCTTCGCGGTTGGAAGAGATCGCCGTGTCGGCATCGGTTCGGCTGCAGCGGATGTCCGGGGGACGGTACGAGTTCGTGCACAGTGACGAGGCAGGATCTCGGGGTCGCCGCGGCGGTCTGGGACTCGACATCCGGGACGACTTCACGGGCGTCGTTCGCTCGGCGAAGACGCTCTCGGGCGGTGAATCGTTCTTGGCGTCATTGTCTTTGGCGCTCGGACTCGCCGATGTGGTTGCGGCGGAGTCCGGCGGAATCGTTCTCGACACGATGTTCATCGACGAAGGATTCGGCACCCTCGACGCCGACACCCTCGACTCGGTGATGGCTGTGTTGGACGAGCTTCGCGACGGAGGACGAGTGGTGGGCATCGTCAGTCACGTGGACGAGATGAGGCAGCGAATCCCGAGTCGCCTGCACGTCATTCGCGGACGTGCAGGCTCCTCGGTAAAGGTAATCGCGGGCTGATCAGGCCTTTTTGTTCTCTACCTCTGACTCGGCGTCGTCGTCCTGATCTTCGAGGATGTCCGACGCATCGCCGGCGGGCATCGGCTCGTTGTCGCTTGCGCGTTCGTCGATCTGCTCTCCGATGTAGCGGATGACAACTGCTGCAACAGCGGCGACGGGCACTGCGAGGAAGGCGCCGACGATGCCGTACAGCGAGCTACCGGCGGCCACGGCAAGCAGCACGATGACGGCGTGGAGTTTCATCGACTTGCTCTGCAGCACAGGCTGAAGGACGTTTCCTTCGATCTGCTGAACGGCCAGGATGATGATCAGCACGATGATGGCGGTGGTGAGGCCGTTTGCCACCAACGCAACCAACACGGCCAGGGCGCCGGCGACAAACGCACCGACGATCGGGATGAATCCACCGATGAACGTCAGAATTGCCAGCACCGGTGCCAGCGGGACCCCGAGTATCAGCAGTCCGGCGCCGATGAAGACCGCGTCGATCAGGCTCACCAGTGCTTGAGTCCTGATGAATCCGCCGAGCGTGTCCCACATGCGGGTGAGGACCTCTTCGAGATGCCGACCGGCGCGGCCGCCGCCGACAGCGTGCAGCCAGGGGATGAACCTCGGTCCGTCCTTGATGAAGAAGAAGGCGAGAATCAGGACCAAACCGAGCGTGACCAACAACGAGCTCGCCGTGCTCACACCGCTGAAAACGCCTGAAGCGATGGCGGTTCCACTTTCCTGCACCTTCGTGATGACGGCATGGACTGCGTTGTCGATCTGGTCGTCCTTCAGATTCAGTGGCGGACCCTGGAGCCAGTCCTGAACCTGATTGATGCCCTCGGTGGTCTTGTTCGCGAGCTCGGGGGCCTGGCTGACCACTGACGGAACGATGCCTGCGATCACACCGGCCAAGATTCCGATCGAGAGGACCAGGGTGATGCCGGCTGCCGCGGCCGGTGGCATACCGCGCTTGATCATTCCGCGGGTCGGTGGCCACATGACTGTCGCAACGACGATTGCCAGAGCCACCGGCAGGATGATGACCCAGAGCTTTTCGATCAGCCAACCGAAAATCCAGGCGCCCAGCGAAATCGACGCCAACACCAACGACCACTTTGCGAGCCACATACCCCCTTGCCCGATGATCTCGCCGCGGTCGCGCTTCCGCACCCCTGCGGACGTCCCCTTGTCTTGCTCGCTCACTGATCGTCCTTTCCGTCGGCGCAGGGATCTCCTCGCCGATGTGCGAATCCGGTGATCTAGCTGAGCTGATCGTAACGACTGCATGCGATAACTCGTGTGTTGCGATGCAATTCTGTGTTTTGAAGCATGCCGACCGGACTAACATTTCCGTCATGAGAATCGCAGCAGCAGTCGGGGCAGCAGCAATCGTCGTTCTCGGGCTCACCGCGTGTAGCACCGAGGATCAGGACAACGCGCAGAACAAGATCAGCGAGGCAGTCACGAGCGGGCAACAGGCGCTCGAGACGGCGAAGCAGTCAGCGGGCAACGCCATCGACCAGGGCAAGACGGCGTTGTTCGTCGCCACCTTCCGTGGGGCTTACGCACCGTTGGCGGAGAACCGCGACGACGCAGACATCGAGGAGATCTTGACGACCACGTGCACGGAGGTCGCCAACGGCACGGACGAGGCGGAGGTCAAGTCCAAGATCACCGACCTGGCCGAGAACAACGGCAACAAGCCCACCGACGAGCAGGCCGGCCACATTTACGAACTCGCGAAGGCCACCTGCCCCTGACCGGATTCAGCAGCAGCGGGCGCCCGGGTTGGCGTCGGCTGCTGCATGCCGGCGGCGCCAGAACTCTCGTTCGCTGATCACCGGTGAGTCGGCGTGGTGGCGTCGGGTGTGCTCGACGTAGCGCTGATAGTCGAGATCACCCATCACCGAGCGAACCCACCACAGCGTTCCACGGAACGCTGTGGTGAGTTTTGCCGTCATGGTCATGGTCAGTGCCCACCTCCGTGCGCGGCGCCGGGTGCCCGGACCTTCCCGGCTTTGATGAGCTCGTCCCATTCCTTCTGGATTTCCTTCTCCGCGGGCGTCGGAATGAAGCTTGCGGGACCGAAGATCTTCGACGGTTCCTCCGGGGACTCGGTGGTCGGCAGCCCACCCGCTCGGATTGCCTTGGCACATACGATGATCCCGGCGATGACGACGACGATCACCAGTGACGCGAAGATGATCGACAACGTGCCCTGAATGAAGGTGTTGCGAATGACGGCATCGATGGCCTCCGGAGTCTTCGCAGAACCGTGCGCCGTCTCACCTGCGGCCTTCGCATCCTTGAACACGTTGTGCTGAGCCCAGTAACCGATCGCGGGGTTGTCGGAGAAGATCTTCTGGTACGACGCGGTCATAGTCACGACCAGGTCCCACACCAGCGGCACGCCGGGGATCCAGGCCCATTTGAACAGGCCCTTCTTCATGACGATCGTCATGACCACCGTCAGTGCGATCGCGGCCAGAAGTTGGTTGGCGATGCCGAAGAGCGGGAAGAGCGTGTTGATTCCGCCGAGTGGGTCGGTGACACCCATGAGCAGGATCGCGCCCCACGCAGCGACCACGATCAGCGAGCACAGCCACGCACCGATGCGCCACGACGGGTCCTTGAACTTCTTTGCCGGACCGCCGAAGTTGCCGAGCGAGTCCGAGAGCATGAATCGAGCGACGCGAGTGCCGGCATCGATCGTGGTGAGGATGAAGAGAGCCTCGAACATGATCGCGAAGTGGTACCAGAACGATTTCAGCGAGTCGCCGCCGAAGACGTCGCTGAGCACTTCGGACATGCCGAACGCGAGCGTCGGGGCGCCGCCGGTTCTCGAGATGATCGATTCTTCCCCGACGGCCTCGGCTGCCTGCGTCAGCACGTCCGGTGTGATGGGGGCGGTACCGAGGGGCAGATTGTTGACGTATTCGGCTGCGGTTTCCGGTGTTCCACCGGTCAGCGCCGCGGGAGCATTGAGTGCGAAGTACAGGTGCTGATCGAGGATGCAGGCGGTGACCAGAGCCATGATCGCGACAAACGATTCGGTCAGCATGCCGCCGTACCCGATCATCTTGGTCTGGCTTTCCTTCTCCAGCAGCTTCGGCGTCGTGCCGGACGCGATCAGCGCGTGGAAGCCCGAGAGTGCGCCACAGGCAATGGTGATGAACAGGAACGGGAACAATGAACCGGCAAAGGCCGGGCCTTCGCCGTTGGAGGCGAACGGCGTCACTGCAGGCATGTTCAGCGCGGGTCGTGCGACCAGAATTCCGATGGCCAGCAATGCGATGGTGCCGACCTTCATGAACGTCGACAAGTAGTCGCGCGGTGCCAGGAGCAGCCAGACCGGCAGCACCGAAGCGGCGAATCCGTACGCGATCATCAGCCACGCAATGGTGACCTTCGAGAGTGTGAACCAGTCTGCGCCCCAACCGGTATCGGCTACCCAACCACCGGAGACGATGGCCAGGAGGAGTAGGACGACGCCGATCAGGGAGACTTCGGAAACCTTGCCCGGCCGCAGATACCGCAGGTAAACGCCCATGAACAGGGCGATGGGGATGGTCATCGCGATCGAGAACACACCCCACGGGGACTCGGCGAGCGCATTGACGACCACAAGTCCGAGCACCGCGATGAGGATGATCATGATGACGAACACGCCGATCAATGCGGCGACGCCGCCGACGAGGCCGAGTTCTTCGCGGGCCATCTGACCGAGGCTGCGCCCGCGGCGCTTCGACGAGATCCACAGGACCATGAAGTCCTGCACCGCCCCGGCGAACACCACGCCGACGATGATCCAGATCGTTCCCGGAAGATATCCCATCTGCGCCGCCAGAACGGGCCCGACCAGGGGACCGGCACCGGCGATTGCCGCGAAGTGGTGACCGAACAGCACCCGACGGTCGGTCGGCATGTAGTCGGCGCCGTTCTCCATGATTTCGGCGGGAGTTGCGACGTCGTCGCGGGGCTTGACGATCTTGCGTTCGATCAACCGCGCATAGAAGCGGTAGGCGATCAGATAGGTACAGATTGCGGCCAACACGAACCACACGGCGCTGATGTGTTCACCGCGGACGATCGCAATCATGTACCAGGAGCCCGCGCCGACCAGTCCGAGAACGAGGAAGACGACGCGCGCAGTGGTGGAAATGGGTGTTTTGTCGATGACGCCGACAGGTGGCAGGTCAGGATCGGTTTTCAGGTACTCGACATTTGGTTCCGGCGCAGTCGTCAAGCTCATCGTCGAACTCCGTCCACTAGTGCAGTGTGGCCGCCGTCACAGCGGGCCATCTGTCACTGTAGGACCAGACGGGTGAATCCGCGCGATCTGTGGCGCGGGAGTCGACCGGCGTCAGAATCGGTGAGCGTCGGCGTCGATCCAATCGGTGAGCCAGCTCTGCGGCGGGGAGTCGAGCAGTTCGCCCGGCATCAGCCAGTCGAACAGGTCGGCATAGGTACGCGTGGTGAGACCGTCGACGCGGCGGTTGAGCATTCCCGGTTGCAGTTGGTCGAACGAATCGATGCCCATCGACGCGATCATCTGTTGTGCGCTGGCGACAGTTGCCTTCTGGAAGCGGTAGACGCGCTCGCTCTTGTCGGGGATGTCGAGTGCGCGGGTGCGTGCCGGATCCTGAGTGGCAACGCCGACCGGGCAGCGGTTTGTGTGGCACATCTGGGCCTGAATGCAGCCCACTGCGAACATCATTGCGCGGGCAGCCATCGTGAAGTCTGCGCCTTGGATGATGCGTTTGACGATGTCGGAACCGCTCGCCACCTTTCCGGAAGCGCCGACTTTCACGAGAGCGCGCAGACCGGTTCCCACCAAGGCGTTGTGCACGAGCATCAGGCCTTCGGTCAACGGCATGCCCATGTGGTCCTCGAATTCCACCGGACCTGCGCCGGTGCCGCCTTCGGAACCGTCCACGATGATGAAGTCGGGCGTGATGCCGCGTTCGATCATCGCCTTGCAGATTCCGAGGAATTCACGACGCGAGCCGACGCACAGTTTCATCCCGACCGGCTTGCCTCCCGACAGTTTTCGCAGGGTCGCGATGAAATCGACCAGTTCGACCGGAGTGCTGAACGCGGTGTGCGCGGGTGGCGAAATCACGGTCTGGCCGACGGGTACCCCGCGGGTTTCGGCGATTTCGGGTGAGACCTTGACTCCGGGAAGCACGCCACCCAACCCGGGTTTCGCACCTTGCGAGAGCTTGATCGAAATGGCCTTCACCTGATCGAGGCCGGCACGCTCGGCAAACCGGTCAGGATCGAATCGGCCGTCCTCGGTTCGGCATCCGAAGTATCCCGAGGCAATTTCCCAGATCAGATCGCCGCCGTGTTTGCGGTGATACGGACTGATCGCGCCTTCGCCGGTGTCGTGGGCGAAGCCGCCTTTGGCGGCGCCGGCGTTGAGGGCCTCGATTGCGTTGGCGGACAACGACCCAAAGCTCATCGCGGAGACGTTCAATAGAGCGATGTCGTACGGCTTCGTGCAATCGCGTCCGCCGAGGCGAACTCGCGGAACGGTGTCGGTGGCGGTCCGTGCGCGAATCGAATGCGTCATGAACTCGTAGCCGATCGCATTGACGTCGCGCTCGGTCCCGAAGGGCTCTTCCGCCAGTGTTCCCTTTGCGCGCTCGTAAACCAGATCTCGCGTTTCGCGATCGAATGGCATTCCATCGGTGGATGATTCGACGAAGTACTGCTGGATCTCCGGTCGAATCTTCTCGAGGAGGAATCGCGCGTGCCCCAGGACCGGATAGTTACGGAGGATGCTGTGGGACTTCTGAGTGAGGTCGTAGGTGCCCATCGCCGCCAGCGCGAGAGTGACGACAGCGATCACCCACCATCCGGGCGAGGCGACAATTGCGAGCGCGGCGGTGCCGAGACCCACTATCCATATCAAGAGCACGATCAGCATCCGAGTCACCTCGAGAGCGTAGGCGCCCACTGTGACACGGCAGCGGTAAGTCTCCACTAGGTTCTGCGATAGAGAACCGAATCCGACTCTTTGGGGGAATGATGACCGAACCGCAATATCCGACCGACCCGCAGGATCCGAAGGAGCAGCAGTATCCGGCGGGCCAGCAGTATTCAGCCGGTCAGCAATATTCAGCAGGCCAGGAGTATCCGACGGGCCAGCAGTACCCGACCGACCCGCAGTACTCAGCCGGACAGCAGTATCCGACCGGTCAGCAGTACAGCGCGACCCAGCAGTACAGCGCCGCACCCACGTACGCGGCGCCCCAGTACGGTCCGCCGAAGTCCAACGCGGGATGGGCCGTCGCGTCGATCCTGTTCTTCTGGCCTATCGCGTTCGCCGCGTTCAACCATCTCCACGACATCTACCCGAAGTGGGCGATGGGCGATCACCAGGGCGCGCAGTACGCGTCCGAGCGGGTGAAGAAGCTCGGGCAGATCTCGCTCCTCATAGCCGTCATCTGCTGGGTGCTGTTCATCGCGTTCTACGTCATCTTCCTGGTTGCGATCGTGTCGTCCGTCGATTCGTATACCTACAACTGATCACCTGCCGCGACGTGACGGTGGGGCGAGTACCCGTCACGTCGCCGCGAGGCCGTAGAATCCACAGACCGTGAGCCTTACCCTCGGAATCGTCGGACTGCCCAACGTCGGCAAGTCCACCCTTTTCAATGCACTGACCAACAACGACGTGTTGGCAGCGAACTACCCGTTCGCGACCATCGAACCCAACGTCGGCCTGGTTGAGCTGCCCGATCCGCGGCTGCAGAAGCTCGCCGAGATCTTCGGCTCCGAGCGCATCCTCCCCGCGACCGTGTCGTTCGTCGACATCGCGGGAATCGTGAAGGGCGCGTCCGAGGGCGCAGGCCTTGGCAACAAGTTCCTGGCCAACATCCGTGAAGCGGACGCCATCTGCCAGGTAGTTCGCGTCTTCGCCGACGACGACGTCATCCACGTCGACGGCAAGGTCGACCCGGCCTCCGATATCGAAGTCATCGAGACCGAGCTCGTGATCGCCGACATGCAGACCTTGGAGAAGGCTCTCCCGCGTCTGGACAAGGAAGCTCGCAAGAACAAGGAGCTCAAGCCGGCCCACGACGAGGCACTCAAGGCTCAGGCCTTCCTCAACGAGGGCACGACGCTCTTCAGTGTCAAGGACAAGCTCGACTTCTCGCTGCTGCGTGAACTGAGCCTGCTCACCACCAAGCCCTTCCTGTACGTCTTCAACGCAGACGAGTCTGTGCTCACCGACGCAGCGAAGGTTGCGGAATTGCGCGCATCCGTCGCACCGGCCGACGCTGTGTTCCTCGACGCGAAGGTCGAGCAGGAACTGCTCGAGCTCGACGAGGAAGACCGCCAGGAAATGCTCGACTCGATCGGTCAGACCGAGCCGGGCCTGCACGCTCTCGCGCGCACCGGCTTCCACACCCTCGGACTGCAGACCTACCTGACGGCCGGTCCGAAGGAAGCTCGCGCCTGGACCATCCACAAGGGTGACACCGCGCCCCAGGCTGCCGGCGTCATTCACACCGACTTCGAGCGTGGCTTCATCAAGGCTGAAATCGTGTCCTTCGACGACCTCGTCGAGGCGGGTTCCATGGCCGCAGCCAAGGCTGCAGGCAAGGTCCGCATGGAGGGCAAGGAATACGTCATGGCCGACGGCGATGTGGTGGAGTTCCGCTTCAACGTCTAAATCCGGCTTCTGGTCCTCACCCCACGGGCAACTCGCTGAGCGTCCGACGTGTCACAAACCACCGCGCTCTCCCAGTCAACGGGTCGGTGAATTCGAGTTCCCGCGCGAGCAATTGGAGTGGGAGGGAATGATCGTCCGGGGCGTCGGGAAGCAGGTCGGGGTATCGCCGGTCACCCAGGATCCCGGCGCCGAGAGCCGCCAGATGCACCCGTAACTGGTGCATCCGTCCGGACTGCGGACGTAGAACCGTGTGCAGCACAGCACGTCCGGAGGCGCTCACGCCCATCCCTCGCGCCTCGATCGTGGTCTCGGAGTTGGGTTCACGGCTGTCGTCGACGACGACCCGCAACTCGCCGCGTCGAGCTTCGATGTGGTTGCGGTAAACGAGAGGGACGTCGAGCGCTGGCGCATCCTGGCCCCACCGGGACGGTCGCGCCGACACCGCCTCGTAGACCTTCGTGACCTGCCGCTTCTCGAACAGTGACTGGTACGCGCCGCGCGTCGCGGGGCGGGCCGAGAACATCACCACCCCTGCGGTGCCGCGGTCGAGTCTATGGATCGGGGTCAGATCTGGGTTGTCGAGACGAACCCGCAGTCGGACGAGCGCCGACTCGCGGAGGTAGCGCCCGATGGGGGTGGTCGGGAGAAAATGTGGCTTGTCGATGACGACGAGATCGTCGTCGATGTGCAGGATCTCCTCGTGGAACGGCACCGGGTCCTCCGCCGGCAACTCACGGTAGTACCAGATGAACCGGTGCGCGCTGAGTTCTGTGCTCCGGCAGATCGACTGGCCGTCGATACCCACGAACTCGCCGTCGTCGAACCGCCGATACAGGTTTTCGGCGTCCAGATGGTCGAACTTGGCTACGACGTACTCGGCGATCGTCGTCCATGGCCCAGAGAGCGGGATGCGTAGACGCGTCGGGCCAACCCCGTTCTTGACGGGCAGCGGTGGGGACATGGACACACAGGTAATCATCCCATCGACTGCTGGTCAGCGGTGATTCGGTGCGGCCTGGCCGGAGACGTCCCCGCGGGGACGTGGGGACCAACTCGGAGCGGTGATCACCAGAGATCGTCGAGTCGAAAATCAGTAGCGCAGGCGAGATGTGGGCCCGTATGGTTCGGCAGAGAAAGGTCGCAGTCGAAAAGCACTGCGGTCCATACCTTCTGTAGCTCAATTGGTGAGAGCACCCGACTGTGACTCGGGCGACGGCGGATCGTAACCGCCCAGAGGGACTAAGGCCTCAGCTCAGATACGGCTGAGGTCGGGCCTCTAGGCGCAGAGACCGGCAGCCCTTTGCCTGCACAGTTGTCGAACGAGCCTCAGCCGGTATTCCCTGAATCGCCGGACAGCATTCCAGTCACCCGCCATTTCCGCGTCGGCAAGTAGGTATTCGCAGTTGTCCAACTGATCCTTCAAAGACATCATCAGAATTCACCTCCGATCGCCCGAGCAAGTACCTGTCCAGGATGCGTCCGGCGACACCCCGCGGACATCGGCCGAAGTACCTGTTCAGGTACCTGCTTTGGAATGAGGGCGAGGTTACTTCTTGACCGCAGGCGCTGGTAGCGGCACACCGCGCTCGGACAGGACGGCGCGGAGACGGTCGGGGAAATCGGTGATGATTCCGTCGACACCCAGGTCTATGAGGGCGTGCATGGTGGCGGGATCATCGACGGTCCACGGGATGACCTTCATGCCACGCGCATGTGCGCTCGCGATCATGTCGGCTGTCGGGTACAAGGCGAAGCCGGGGTCGCCGACCTTTCCACCCTGGGGAGTTCCTTGGACAGGGGAGTAGGCGGAGGCGCCGAAGGTTGCCACCGCCGCGATGCCGTCGCCACCGAAATCATCGATGTCCAGACCGCCGAGCCACGGTGACGCTCCGTCCTTGCCTACCTGGAGAAAGTCACCGTTGGTGAGCGCGACCACGGGCACACTCGGCGCGAGTTGACGGGTGAGCATGAGCGAGCCCCAGTCGAAGCTCTGAATGGTGACGCTGTCCAACAATCCGGCTGCCCGGATCGTATCGAGGACTACAGAGACGAACTGCTCACGCGGGGCGGTCTCGTGGGGCGCTCCCGCTTCCACCTTGGTCTCGATGTTGAGCTTGATTCCGGGTGCGTTGTACGACTTCACCAGAGCGAGCACTTCTTCGAGTGTCTGCATATTCGCTCCCGGAACATTTTGCTGCTCAGGGTATCCGGCAAGGGGGAGCGTGCCACAGTCCATGGTCTTGATCTGTTGCAGGCTCAGCGTGTTGACGAATTTGCCGACGTACGGGAACTCCGGGTCGCCGGTAGTGGCGGGCTCGGTGTCGAGGCATTTCTTGTTCGAGATCTTACGATCGTGCGTGACGACAGCGATCCCGTCTTCGGTGATCTGGGTATCGAGTTCCAGTGTGCTGACGCCCATTTCGAGAGCATTGGAGAACGCGGCCAGGCTGCTCTCCGTGTACAGGCCGAGCCCGCCGCGGTGGGCTTGGACGTCGAACGTCGAAACCGGCTGGGGTGCTGAACTACCGAACGAACCGGACCAGTCGAGACTGCCGGTTGGCGATGCGCCGGCCGGGGTCGCCAGGGCGGTGAGGGGGAGTGCGACGGTCACGGCGGCACACGACAATATTCTGCTCAGTTGCATGAAAGGAACGTAAGGGCGTCGAATGGCTCGCCGGGGTTCGTTAGGTAAACTAACGGTAAAGGTCAGGCTGCGTGAACGCGCTGCTCGACGCCGTTTGCCTGGACCTTCATCCACGACGCCAGAAGCTCGCACCCGGTCAGTCCGCTCTCGTCGAGAGGTTCGATCGCGTAGCTGATGTGTCTACCGCCGCGAGGGTTCTCCAGCTGAAAGCGGTTCAGGTTCAACCGCGTCGGCAGATAGCCGAGGACTTCGAGGAACGCGGTGCGAATGCGTCGTAGATCGGTGCGCCACTGCTTGGGACTGAAACGAGTCTTCTGCGCATTCTGGAAAGCATTGCTACGAAGTAGTTCCCAAACTTTTTGTGCCCACACGCGCGCCTGGGAGAAGGACATCCAGCGCGTCAAGTCTGCGATGTCGCGAATGTAGCTGTCGTCGCTGGCATTACAGATCATGTCCTGTGGGTGCCCGATCCACTTGACCGGAATCCACGGCTGGACTTCGGGTCCGTCGCCGGCAACTCCGTGTCCCTCGCAACCTTCGATGACGCCGGTCGGTTGTTGTGGATCGGAGATCAGTCCGACTCCGATGATGTTGACGCCGTTCAGCGTCGGAGACGTAAATGTCGGAAGAGCCGCGCGGATCACGGTGCATCCCTGTGAGTATCCGATCAGCATGACTGGGCCGTCTATCTCTGCGATTGCGGTCGAGAGGGCCTTCACACCCATCGCGGTGCTGTGCCGAAAGCTCAGGCCGCCGTCGGCGACCGGGCCATACGACGCGGGATAGGCGACCCAGCGAGAATCGAATCGACTGTCGAGTTCGTCGGTGACGGCACTGAGGAGTCCGCGCACACGGGCGCCGTGGTCGCCGACGTGGGATTCGCCGGTGCCGCCAACTGCAAGAACGGTTACCTCAGCCATGCCAGCGATGATCCACGTCAATTCTGAGAGGCCGGCATCCAAACCCTGAGAAGAGGCTGGCAATCCGTTGTGCTGCGAAATCGTTATCGAGCGAGCACCATTTACCCATGACGACGCCGAATCGTTCATCCAGGCGAAAAGTGTCCGTTGTCGGTGCGGGAAGCGTCGGCACTGCGATTGCGTACGCGTGCTTGATACGCGGATCAGCCGACGCGCTCGCCCTCTACGACACCAACAGTGCAAAGGTCCGTGCCGAAGTTCTCGATCTCAACCACGGAACCCAGTTCACACCGCCGTGCACCGTCGAGGGAGGTGATGACATCTCGGTCACCGCGGGATCCGACTTGGTTGTCGTCACCGCGGGCGCAAAACAGCATCCCGGCCAGTCGCGGCTCGAACTTGCCGCGGTGAACGTCAAGATTGCACAGACTCTGACCGAACAACTGTTGGCGGTGTCACCGGACGCGGTTCTACTCTTCGTCACCAACCCGGTCGACGTGGCGACCTACGCAGCGATCCAGGCTGCGGGACCGTCGTACCGCAGCCGAATTTTCGGATCGGGGACGGTGCTCGACACGGCCCGATTGCGATTCCTGCTGGCCACCGAACTCGGAGTCGCGGTCGAGAACGTCCATGCCTTCATCGTCGGCGAGCACGGGGACTCCGAGATTCCGCTCTGGTCGAGCGCAACCATCGGCGGAGTGCCGGCAACCTCGTTCGTGGGACCGTCGGGCGGCGTCCTCGGCCCCGACTTACGCGCGAATGTCGCGAAGTCTGTGGTCGAGAGTGCCTACGAGATCATCGAAGGAAAGGGTGCGACCAACCTCGCCATCGGATTGTCGAGCGCATTCATCGCGGAAGTCGTGTTGCGGGACGAACAACGGGTTCTTCCGGTATCGACCTTGCAGACCGGTGTCCACGGACTCGAGCGCGTTTGCCTGTCCCTTCCCACGATGGTCGGTCGTGCGGGTGCCGGTCGAGTCCTCGAGGTACCACTTTCAGAAAAAGAGGCTTCGGGGCTCCGATCTTCTGCCCGTACATTGCGAGAGGTGCAGGAATCTCTGGGATTGTGAATATCTGTTCTGCTCGATATCCGACATATAGGATCAACAAATGATCAGCTTCCTGATTCGCGCCGCGATCTTCCTGGGTTCTGCCGCTGTCGGGCTTCTTGTTGCGTCGTTGATTCTTTCGGGCTTCTCGGCGCCCACATCCGGATTCATCGTTGCGGTCGTGATCTTTGCGATAGCGCAGTCGGTTCTGGCGCCGTTCATCGCGACAGTGGCAAAGCGCCACGCACCAGCATTTCTCGGTGGAATCGGATTGGTGTCGACGTTTGTCGCTCTGTTGGTTGCGTCGCTCTTCTCCAATCTGTCGATCTCCGGTGTCTCGACGTGGATTCTGGGAACAGTCGTCGTGTGGCTGGTAACAGCACTTGCGACGCTGGTGCTTCCGTTGTTGTTCGTGCGTAAGAAAGTTCAGGAGAAGAAGGCTCAGTGACGCGTCCGAACATCGGTATGGACTACGCAGTCCTGGACTGCCCGGATCCGGCTGCATTGGCCAACTTCTACGTCCAGGTCCTCGACTGGAAAAGCGTTCGGGACGAAGATGATTGGCACGTGATCGAAGGACCCGCCGGCGAGCGGCTCGCGTTTCAGCTTGCTCCGGATTTTGTTCCGGTCGACTGGCCGACATCCGGCGTCGGAATCCATCTGGATCTGCTCGTCGATTCTCTCGACCCCGCGGAGGCTTGGGTGATCAGCCTGGGTGCGCAGCGGGTGACCGGCATCCCGGAGCATCAGACTTTCCGCGTCTACCGCGACCCAGTCGGTCACCACTTCTGCCTGTGTCTGCGCGACTGAGTGTCGACTCGCCCCGATCTCGTCGACCGTGGATAATTCCGAACACTTGTCACGCCCGAGAATTGGAGATCGACGATGGCTTCGCAGAATTCCGACGAATTCCTGGTAGAACGTACGACGATCGTCAAGGCAGAAGCATCGGTCGTCTTCGCGTTGATCAACGATTTCCACCAGTGGACGCAGTGGTCGCCCTGGGAAGGTCTCGACCCGGCAATGCAGCGCACGTACGCGGGTCCTGACGCGGGCGTCGGGGCTTCGTACGCCTGGGCCGGCAACAAGAAGGCAGGTTCCGGTTCGATGGTGATCACCGAATCCGTCCCAGACGAACGCGTAGTTTTGGACCTGGCCTTCCTCAAGCCGTTCAAGGCACAGAACGTCACCACCTTTCTCATCTCTCCGACTGCCGGTGCCTCTCCCAATGCCGGTGAAGTTCAGGTGACGTGGAAGATGACTGGAAAGAAGAATCTGTTCTTCAAGATCTTCGGTTTCATCTTCAGCATGGACAAGCTCGTCGGAAAGGATTTCGAGAAGGGCCTGTCCCAGCTGAAAGCTGCTGCCGAAAAGGGCTGACGAGCCGGTGGTACCGTCTCCCGGTGTTACGGATGACGCCCACCGATGCCCAAACCTTCTGGATTTCGGAGAAGATCCCCAACGATCAACTACTGCTCTACTGTTTCGACGGGCAGAGCCAGTCGATCGACGAGCTACGACGCTCGGTGGTGGAACGAGCGTCGCTCATTCCGGATCTCAATGTTCGGATTCGTGAATCACCGTGGCATCTCGACTATCCGCTCTGGGATCCCATGCCGGTCGATGCCTCGTTGGTGAGAGTGCATGAGCTGCCGGATGACTCGTGGCCATCGTGTATTCACGGAATCGAAAAGCTTCTCGAAAACCACGTCGACCCGCGTGAGTCCCCGTGGACGCTTCACCTGTTCCACGGCGTCACCGGCGCGCCGCGTTGTAGCGGCCCGGCGCTGATCGCAGTTCTGCAGGTCGCGCATTCTCTGGCGGACGGCAAACGCGCGTCGGCGATTGCTCGCCAGCTGTTCTCGCCGCAACCGCCCGCAAAGCAGAAGACGGACGTGCGGCGTAGCGGATCAGCCGAGATTCTGGGCCGCGCCGCCCTGCGCCTTCCGGGTCAACTTGTTTCGCTGTTCCGCGACGGCCGGGCGGGGCACCGAGCGCAGTTACAGCTGCAGGCGGACACCGAATCGGGAGTTGTTGCGCCGCAGGCGGCGAGCCGTCCCAAGGTGCGCTCCAACATCCCGCCTGGATCTCACCGACTGGTGCGCATGGTCGTGCGGGACAGCGCAGATTTCCGTGGTGACGGCGTATCCGTCACGGTCGGAGCGATGACAGCCATCTCGGTAGCGATGGCGAATTACCTCACCGAGCGAGACGGCTCGGTACCGCTGGAACTGGGAGCCGAGGTGACCATCGCCAAGGCGGGTACACCCACGGCGCGCAACCACTTCCGCAATGCAGGTGTCGGACTGTTCCCGGATATCGATGACCTCCGTGAGCGAGCTCAACGGATCAAGGCGTCGATGGACGAGCGTCGCGCACGGGCATCCCATCCGTCCAGCGCAGCTTCGGATCTCGCGCTGAACGCGGTTCCCGGCCCGCTGGTCCGTTGGGGCGTGCAGCAATACGATTTCACGGCAGTGCCCGACGAGGTCACCGGCAACACCGTGGTGTCGAGTGTCGCGCGCGGTGACGCGGATCTGGTGCTCGGAGGCGGCGTCGTTCGGTTCACAGCCGGCTTCCCGAGTTTGTCACCGGTCATGTCCTTGACCCACGGCGTACACGGGATCGGGGACACGGTGACGATCAGCATCACCAGCAGTCCGGCCTCGATCGCGGACATCGACGTGTACGAGCAGATGATGCACGACGCGATCGACGAGGTACGCGAAGCGCTGTCGTGACGGCCTGATGTACTGGCAGCATGGGATTCACGCGCGCCGAACTGGAATCGTTCCGAGACGCCGAGATCGAGGATCTGATCGGGCCGAATTGTCGTCTGTTGTTCGTCGGTATCAATCCGGGACTGTGGACGGCGGCGACCGGCGCGCATTTCGCCAGGCCGGGTAATCGGTTCTACCCGGCACTGCTGAGGGCAGGCATCATCGAGCGTCCGATCGATCCTTCCGCGGGTATGTCGGACGCCGATACGCAGCACCTGATCGATCGCGGCGTCGGTATCACCAATCTCGCCGTTCGCGCGACGGCCAGAGCCGACGAGTTGACGGCGGAGGAGCTTGCCGCCGGGGGAGTGCGGGTGCGGGCGGTCGTGCGTGCGACAAAACCGAAAGTAGTTGCCTTCGCCGGGATCACCGCCTATCGAACAGCTTTCGGTGACAAGAAGGCGAAGGCCGGGCGCCAAGACCGTGATTTCGAGGGGGCAAAACTGTGGATCGTGCCCAATCCCAGTGGCCTCAACGCACACGAGACGGTGGACACCTTGGCAGCGAAATATCGTTCCGCCGCATCCGAAGCCGGACTTCTATGAGAGAAGTCGCAGTTCCGTTCGGCCAGAACAAGGTACAAGTTAAAGTGCTTGTATGTCTGTTCTATACAACGTCTTTGTAGTGATTCACCTACTCGGTATGGCTGCCCTGGTCGGTAGCTACTTCACCGTCCTCAAGGCTCCTTCGATCACCGAGGTCATGGTGTGGGGTGCCAGGATGCAGTTCGTGTCCGGCCTGATCATCGTCGGCTTGGGCGAAGGCGCGCTGGACAAGAACTACATTCACGCGAAAATCGCTGTGAAGCTGGTGCTTTCGCTGGTGATCGTGGCGCTGGCCGAGATCACCCGGGCGAAGCAGAAGAAGGGGCAACCCAATCCGAATCTGGTGCACGTCGTCGGCGGGTTGTCGATCGTAACCGTATTCGTGGCTGCGCTCTGGACCTGACAAGACACAAAAGAGCCCCGGCGATCGAAACTCGCCGGGGCTCTTTGCTGTTGACGCGTCTACAGGCCCGGACGCTTGCCGATCGTCAGGGTCACTTCACCGGTGTGGGCGAAGAAGTCGTTGCCCTTGTCGTCGACGACGATGAACGCGGGGAAGTCCTCGACGTCGATCTTCCAGACGGCTTCCATACCCAGTTCGGCGTACTCGAGGATGTCGACCTTCTTGATGCAGTCGAGTGCCAGACGAGCCGCCGGCCCACCGATCGATCCGAGGTAGAAACCTCCGTGGGTGTTGCAGGCGTCGGTAACCTGCTTGGAACGGTTTCCCTTGGCCAGCATGATCATCGAGCCACCGGCGGCCTGGAACTGCTCGACGTACGAGTCCATACGGCCGGCCGTGGTCGGGCCGAACGAACCCGACGCCATACCGTCGGGCGTCTTGGCTGGGCCGGCGTAGTACACCGGGTGATCCTTGAGGTACTGCGGCATCTCTTCACCTGCGTCGAGACGCTCTTTGATCTTGGCGTGCGCGATGTCGCGTGCCACGACGAGCGGACCGGTGAGCGACAGACGAGTCTTCACCGGGTGCTTGGAAAGCTCGGCGAGGATCTCGGCCATCGGCTTGGTGAGGTCGATCTTGACCGCAGCACCCTTGCCGGTACCCGAAATGCCATCGGTCTCTTCGTCGAGCTGAGCGTCCGTGACCTCGGGCAGGAAACGGCCCGGGTTGAATTCGAGCTGTTCCAGGAACACGCCCTCCGGCGTGATTTTGGCCTTCGCCTGTCGATCGGCCGAGCACGACACCGCAATGGCGACGGGCAATGAAGCGCCGTGGCGGGGGAGTCGAACGACGCGGACGTCGTGGCAGAAGTACTTACCGCCGAACTGTGCGCCGATGCCGATCTTCTGCGTGAGCTCGAAGACCTTCTTCTCGAGTTCGTGATCGCGGAAGCCGCGGCCCGTAATGGCGCCTTCGGTGGGGAGCTCGTCGAGGTAGTGCGCGGACGCGTACTTGGCTGTCTTCATCGCGAACTCGGCCGACGTGCCGCCGACGACGATTGCAAGGTGGTACGGCGGGCAGGCAGCGGTACCGAGCGAGCGGATCTTTGCCTCGAGGAACTGCATCATCGAGTCGGGGTTCAGGATCGCTTTGGTTTCCTGGTACAGGTAGGACTTGTTGGCGCTGCCGCCGCCCTTGGCCATGAAGAGGAACTTGTACGAGTTCTCATGTCCGGCAGCAGTATCGGCGTACAGCTCGATCTGCGCGGGCAAGTTATTGCCAGTGTTCTTCTCGTCCCACATCGTGATGGGGGCGTTCTGCGAGTAGCGCAGGTTCAGACGCGTGTATGCGTCGTAGACACCGCGGGCAATGGACTTCTCGTCGTCGCCGGGGGTGAGTACGTGCTGTCCACGCTTGCCCATGACGATGGCGGTTCCGGTGTCCTGGCACATCGGCAGAACGCCGGCAGCGGCGATATTGGCGTTCTTGAGCAGGTCGAGCGCGACGAACTTGTCGTTGTTCGACGCTTCGGGATCGTCGAGGATGCTCGCGAGCTGCGTCAGGTGATCCGTGCGCAGGTAATGAGAGATGTCGTGCAGCGCCGTTTCGGTCAGCAAGCGCATCGCTTCCGGCTCGACCTGAAGGAAGGTGCGGCCGTCCGGTCCCTCGACTGTCGACACCCCTTCGGTGGTGAGCAATCGGTACTCGGTGGTGTCATCACCGATCGGCAACAGGTCCTCATAGAGGAAGTCGGCCATCATCTCTCCTGAACAAGGGTGCGTGCGAGGGTCGCATTCAGGTTATCGTTGGGGGTTTCCTTCTCCGAATCGGGGCGGGTGTGAGCTGGAATTATCCGGATGCCACTGGCTCGATCAAGATACTTCGACCAGTTCGGAGAGCTCGACGCCGCGAAATTCGGCAAGTATTTCGGCCTGCTCGGCCACTGCTGCACGGGCCGATCGTGACCACGTTCCCCACGGGGTGATCGCGACCTTCAGCTTCTTTCCGGACGCCCGCGGTCGCCACAGTCCGGTGATCGTGCCGCCGACCACCACCGTGCCCGGTCGCCCGAGGGTCGGCCACACCGTCTTCTGGGCGGCCGGATCGGGCACCAGGGTCTCCCGATCCTTGAGCTGTACATACGGATCGAAAGGCCCGAGCAAGCGCGTACTCGAATCGGAGGGGGAGCCGAGCAAGTCTTCGCGGTCTTGTTCGAGAATCCACCGCTTCTCGCCGTTCACCTCGATCTCCTCGGCATCGACGGGCCAGTGGGCTTTGACGTCCTTGACCGGGGCATCGAGAAACGACGCGACGTGAGCAGGAGTGGCGGGGCCGTAGAAGCGCAGATACCCGCGAATCACGTCGAAGCGGGGATCGGCGTCTGAACCTGAGGCTGTGTACGGGCGTCGGCGCCAACCCGGAATGCGTTCGAGCACTGGGGGAGATGTGCCCGGCTGTAGCTCGAGGCCTGCCTGAAGTGCCGCGAGCCGGAACGGCATCTCGTACAGATGAGTGGCGTTGCACGGGCGGCAGAATCTCAGAAAGGGCTCGGTGACCCGCGTGGTCAATTGCGCGGACATCTCGCCCTTGACGGTTGGTTTCGAGACGATGTCCCGCATCGCAGTAGCAACTGTTTGCAGGGCACTCAGCGTCGGGATGCCGGCGGCCTTCAGGGGCCGATTCGCGTCGTAAATGCGCTTGGCTGCATCAGCCTCGCTGAACGGCGACGTGGCGACGGCGATGGCAGGCAGGTCGCCCCGACGGTAATAGTGGGGAGCGCCGCGCAACGTCCAGGCGAGAGCGAGCTCAGTAACGTCGCCGCGGACGCCGCGGATCCGCAGGGCCCAGGCGGCTCCGTCAGGTCCGGTGTTCTGAATCCCGAGATCGAGAATGCTGCAATCGCTGTGATCGGCGTCACCGGCAGCCGCTCGGTCGAGTTGATGGCGGTGCCACCGGAAATTAGCCACCTGCGTGAGTGAGGTTGCGCTAGACATGATTTCAGTTTACTGGTGGGTAACCGCAGGATTTGGGACAGTTGATCAAAGCGACGACAGAATTGGTGAAATTCGACCGATTGTCCGGAATTTTTTCAGTAGCAGACCTTATTAGTCGAAATAATGACCCCATTGTCGGAATCCTTTGCCAACTGGTCGTTCGTATGATTACTGTTACCCACGTCACGGATACATTACAGATGTGACGCAGCTGTCACAGCACTGTCGGGTGCTTTTCGGCAGCTGACCTCTGACCTCTCAAGGAGATTCACATGGGTTCAATGGAAGGAATTCTCGGCGCTGTTGTTCAGGGCCTGGGATCACTGTTCAGCGCTGACGGTCTGCTCAAGACCTTCATGGGATCGGTAGAGACCATCTCCAAAGACCCCACCCCCTAATTCAGCGCGACTTTGCCACGCCCGCTCCGGGTGTAGTTACTTCAATTTCGACAAACTGCAGGAGGAAACTCATGGGATCTCTCGGTGAAGCCATCGGAAGCGTCAACAACCTCGGTCAGCGTCTCGTCGACGCACTGACCACGCTCAGCGGCGGCACGGTTACGCCCAAGTAAGCGTCGTCTGACGAGAAAGGCTCACGCACTCGGTGCGTGAGCCTTTCCGTGTCGATCGGAACTAGGTCGACCGGATCGAGTTTTTCCGATCACGTCGGGTTTGCCTCTTTCGGCCGGTACCGTTCGAAAGGTTCCGCTGCCGAAGAGAGTGACCCGGATGATCGAGACTCGTGCTTTGCGAACGGTTTTCCGCGTCTTCGTGGCGTTGGCCACGGCAGTATGTGGGCTCCAGCTCCTCACGGCACCGGGTCACGCTCAGCCGGTGGACAGCAGGCTGGTCGACATCTCGGTGTACTCACCGTCGATGGGGCGCGACATTCCGTTGCAGGTCTTGCGGCCGGCTGATACCTCCACGCCCGCTCCGACGCTATACCTACTCAATGGAGTGGACGGAGGAAAAGACGACGCGACGTGGTCGGTGCGGACCGATGCACCGAAGTTCTTCGCGGACAGGCACGTCAACGTGGTCACCCCTCTCGGTGGAGCATTCAGTTACTACACCGATTGGGAGCGGCCGGACCCCGGCCTCGCGAAATCCGGCAACAACAACGGGGTCAACATGTGGACCACGTTCCTGACGGAAGAACTACCGCCAGTCATTGATTCGACGTTCGGGACGACCGGCGAGAACGCACTTGCCGGCTTGTCGATGGCAGGCACGTCGGTACTGGATCTGGCTATGGCGGCGCCCGCGCTGTACAACAGTGTCGGGTCCTTCAGCGGGTGTGCGATGACGAGTCCAGGCATCGGTCAGGACTTCGTGAAACTCGTGGTCGCAGTGGGTGGTGGCAACGCGGAGAACATGTGGGGTCCGTACGATGGCCCGGGTTGGCCGGCTCACGATCCGGTTGTCAACGCGGACAAGCTACCTCGAATCCCGATGTACATCACTACCGCAACCGGGATTCCGGGTCCGTACGACACGCTTGCCGATCCACGGATCGACAACGACGTCACAGATTTGGCGTTGCAGCTTGTACTCGGTGGCGGAATCGAGGCGGCAACTCACTACTGCACCACCCAGCTTGCGGACAGGACGAACGCATTGGGTATGAACAACATTCGCTACAACTTCAAGCCGGCAGGAACGCATTCATGGGGATACTGGGAAGACGACTTACACGACTCGTGGCCGATGATCGCCGCGTCGCTCGGCGTGTGAGGCCCCATCGAGCAAGCCTTCGAAGCGTCGTTCTCGTCGGCGCGCTCGCCTTGATTTCACTACTTGCGTTGCCCTCGACCGCGCTCGCCGACGAGACCCCGAAGATAACGAGTGTCACCGAACTGTCTTCGCGCTTGGTTCTTCTCGACGTCGCGAGTCCCGCCATGGGGCGCACCATGCAGGTGAAAGTACTGCTTCCTGCCGACCGCTCGGAACCGCGCGGGACGCTGTATCTCCTGGACGGCAATTCCGGGCAGATCGAAGAGAACAACTGGCTGGCTCCGGCTAACGGCGATATCGTCCCGTTCTTTGCCGACAAGAACGTCAACGTCGTACTCCCCATCGGTGGAACCGGCACCATGTACACCGATTGGCAGGAAGACCACCCGAAATTCGGTCGTCTGAAATGGGAGACGTTCCTCACGAAAGAGCTTCCCCCACTGATCGACACGAGATTCGCAACGAACGGGCACAACGCAATCGGCGGGATCTCGATGGGCGCAGAGGCCGCGCTGATCCTGGCCCAACGCTCGGCCGGGTTGTACGACGCGGTCGCGGGCTACAGCGGCTGCTACACAACCGTCGGAGGATTCGGCAAGGCGTTGACCGATCTTGTGGTCATCAACGGAAATGCCCGTTCGGAACAGATGTGGGGTCCGGCCGGCAGTGAGGCTTGGCAAGAGCACGACATTTTCGCCAATGCCGACAAGCTGCGCGGCACCAAGGTGTATCTCGCCTCGGGATCGGGACTACCAGGCCCGCACGAAACTCTCGATACTCCTGCCCTGGGCCGGGTACTGGTCGTTGGCGGGGTCATGGAACTGGGATCGAACCTGTGCACCGACCAGATCACGCAGGTGTTGCGCGATCGCGCAGTCGATGTCACCCGCAGCGCTCAACCGGTGGGGACGCACGGTTGGCCGTACTGGCGCGACGAACTCGTTCGCTCCTGGCCGATGCTCGACTCTGCGTTGTCGGCTTGAGTAATTCCTTGCGATGAGTTTCCGCTTCGGGCCGGGTCTATAACCCTGTACACCTGATTTCGTAACCTCATCGACAAGGACAGAACATGCCTTCCATCACTCCCTGTTTGTGGTTCGACAACCAAGCAGAAGAAGCAGCGAACTTCTACATCTCGGTGTTCGGTTCCGGGCAGATCCTGGGAATCGAAAGATACGTCGAGGGATCGCCTTCCGGAATGCCGGCGGGATCGGTGATGACCGTCAGCTTCGAGCTCGGCGGTCAGCGATTCACCGGATTGAACGGCGGACCGATGTTCACGTTCTCGGAAGCAGTGTCATTCGAGATTCCGTGCGTCGATCAGGCTGAGGTCGATCACTACTGGTCCAGGCTGACCGAAGGTGGGGAAGAGGGCCCGTGCGGATGGGCCAAGGACAAGTTCGGATTGTCCTGGCAGGTAGTCCCGAATCGTCTTCTCGAACTGATGAAGGATCCGGATCGGGCCAAGGCACAACGCGCCACGGACGCGATGATGAAGATGAAGAAGATCGACATCGCGGAGCTCGAACGGGCCGCAGACGCATCCTGAATACGATCTGGCCGATGGGCGACAGTCTTCGTTAGCTGATGCTAGCCTTCCCTAATTCTCGCTGGAGCGTTGGAGGAGTGCTGGTAACCATGCGAATCAAAGTCTCTCGAATGAAGATTGCAGTCACCGCCTTGGCGGCCTCGCTCGCCGTCGCCGGGCTTGCCGGCTGCAGCAGCGACAGCGCTGACGCACCCGCGGAGGCGGGAGCAACCGTCTCGACCATGTTCGGCGACGTCGAGGTCCCGGCCAACCCGCAGCGCGTCGTCGCGCTCGGTTGGTCGGACGCCGAGACGGCACTTGCCCTCGGAACACAGCCGGTCGGTGTCGCGGACTGGATGGCGTTCGGTGGCAAGGGTGTCGGACCCTGGATTGCGGACGAGTTCACCACGGACCCGAAGATCCTCGGAACCATGGACCTGAGCATCGAGGACGTCATTGCTCTCGACCCGGACCTGATTTTGTGGACGAGAAGCGACAATACGCAGGCCACCTACGACAAGCTCAGCGCCATCGCGCCGACGGTCGGGCCGCCGCCGGGTCTGGCCACTGCGTACGGGACGACGGTCGAGCAGCAGACCGAACTCGTCGCGAAGGCTCTCGGCAAGGAAGCAGAAGGAAAGGCGCTACTGTCCGGCCTCGACGCCAAGTTCGACGCTGCAATTGCCGCCAATCCGAGCTTTGCGGGTAAGACAGCGGCCGTCGGCGCCTACAGTTCCGATGGTTACGGCGCGTACGTACCCGGCGACGCACGCGCAGACTTCATGACGCGCCTCGGCTTCACGATCCCGACGGCGATCACCGAAAAAGCCACCGGAAACTTCTACATCCCGGTCGCCAACGAGAACCTGAACTTGTTCGACGCGGATCTCACGGTTCTGTTTCCGATCTTCCTCGACAGCAGTGCGTTTGCGAACGATCCGCTGCTGCGCGCAATCCCGTCGGCCCAGGAGGGACATCTGTTGATCCTCGATGACCCGGCACTCGTCAATGCGTTCTCGAGTGGCTCGGTACCGGGGTTGACCTACGCAATCGACAACGCCGTTCCGAAGTTTGCGAGCACGCTCGGCGCCTGATCAGAGGTGTTTCGGGACCTGCCCGTCACTGTGAGCGTGTTCGCAAACAGTGGCGGGCAGTTCTCGTGCGTCAGTACACTGGAAAAAGTGAACTTTCAGCTAACGAGCGGCGGCCCAGTGGAGATCGCTCCAGTGGAGATCGAAGCGACCGCTCCTCGTTTTCCGCGGATGCATGCATACGTGGATATCGCTGTTGTGATCGTGGTGCTGGTGGGAACCAATCTGATCGCGCATTTCACCACCGCCTGGGCAAGCATCGCGACGGTACCCATCTCTGCTCTCGTCCTGTTGGCGCTCACCAAGCGCCGGGGAATGGGTTGGGCGGAATTGGGGCTGTCCCCTCGTGACCTGCGGCGAGGTTCGAAGTACGCGCTTGCTGCCGTCGGCCTGGTCCTGACCGTTGTCGCCGTCGGCGCTCTGCTTCCGCTCACACGTCCTTTCTTCATGGCGGATCGCTACGCCACTATTTCCGGCGCGATCATCGCGTCGATGATCGTGATCCCGCTGCAGACCGTCATTCCCGAAGAGTTGGCTTTCCGTGGCGTCCTGCACGGCACGTTGAACCGGGTCAGTGGATTCCGCGGCGTCGCCGCTGCCGGTTCTCTGATGTTCGGACTGTGGCATATCGCGTCGTCGATGGGTTTGACCAGTGGTAACGAAGGGCTGTCCGGCTTTCTCGGTACCGGAGTCGTCGGCCAGGTCGCCGGCATCCTCGGAGCTGTTCTCGCCACCGCTGCGGCCGGTCTCGTATTCACCTGGCTTCGTCATCGCAGCGGCAGCCTGATTGCGCCGATTGCTCTGCATTGGTCGTTGAATGGTGCAGGTGCACTGGCTGCGGCTCTTGTTTGGCATGCAACTCTTGCTTGATCCCAATATCTGACAAAAAGGACAGCATTCGCCGCGCGGCGCCGGGTAGTTTTGTGCTTTGCTCAGTAAGTGACGCACCTTCATCGAGGCCATGTCTTCCACATTTCCGGTCGTCCGACGGTTGAGGATGCGGCGCAGTCGCTCGTCTCGATCCCCGACGGCGTCTTGGCGATCGACGATGCCGGAACGATCGTCTACTGCGGAGAATTCGAATCGCTCCCCGGAGACCTCGCGGGCGGCGAAATTCACGATCATCGACCGGGTTTCCTGCTGCCCGGATTCGTCGATGCCCACATTCATTTCCCGCAGACCTACGCCGGCGATGCGTACGGCGGCGGCCAACTCCTCGAGTGGCTCGACCTGTGCGTCTTTCCCTCCGAATCGAGATTCGCTGATCCGGAGTTCGCCCAGCACGCTGCCGAGGCCTTCTGCGCTCGCCGAATCGCCACGGGAACGACGGCCGCGATGGTGTTCGGATCGGCCTTCCCGCACGCACAGGACGCATTGTTCAGTGAAACTCTGAATCGCGGCCTTCGAGTGGTCAGCGGCCGCGGGATTCAGACCACCGGCCCGGCGTCCGCTGCCGCGCTGATCACCTCGGAAGAGGACGCGATCAGACTCACCCGCGAGGAGATCGACAAGTGGCACGCGGCCGACACCGGCGACGTGAACACCGCACTCATTCACGTTGCAGTGGTTCCTCGCTTCTCCCTCGCGGTGACAACACGGACGCTGAAAGACTTGGGGGAGTTGTACGACTCGGTCCGTGACCGAGGCGTCTACTTCCACAGTCACCTCAATGAGAACAATCGGCCGGGAACCGGCGAGGTGGCAACCACACTCGCCGAGTACGAGGTCGAGACCTATCTCGACACGTACGACGGCAAGTTCCTCCCCGGCTCACAGGTCGGCGGAAAGAGCTTTCTGGGTCCGCGCGCGATACTCGCGCACTCGGTGCACTGCCAGGACTCCGAACTCGCACGCATGGCCGAGACCGGAACCTCGATCGCACATTGCCCGACGTCCCAGCAGTTTCTCGGCTCAGGCACCATGCCGTGGAAACGAACCGTTGCGTCAGGGGTCAACATCGCGATCGGATCGGACTTCGGCGGCGGCGACGAGTGCCTGCTCACCCGAGTCCTCGGCGACGCCTTCAAGGTTCATATCTCCGAAGCCGGCGACGACGGAGTGTCGATGCACCCCGCCGAACTGCTGTTCACCGGAACACTCGCCGGTGCTCGCGCGCTGGACATGGAGAACCGGATCGGCAACTTCGACGAGGGCAAAGAGGCCGACTTCCTGGTGATCGATCCCTCCGGGTGGCCGCCGCTCGCCGGGCTCGTCAACCACGGAACGCGTTCGGATGATCCGATACTCGCCCGCGACCAGACGCTCTTCGGCCTCCTGATGGCGATGCGCGAGCCCGCGATTGCGCACGTATACGTGCAAGGGCGCCGGGTGTCGGGCTGACGTGTCCGCAACCGCCATCACCGGGTATCACCGAACGAGTTCGGGATTCCGGGCGTGGGTCGAGCGTGCGGCCGAGACCGCCGGTCGATTCGACGGCTACCTGAGCTGTGGCATCAGTGATCAACCGGAACCGGTGTCGCACGGCATGTCTGTCACATTCGACAGTGCCGACGATCTTCACCGTTGGCTGGAGTCGAGTGATCGCCGCGATCTCGAAAGAGCTGCTGCGGCAACGGGAATTCTGGCACAGACGAGTGATCTGGTCCTCGTCGACGGAGTTCTGCCGCCGCCCGGTATCGGCGTGTACGACCACGTCGTCGTCATGGGTAAGGAGAACGAGTTTCTGCGAACGCAACGCCATCTCATCGATCTCAGTTCGCGATTTTCCGGCTACGAGTCGGTGATGTTGTTGCGGTCGGTCACCGACTCCACCCAGTGGAAGTCCGTCCTTCGGTTTCGGACCGAGCAGCAATTGGCGGAGTGGATGGCGTCGCCCGAAAGGGCCGCGGCACTGCCGAAACTGCGAGCCGAGTTGGCCGAGGACTTCACCGAGACCACGCGGTCGACACCGTTCGGTACGATTCTGCGCACGGAAAACGGGCAGACCCGTGCGACGCCGAATTGGAAAACGGCGATGATCATCCTGCTCGTTCTCTATCCGACAGTGATGACGCTGTCACGATTTCTCGGTCCGCTGCTCGACGGGATCGGAGCGCCGCCGTGGCTGTCGATGTGGTTGAGCCAGATAGTCAGCGTCGGCGCCATGACGTGGTTCCTGATGCCGACGGTCACCAGGTGGTTCCGCCACTGGCTCGACCCGGTCGACGGCGCCGTTCCCCGCACCAACTGGCGCGGTGTCGCAGCGGTAATTGCGGTGTACGTCGTGACTCTGACGCTCTTCGCCTCCGTGAAGTGGCTGCAGTTCTGGGACTACTTCGACTGAATCCGGCCTCGGCGGAAGTAGGTGAGCGGTCCGAAGAAGTTGACGAAGATGATCGCCGCCCACTTCTTCTTGCTGCCGTTGACCGTATCGGCAGGGCGTCGCGCCAGGTCGGTCCACGCTGCGATCGCCAACAGGGACTGAATCGTTGCGAGCAGGGAGACGACGCGGCGCTGCGCGGGTGACATCTCACTCCAGGATTTCTTTTTTGTGAGGTTCATGAACTCCACTGTGCCCTCGAACGTCCGATTGGTGTCGAGATAGGGCTGCTATCTGTGCCTGGAGTTCCGCAAATCGGTGTGAATAGCGTCACCATGATGACCGCTAGGTACGGTCCCGCGGTCAGTCGGGATGGTCGTTTTCGGCGTAAAGATCTCGCTAACTCGAACTGTGGCTGAATGTTTGCGCCCGGGCTAAGCTCGCGTGGCCACATTGCCGCGGGGGATTTGGCCAATCTGCTGGTACGCGCTCTAGCGGGAGCAACGCCCTCTCTGTTAAGTAAGGCTTGCCAATCTTGTGGTCCGCCTACAGGTTTGATGCTGCGAGATAGCTGTTATCGGGAACGATGTTCGGAATACGTCAATAAATCGTCCGTAGGTGACAGTTCGATCACTGCCGGTGGGCGTCACCTGTGTGTATGTCCGTGTCCCGAAGGGGTCGAAATGTAACGTCCCGGACACATTTGGTGTCGCGGAAGTAACGGAAGACCTCTACTCTTATCGCCAGCAGCCACTCACGTGGCGGCAATCCTCTGGACCGTATCTTCGACAGGAGCACATCGCATGAGCAGCGCAGAATTCTCGGATGCCTTCACCTTCCTCAACGACTTCTTCAGCAACGCGTCTGATCTCTTCAGCGCTCTGAGCTTCTTCACCTCGCTCAGCTGATAGCTTCCGGCCGCTAGGCCGACTCAGTGGCCCCCGAAGACGATGTCTTCGGGGGCCACTGTTGTCTGTTTGACTATCTGTCTAACGTCCAATTTGGTGACAATGTGAGCATTGTTGGCCAAGTGCATGGCGGGGTTGATGTGACTGTGGTGGAATGCGAGCGAAAGAAGATAGCTTGCCTGCCCGCCACTTCCAGCGGGACACGCCGATGATCGGAGCTTTGTGCACGTCTCGCGAAGAAACCTCTTCAAGTACGCAGCTGCTGGATCGGCAGCTGCCGGACTCGCTGCATTGAGCGGTACGACGTCGGTGGCCAATGCCGGTTCACTAGGGACCCTGCTCGATTACGCCGCCGGTGTGCCGTCCGCTCAGGCAATCAAGGCCGCCGGGTATGCAGGCGCCATTCGATATGTCTCGGACAGGCGCCCGGGAGCCGATTGGATGGTCGGTAAGCCCGTACTGGCGCGGGAAACCGACGCGTTGACGGCGGCCGGACTCCAAGTCGTTTCCTGCTATCAATTCGGCAAGGGCGGAACGGCGGACTGGCGCGGGGCTCGCGAGGCAGGCAAGCGTCATGCTTCCCGTGGCCTCGAACTACATGCTGCGGCCGGTGGGCCGTCCGGTCGGCCGATTTACGCGTCGATCGACGACAACCCGACCAGTACCGAAATCACCACCCTGATCGCGCCGTACCTCGAGGGGTGGGCCTCGGTCGTCGGCAACGGAGCACTCGGTATCTACGGAAACACTCGCGTGATCGACGCAATGATCAGCGCCGGCGTCGGAACCTGGTTCTGGCAGCACAACTGGGGGTCGCCCGCAGGATATGTGCACCCGAGGGCAAACCTGCACCAGTTCGAGATCGACAAGCGCAAGGTCGACGGCGTGGGCGTGGATCTGAACTCGATCCTCACTCGCGACTACGGCCAGTGGTCGTTGGCCGGTGCGGTCGGTCCGGTCCAGCCCGTCGGATCCTCGTTGCCGACAGGGTCTATCGCACCATAGCGCCGAATTTGGCGAGCCAGGCTTTGGCGTCATCGGGGAGGGTGCCCGCCGCTTCGGCGGCGAGGCACCATGCTTTTGCCATCGACAGGAAGTTCATCGGGTTGTAGGCGTCTTCTTCGCGAGACCACAATCCGTTGCCGGCGTAATGCAGGATCGTGATGTTGGCGGCTCCGTGCTTGGATCCGTCGCCCGGATCCTCCATCGGGTTGTCGATCTCGCACACGATCCATCCGCGCTGCTCGTCGACGACGAACCAGTTGGCCGGGAATTCGGTCATGCGGTGCCCCGGGAACTCTGTCATCGTGCGAGTGACCCACTTGCGTACAGCCTCTCGGCCATTGAGGGTTCCGAAAGCGTGTTCCACGTAGACGACGTCCTCGGTGAACATGTCCGCGAAGGCGTTCCAATCGCCGGAACGAGTGCACTCGACAACGGTGTTCTGGTACCCCGCGAAGGCGTCTTCGAGTTCGGTACGCGTCCAGGTCATGAAGGGCTCCTCGGTTTGTCGTCGCTTCAGATTAGAACACGTTGCAGAATTGATTGTCGGCGATTCGATGCAGACGAGTTCTGCGGTACCGTCGTTGACGGGTCGGGGACCCAATATGTGAGAGGGCAACGCGTGGATACCATCATCAGTTTCATCTACACACTTTTGTCGAAGTTGCAGACTGGCAGCATCGAAGGCTCTTCGGAGAAGTGAGTCCTCTGCCGGGTTGATTCCCTTACGTGACTTTCTGTTTGGGAATCAATCCGGCGAACACCATCGTCACAACGGCGGCTGCGATGGAAATCAGGAACGTGGCACGAAACGCCTCGAACGAGGGGATCACTGCGGTGCCGACGGTGATGGTCATTCCTGCCAGAACGACGCTCACGATCGCGGCAGACGTCGATGTGCCGATCGATCGCATCAAGGAGTTCAGTCCATTTGCGGCTGCAGATTCCGTGATGGGCACAGCGCCCATGATGAGTGCGGGCATCGCCGAGTACGCCAGTCCGACGCCTGCACCGATGATCATTCCGGCAGCGGAGACCTGCCACACGCTCGAAACCGTGAAATACGCAAAGGTGTAACCCAATCCGATTATCAGCGCGCCAAGCATCAGCGTGATTCGCGGGCCTCGCCACGCCGAAATTCGAGCGGACACAGGTGAGAGTGCCATCATGACGAGTCCACCGGGAGCCAGCGCGAGTCCTGCTGCGACCATGGACAATCCGAGTCCGTAGCCGGTGGATGTCGGTGCCATGAGGAGTTGGGGGAGCGTCAAAGAGTTGCCGTACATGGCAAATCCGACGGCGATCGACGCGAAGTTGGTGAAGAGAACCTGCGGCCGGGCCGATACTCGGAGGTCCACTAGAGGTGCGTTGCGTCGAAGCTCCCACCATCCCCAAACCAGGAAGCTGAGGGCGGATACGCCCAAGAGCCCGAGCGTTTTTGCGTCGCCCCATCCCCAAGTCCCGCCTTTGGTGATGGGCAGCAGCAGAGTGATCAGGCCGACTGTGAGGCCGAGGGCTCCGACGAAGTCGAAACGGCCCGGGCGTCGTACCGTTGATTCGGGAATGACGAACGCAACAAGTGCGACGCAGATCAATCCGAGTGCCGCCGCAGTGACGAAGAGGAAGTGCCAGTTGGCATGCTGAGCGATGACCGCGGCGATGGGCAATCCGATCGCACCACCGACGCCGAGGGTGGCGCTCATGACCGCCATTGCCCCGGCTACCTTTTTCGGCGGCAGTACATCGCGAATGATGGCTATGCCCAATGGAATCGCCCCGATAGATGCTCCTTGAAGTGCACGTCCGATAATGAGCACCACGAGTGAAGGTGCGATCGCGCAGATGGCCGAGCCCAGAACGACCAATCCGAGGCTGACGAGCAGCATTCGCTTCTTGCCGAACATGTCGCCGAGCCGCCCGCTGATCGGCGTGATCACCGCGGCAGCGAGGAGTGTTGCGGTGACCGCCCACGAGGTGTCGGTGGGGGTGGAATTCAGTAGGTGAGGCAACTGCGGGATGATCGGGACTACCAGTGTCTGCATCAGCGCGACGACGATTCCGCACAGCCCGAGGACTGTGAGCACGGGACCCGAAGGTGCGTAGTTCGTGACCGTGGTTTTCTTGTCCGGGGATTTCTCGTCGACGTTCGACGAATCTGCGTGCACGGACATGCGGCTCCCGCCATGGATTGTTCTGATTTGGTGCGTTCGCCCCAATGTGCACGCTACACATCGTGTGTATTCTGCACAATATGAGTATGGATCGAGAACCCGAACTGGTGAACATCGAGTACGAGTTGACCCTGCTCTCGCGTTACCACGCGCTGGCTCAAAGAGCCGAACTTCTTCTGGACCGGTCCGCGTATCTGTTGCTCGGACGACTGGAATTGCAGCAGCCCATGAGCCTCAAGGAACTCTCTTGTGCTTTCTCGCTCGACATTTCGACCATCAACCGGCAGATCGGCGCTCTGAGGCGGCAGGGTCTGGTGGAGCGGGTGGAGGATCCGGACGGTGGGCTGGCTCGAAAAGTTCGGCCGACGGCGCAGGGTCTGGCGAAACTCCGTGCAGACCGCGCACATTCGACAGCAGGAGTCGCAAAGGCGCTGCGTGAGTGGACGCCGGAGCAGCGCCTCGCGCTCGGTGACCTACTGCGGCAATTCAATACCTCGGTCGAGTCCTTGGAAGGCCGCGAATGGCCGCGACCGAATCAGGTCTGAGAGTGCGAGACGGACCGCAGTGATCGGTCCGGATCGCTCGAATCCGATTCCGGCGCAATGACAACAAGTTTCGGATGTTCCTCGGGGGCGGTGTGATTTCCCCGCCAGGAAAGCAGTGACCAGCGTGAGAGACCGGACAGTGCCGACCCGAGGCTGGCGAACGAGCCCGAACTCAGCACCGATGCCGTAGACCCGATGCTCCCGATCGAAAGGAAAGAGCCGACGCTACCGATCGAGAGAATCGAGTACGCCGATCCGATCGAGAGAATGGACCCCTCGGATCGGATGGACAGTATCGATCGACTCGACTTGTGAGACCGTATCGACTGGTCGTCTGGGCTCGATGCCTTGTCTGGACGGCCATGCGTGATATCCACTCGTAGATGTCCCATCTATCGGGTCTATCACGGTGATCGGAGATGCAAAAGGGACCCGCCGGAATTCGGCGGGTCCCTTTCACAAGACTTCGATCAAGCGACCGCGAACATACCCACGGTCGGGAGGAAGCTGCAGGTGATGCGATCTGCGCCTTCCGGCTGGGTGGTCAGCGAACCGCTGATCACCGAGAGGACGCGTCCCGGACCCGTATCGGCAATAGCCGACAAGGTGGCGGGACCATCCGGGTTGATGCGCGACGCGTTGGTCAGGTTCTGGGTGGCGCTGCGCTGGTTGTCGATGTTGACCCACGTCACGGTCATCGGCACCGGCTGGTCGTCGACGGCGGGAGCCGTACCGAGAGCGGTGAAGACGAACCCGGCCTGACCGGCAGCGGGGCCGGGAGGGGGCAGGTGAGCCGGGCCCGGAACAGCAAGCGCGGTTCCGACCGAATCGGCGGTGGCCGAGATGCAGCCCTTGCCAAGCGTCGGGTAGAGGAACTGCGCGATGACGGGGGCGTTCTCGTTCGGGATTTCCGGTCCGCCGCCGCCGCTGCCGTCGAGGAAGGTGATGACCTTCTCGAGGGTGGCTTTGATCTCGGGCGGAATGCCGGGAGAGTTCAGGATCGCGCGAGCTTGGTCGAGCAACGCTTGCTGCGGGCCGCCGGCGACGTCAGCCGGACCTGCAGCGGCGCCGATGATGGCGGGCGCAAACGATGCGAGGAACTCGATCGGCACACTTTCGGGTGCGGGCGGTGCTGCCGGATCGGCCATTGCCTGTGCCGGCAATGCCAGTCCTGCTACTGCGGCAATAGCGACGGCGGTGAACGCCTTTCGCATACCTCGGGTTCGAAGCACTGTTTCCCCATCCTTAGTCATACCGCGCGGGCGCCTAGGCGAGCTCCGCGTTTGACGGCTCGAGGGGTCACTCTATGTACAGAGCCCCCGGGTTGTACAGCTGTTCAGTTGCTGAGCAGCTACGCACCGGGGGGAGTCTATGGCATGACCGGCCTCGATCGTGATTTACGGCGACCATACCTGTGACTGAAGTGATCTATGTGAAAGTTGATGCAACTGTTACGTCAGATTGCGAGGTTTGTTTACTCGGAGATCAGTCGAAACGGACCGAATCGTCGACGAGTACGTCAATTCGACGGGCAAGGTCGAAGTCCAGTTCCGTGAGACCGCCCGCCGAGTGTGTCGAAAGCGTGTACGTGACCTTTCGCCAGCGAACGTCGATGTCAGGATGATGATCTGCGGCCTCGGCGACAGCCGCGATGCGTTGAAGAAGCGCGATCGCATCCGGGAAAGTCGCGGAATCGACGGTACGAGTGATCGAGCCCGGCGACAGCTGCCAGGCCGGCAGTTCGTCGAGAGCGCTTTGGATCGCGGAGTCGGACAACAAAGTGGCCATACTCCATCATGGTGCGATGAGTGATGTGCCTGCAAGGGATCGCGAAGTTGTCGCCGGTGCGATCTTCCGTGGGGGAAGGCTGCTCCTCGCGCAGCGGACGAGTCCGCCGGCGTTGGCCGGTCGCTGGGAACTGCCGGGCGGGAAGGTCGAGGAGTTCGAAACGCCGCAGGCTGCGTTGGCCCGCGAGTTGCGCGAGGAGCTTGCGGTAGAGGTTCGATGCGGAACAAGAATCGGCGTCGACGTGCAACTGTCGGCCGGGTTGGTCCTGCGGGCGTACCGGGCGGAGTTGCTGTCCGGCGAACCGGTCGCGCTCGACCACGCTCAGTTGGCATGGGTCGATGCCGAAGAACTCTTGTCGATGGATCTGGTCGACAACGATCGAGCCTGGATCCCCGAATTGCTCGAGGAGTTGAGGGCGCTTACGCCGCGCGGGCCTTCTTGAGACCGGCTTTCAGTTCCTTCTTGGATGCGCCCTCGTTCTCGAGCTTCTTCATCCGCATGATGACGACGGGGCACTTGATGCACCGTGTCTTCTTCCGGCAGCACTTCTTTTTCGGCTTGAGCTTCGAGACCTTGCTTGCCTTGATTTTTCCCATGTGACGCTGCGGCTTTCCTGTTTCACTACGGCGGAGAGCCCGCTCTTGGAACGAGGTTAGCGTACCCTTAAACACCCTGTTTCTCCAGGTCGTAATCCTACTCGCTTCAGCGTGGTGCAGATCACTATTGGCTGGTGGGGGCGGTGATAGAGGCCGCACAATGCAGGAGTATCCGCTCGGAGCGAGTAGTATTTACTAGGCCGCGGTGCCTATTCAGGCGATTCGTGCCCTGATTCGGATCACACACTCGTGCAGCGGCCACCAGAAGAGCCGTGCGACTTGACTTTCGCGTGGCCGAATCAACTCAGCCAGGAGAGCCATCGCGTGACCACCACCAGCTTCCGTAACGTTGCCATCGTCGCACACGTCGACCACGGCAAGACCACCCTCGTCGACGCCATGCTTCGTCAGTCCGGCGCGTTCGAGGAGCGCGCCGAGCTGGTCGATCGCGTCATGGACTCCGGCGACCTAGAACGCGAGAAGGGCATCACGATCCTCGCGAAGAACACCTCGGTGCACAAGCGCAACGAGGATGGTTCGGTCACCGTCATCAACGTCATCGACACCCCGGGCCACGCCGATTTCGGTGGCGAGGTCGAGCGCGGTCTGTCCATGGTCGACGGCGTCGTCCTGCTCGTCGATGCGTCCGAGGGCCCGCTTCCGCAGACGCGTTTCGTGCTGCGTAAGGCACTTGCTGCCTCACTGCCCGTCATCTTGGTTGTCAACAAGACCGATCGTCCCGATGCTCGCATCGAAGAGGTTGTCTCCGAGGCTCAGGACTTGCTCCTGGACCTCGCGTCCGATCTCTCCGACGAGGCCGCCGAAGCCGCCGAGCTTGCGCTCGGGCTGCCGGTTCTCTACGCCTCCGGCCGCGAGGGCAAGGCTTCGACGGTGCAGCCCGAGAACGGTCAGGCGCCCGACGCCGAGGACCTTACCGCTCTGTTCCAGGTTCTGATGGAGTACGTCCCGGCCCCCAAGGGCACGGTCGACGCGCCGCTTCAGGCTCACGTCACCAACCTCGACGCGTCGGCATTCCTCGGTCGCCTCGCGCTGGTTCGCATCCACAACGGCGAGCTGCGCAAGGGCCAGACCGTGTCCTGGTGCCGCGAGGTCGACGGCGAGCCCGTCATCACCAAGACCAAGATCACCGAACTGCTCACCACCATCGGTGTCGAGCGTGTTCCCGCCGAGGTTGCGCTTGCCGGCGATATCTGCGCTGTTGCGGGCTTCCCGGACATCATGATCGGTGACACGCTTGCCGACCTCGACAACCCGGTTGCGCTGCCTCGCATCACTGTCGATCAGCCGGCTATCTCGGTCACGATCGGTACCAACACCTCACCGCTGGTCGGCCGCGTCAAGGGTCACAAGCTCACCTCGCGCATGGTCAAGGCTCGCCTGGACCAGGAGCTGGTCGGTAACGTCTCGCTCAAGGTTCTCGACATCGGACGTCCCGATGCCTGGGAGGTCCAGGGTCGTGGAGAGCTCGCGCTCGCCATCCTCGTCGAGCAGATGCGTCGCGAAGGCTTCGAACTGACCGTCGGAAAGCCGCAGGTGGTCACTCAGACTGTCGACGGTAAGATCCACGAGCCTTTCGAAGAGCTGACCATCGACAGCCCCGAGGAGTACCTCGGTGCCATCACTCAGCTTCTGGCAAACCGCAAGGGCAAGATGGTTCAGATGTCGAACCACGGTCAGGGCTGGGTTCGTATGGAGTTCATCGTTCCTTCGCGTGGTCTTATCGGCTTCCGTACGGAATTCCTCACGGATACCCGCGGAACCGGCATCGCCAACGCCGTCTTCGACGGGTACGGCCCCTGGGCCGGCGAGATTCGTGCACGCCACACCGGTTCTCTCGTGTCGGACCGTTCCGGCACGGTGACGCCGTTCGCCATGATCCAGCTGGCTGACCGCGGAACCTTCTTCGTCGAGCCCGGCGCAGACACCTACGAGGGTCACGTCGTCGGTATCAACCCCCGTCAGGAAGACCTCGACATCAACGTCACCCGCGAGAAGAAGCTGACCAACATGCGTCAGTCGTCCGCAGACGTGATGGAGACCCTCGCGAAGCCCATCAAGCTCGAGCTCGAAGCGGCCATGGAATTCTGCTCCGGCGACGAGTGCGTCGAGGTCACCCCCGAGGACGTCCGCGTCCGCAAGGTGCATCTCAATGCAACCGAGCGCGCTCGCGAGCGTTCGCGTAGCAAGTCTCGCGACAAGGCTGCTCTGTAGTCTTTCGTCGGTTACCACCTGACAGGCGGATGTGCCTTTCAGCCGAGTTTTCGGCGGAAAGGTACATTCGCCTTCATGGTTTCCGGGCGAAAGTTCTGCCCGGAAATCGAGTGCGAAGGGGCGACGCGGCCCCGTACGGAAGGAATTGTCTGTGGCCTCAGGACGTCGCTACCTGGCGTTGGCAGTGGCAGTGACGGCGTTGTCGCTGACTGCGTGTACGGCCGATCCGCCGCCTCCGGTCGAGAGCACCGAAACCGTCAAGCCCACACCGACTCCGGTCGTTCCGGCGATGAAGCAGGTCACTGTGGCGATCGACGAGGTAGGAGGCGGATTCAACCCGCACCTGCTCGCGGATCAGTCGCCGGTCAACTCCGCAGTCGGCAACCTCGTGTTGCCCAGTGCGTTTCGCCCGATCAATTCGCCGACGCAGCCTGGTGCGACGGAGTGGGCGATCGACGATTCTTTTCTCGTTTCGGCTGAAGTGACGTCAGAGGCTCCGTTCACTATTCGCTACCAACTGCGCAACGAAGCTCAATGGTCGGACGGCGCTCCCATTGCGGCAGAGGACTTTCGCTACCTCTGGCAGCAGATGATCTCGGTTCCCGGTGTGGTCAACCCCGCGGGCTATCAGATGATTGACGACGTGAACTCGTCCGGCGGTGGCAAGACGGTCAACGTCGTGATGCGTGCGCCGTATCCGGCGTGGCGAGAGTTGTTCACCGATATTCTTCCGTCCCACCTGATCAAGGACACTCCCGGCGGTTTCAGCACCGGTTTGAGTGAGGGGATTCCGGTGTCTGGAGCCCACTTTCACGTGCGCTCGGTCGACCGTGGTCGAGACGAAATCGTGCTGGAACGCAACGACCGATTCTGGGGCAAGCCCTCAGATCCGGATCAGATAGTTCTGCGCCGCGGAGGAACGGCTTCGCAGTTGGCGGATGCACTGCGTACCGACGATGCTCAAGTGGCGCAAGTTCATTCGGGTAGTGCCACGGATATTCAGCTTTCTGCAATCCCGGGTGTCAGTACTGCATTCTCCTACGTTCCGCGCACTCTCGACATCAACGTCAATGGGCGCAGCAAGAACTTCGCGGACGTTCGGGTGCGTAAAGGTGTTCTGAGACTGCTCGATCCGGACCTGCTCGCCGTAGTGGCGGCCGGGAGTGAATCGGCGTCGGCCCCGGTGAAAGCTCAGATCCTCGCGCCGTCGGATCCGGGATATGCGCCAACCGCGCCGCCGAAACCGACCAGAGAGCAGGCGCTGGGCGAGCTGACCGCAGCCGGTTACTTGACAGCACCGCCCACCGGAATCGTCACTGGCACTGGAACGGTCGGATCGATCGTCCGGGACGGCGCTCAGTTGACGCTGCTGATCGGCGCTCCCGAAAACGACGACATCGCGATCGCCGTGGCAAACACCGCTGCCGACGAATTGCGTGACGTGGGGATCCTGGCGACCGTCGAATCGGTGCCGCCGGAGGAGCTCTACGGCGAGGATCTGACCACAGGACGCGTCGACATGATCGTCGGTTGGAGCCGAGCAGGCGCTGACACCGCAACTTCGCTGGCCTCCCGGTTCAGTTGCCCGACAGCGCCTTCCACTCCTGCGACAGGTTCGGCGGTGCCCACACCCACGCCGTCGCAGTCTCCGGAGCCTGTCCGAACGACAAGCGTCGAGGCTCCGAGCAACCTGTCCGGGCTGTGTGATCCGGCGTTGCAAGGTCGGATCGACGAAGCGCTCAGTGGCATCGGGGATCTCGGGTCGTTGATCGCCGATGCGGAACCCAAGCTGTGGGATCTTGCGGCGGTTTTGCCGATCGTGCAGAGCCGAGCGCTGGTTGCAGTCGGGACCGGAGTCGAGGGCGTGGTCCTCGACGGGCCGGTGCAGGTGGGGATATTCGGAAACGCTACGGACTGGGTGAGGGTGGCAAAGTGACCGCGTCGGCGAAGCGACTTTTGTTGGTGCACGCACATCCGGACGACGAAACGATCACCACCGGTGGCACTATCGCGCGTTACGCGTCCGAAGGCGCCGACGTCACGGTCCTCACCTGCACGTTGGGGGAGGAAGGCGAAGTGATCGGTGACGCGTGGGCAGGGCTCGTGGCTGCCGAGGCCGATCAACTCGGGGGCTACCGGATCGCCGAATTGAGCGCTGCTTTGTCGGCTTTGGGCAGTGCCGCTCCTCGCTTCCTCGCCGGTGCCGGTCGGTATCGCGACTCCGGAATGATCGGCACACCTTCGGCCGCCAATCCCCGTGCCTTTGTCAATGCTCGACTCGACGAGGCAGTCGGCGCGGTGGTCGCCGTCATTCGTGAGATTCGGCCGCACGTCGTGATCACGTACGACCCCAACGGAGGCTACGGGCACCCGGATCACATCCAGGCACACGCGATCACGACAGCGGCCGTGGAAGCTGCAGCAACGGCCGCATATCCCGAGGCCGGCGAGCCGTGGTCGACTCCGAAGTTCTACTGGACCGTGACCGAGCGCAGCGGACTCGAACGCGGCATCGCGGCGATTTCCGAGTTCCCGGAGAACTGGCGTCTGCCCGAGCCCGGTGAATTGCCGAGCGTCGAGGACGCAGACGTGACGACGGCAATCGATGTTCGAGGCGTCATCGATGCGAAGGCGAGGGCATTGAGCGCCCACGCCACTCAGGTGACGGTAGCCCCGAGTGGAGCCGAGTTCGCATTGTCGAACAACGTGGCCCAACCGATCCTGACGGTCGAGCATTTCGTATTGGCCGCCGGCACGCTCGGTCCGGTGGGTGAGGACGGTCGCGAGCGCGATCTGTTCGGCGGGCTGCACAGCTGACCTGGGCGTCGGCTCACAGGCATTGCGATCGACGCCGTAGTGGTGTGTGATGCGTGTCACCGGATGGGTGGTCCTTTCGGTAACAGCAAAGCCTGGGGGCTGAAGAAATGTACAACTGGGACCTGCAGAACCAGATCGTCGCCTTCGTCGATTCGTTGCGTCCGATGGCCGGTTACTACCACGACGTGTATTACGGATCGCTCTACGCGTTTGCAGATCAGCAAAGTCATCTGCTGACGCTGCTCGGGTTCCCGCCGGTTCCCTGATCGACTTCGTGCTTTTCGGGCGCGAGCCGGGGTGCTTGTCGGGAGGGGACCCCGCGCTCGCGCGTTGGCCGTCGATAGACCACTATCAAAACCATGATCACGGCCGAGAACAACACAGACGCTTCGACAGAAACGTCGCTGTCGTGGCTCGACCCTGTCATCCTCGGTGTCCTGATTTTCGACGGGTTCTTGTGCGCGGTGTTGTCAGTCCTGTTCTTGCCGACTCATCTCGGTACGACGGCATTTCCGATCAGCATTCTCGTGGCAGCGACCGCGAACCTCGTATTGGTGATCGCCGCCCGCACGGTTACGACGCCGGGTATGGCCGCATTGCCGCTCGCCGGTTGGATCGTCGGGTTCTTGGTGTGCATGGTGGGCGGCCCCGGCGGCGATGTACTGGTGCTCTCGTCCCCTCTGACGTTCTTACTGCTGGTCGGCGCAATCGCTCCGGCCGCGGTTTTCCTCTTCAAAGTAGCGATCAACAGGCTTGCCACCCTCAGTTCGCAATAGTTCTCGGCGCGCGCGTAGGAAAGTGACCCATCCATAAGGGACACTCAGCCTGTGGCTGAAGATGATCTGGCGGGCGCGACTATCGCCTTGACCGCAGAACGGCGTGTCGAAGAATTTGCGACGCTCCTCGAACGTCGAGGCGCGGAGATCGTGCGGACACCGGTGATCCATGTGCTGCCGTTGGTGGACGATCGAGACCTGCGCACTCAGACGTCCGCGTTGATTGCCGATCCACCGGAATTGGTCGTGATCAGCACCGGAATCGGCTTTCGGGGTTGGCTCGACGCCGTCGCGTCGTGGGGTTTGACCGACGAGTTCCTCGGAGCTCTGGCCCGGACGCGCATCATCGCCCGCGGCCCCAAGGCGACGGGCGCCATCCGGGGCGCCGGACTGCGTGAGGAATGGTCGCCTTCGGGTGAGTCGTCCGAGGAAGTTCTGGAACACCTCGGAAGCGAGGGAGTGGCAGGCTTACGCGTCGCGGTCCAGTTGCACGGCACCATCACCGAATGGGAGCCGTTGACGGACCTGAGCGCATCCCTCGCCGACATCGGCGCGGTTGTCACCCCGGTGTCGGTCTATCGGTGGATCCGGCCGCCGGATCAGTCACCGGTCCGCGCGTTGGTCGCTGCAGTTCGTTCCGGTGCAATCGACGCACTGACCTTCACCAGTGCCCCCGCGGTCTCCTCGATGCTCAGCACGGCCAAAGAGATGGGCGAGCTGGAGCGGTTCGTCGCAGCTATGCGCGGACCGGTACCGACCTACTGCGTCGGACCGGTGACGGCCGCCCCGCTGGAACTTCTCGGTGTTCCGACCATCCAGCCGGAGCGATCGCGTCTCGGTTCGCTGGCGAGGCTCATCATCGACGACCTGCCCAAACGTCGCCACCGCCCGGAGTGACGGCTTCGATCAATGCCCACGCGTTCTCGGCGGGGAGATCGATCACCTCGTAGCTTCCGGTGCCTGCTGGCGTCGCGGCGATGACGGTTGCCACGCCTGCGCGTCGCTGGAAGAACGTCTCGCGCACTGTCCATCCGATGACACCTTCGGATTCGAGGCTGTGACGCTGGCGATCGAGCGAGCCGCTTCGGGTGATCAACCATCCCGGCAGGACTGCGTGGCCGAGGCCGTTGTATCGGTCGTAGGCGAGGGCAGCGCCAGCGATGGCGAGTACGGCGACCCCGAACCACGCGTAGATCGGTACATCCAGACCAGAAGCCGCGCACGCCACGCAGACCAGAAACGCCACAGTCGCGAGAAACAGTGCCCTGGTGTACCGGCGACGCCGCGCGGCCGGGCCGTGCGGGATCAGCGGGGCGGACGCCTGACGTGAATCACCGATCACGGTAGCCATCACTCGCTCGGCTTCCCTCCGTGGCCCCTGCGGGAGCAGCAGCGAAGATTCCTTCTTCTCCGCGCTGACCCCGGTCATGATGGCGTCGAGCCGCGCGCCGCGGGCCAATCGCAGTAGAAGCGGTTCCTTGAGCGTCGTGCCGCGGAGGCGGGCGCGGTCGAGTGTGGTTTGCCGAGTTTTCAACAGGCCGTGACTGACATGCAGGATGCGGCCGTTGTCGGTGAGTTTCATGTTGCCGAACGCGATCAGGTACTGGACGCAGGCGAGTGCACTCGACAGCACCAGCAGCACGACGAGTGCGATGACGACCATCAGCGCGATGCCCAGGCTCTCGAGTGAGTCGAAGCTGTCGCTTACTGCCGACGATTTCGCGACGGCAGTGCCGATGCCGTATTGGAACGAGATGCCGATGATCGCTGCGATGATGGCGATTCCGGTGAACGAAAAGGGAGCGTAGCGAACCCAACTGGGCTCCCAGTGACCGATCTCGGTGTCGACCGGTTCGGCGATGTTCTCGACCGGTGTGCCCGGGGTTTCCAGTCGCCGTGCCTGTTGCGCGCCGGCCAACAGTGCGGCACGTAGGTCCGGAACCAGGGCAGTCGAGAGGGCATTGAGTTCGAACTTGTTCGAATCGTGGCCGATCCCGGCGCGCTGGCCGGTCCCGATGCGCACGATCGACAGCCCGAGCAGTCGGTGCATGACCCCGGCCTCGACGTCGACGGATCGGATGCGGCTACGCGGGACGGAGAGCAGCTTTTTCTGGAATACCCCGGTGCGCAGTTGTACGTGAACGGGCCCGATTCGGTACGTGGTGGTGAAGTACCGCAACAGACCGAAGACGACGAGCAGAGTGACGACGCCGAGTCCCCACCAGTGGTTTCCGGATTGGCTGCCGAGAACTACGGAGACTAGTAGGACCGGGAGCAGTTTGACGACTTCGTTGACGGGGTGGACCAGAAGCATGCGGCGGTCGAGGCGGAGCCAGGGCTGTTCCTCCTCGGCTGCCTCGGCAGCTGCCGTTTCCGCCTCGACCGGGATTTCGATCGCGGTCGGGTCGCCCAACTGCTTCTCGTTCACGTTGCGTCTCCCACGTTGGTGCCCGCGATCTCCGTCAGTTGGGCCACTGTGCGGGAGGCGATTTCCTGGTCGAGCGCGGAGATCTTCACAGCCCCGGCCGACGACGCCGTAGTGACGGTCACGGTTGCCAGACCCAACATGCGGTCGATCGGTCCGCGTTCGGTGTCCACGGTCTGCACGCGCGATATCGGTGCGATCCGTCGTTCCTGGGTGAACCACCCCGTGCGTGTGTACACCGCAGTGTCACTGATTTCCCATCTGTGGACGCGATACCGCCACGCCGGAACCATCAGAATGTAGGTGGCCGCGAATAGGACGGTGACTGCGAAGACCAGGCCCACCACCCAGGACGGGATTCCGGGTATCAAGACGGCACAGACGATTTCGGCGACGATGACGGGTACCCAGAACAGCGAGGCAGTGATTGCCCACAGCCTCGGGGCTTTGGCGCTGGGTCGCCATAACGGGTCGGCCATGGTCAGCGGTTGCGGGGCAGTCATGGGCACTACTTTGGTCGAGTGAGGGGCGATCTGTCGACATCGGCCCTATCGTGGAGTGTGGCGACTGCGAAGGGAGCACGTGATGACCGAACAAGATGCGACATTCGACCCGGAGGCTCCGGAATCAGATGCGCTCGAACAATCGACACCCGTAGATCCGAACGCCCCCGAAGAACCCGATCTGACCGACATTCCACTCGACGCGCCAGTGGCTGACGTGGTGGATCAACGAGTCGAGGTCGCGGTCGACGACGACTACCGGCCGTCGTGATCGAGGCCGTGTCGGGGCGGTAAGGCCTCCTACTTCTGGCACCGGGTGGCACTAGTCGTCCAACATGGCGCATGATCGCTAGGTGAACCGAACTGGTGATGACTCCGGCAAACCCACCATGCTTCCGATGCCAGGCATTTCCGCGTCCGCCTCGTCCAGTCCGTCGCCCGGCCCGTCAGCGTCGGCGATGCGGCGAGTTCTCCGTCGCGCACGCGATGGAGCGACCCTGAACGTCGACGAGGCGGCAACGCTGCTGCAGGCGCGGGGAACCGATCTGACCGATCTGTGTTCCTCGGCAGCCAAGGTTCGCGATGCGGGTCTGCTGGCAGCGGGTCGGCCGAACACCGTGACGTATTCGCGGAAGGTTTTCATTCCGCTGACCCGTCTGTGCCAGGACAAGTGCCACTACTGCACGTTCGTGACGGTGCCCGGGAAACTGCGTGCCGCTGGGCACGGCATGTTCCTGGAGCCGGACGAGGTTTTGGACATTGCCAGGGCAGGTGCCGAATTGGGCTGCAAGGAAGCGTTGTTCACGCTGGGTGATCGCCCCGAGGCTCGCTGGCCGGAAGCAAAGCAGTGGCTGGACGAACGCGGCTACGACTCCACCCTCGACTACGTGCGGGCGATGTCGATCCGGGTACTCGAGGAGACCGGACTGCTCCCGCATCTGAATCCCGGTGTGATGAGCTGGCAGGAACTCTCGCGGCTCAAGCCCGTTGCTCCGTCGATGGGCATGATGCTCGAGACGACCGCTACCCGCCTGTTCACCGACAAGGGCGAATGCCACTACGGCAGCCCGGACAAGGACCCGGCGGTTCGGCTACGCACCCTGACCGACGCAGGCCGACTGAACATCCCGTTCACCACGGGAATTCTTGTGGGCATCGGGGAGAACTTCCTCGAGCGTGCCGAATCGATCATGGCGATACGCAAGTCGCAGAAGGCGTTCGGGCACATCCAGGAAGTGATCATCCAGAACTTCCTGGCCAAACCTGATACCGCGATGCGCGATACCCCTGATGCAGGACTCGACGAGTTTCTCGCGGCCATCGCCGTAGCACGCCTGCTGCTCGGGCCGACGATGCGGATTCAGAGTCCGCCGAATCTCGTCTCGAACAGCGAGTGCCTTGCGCTGCTCGGCGCCGGTGTGGACGACTGGGGCGGGGTGTCACCGTTGACCCCCGATCACGTCAACCCGGAGCGTCCGTGGCCGAATCTCGAGACCTTGGCGGAGATCAGCGCCGAAGGCGGCTTCACCCTGACCGAACGCACTGCGGCTCAGCCGGCATATGTCCTGGCCGGGGCTCCGTGGATCGATCCGCGCATTGCGGGCCACGTGCAGGCACTGGCGGACCCCAAAACCGGCCTCGCCCGGCCCGACACCAAACCGGTGGGTCGACCGTGGCAGGAACCGGACGAGTCGTGGGAATCGAGCGGACGCGTCGATCTCAATACCGAGATCGATACAGACGGGCGCAACACCGAGACCCGCAGTGACCTGGGCAGTGCGTTCGGCGACTGGGAGACCGTGCGCGAACAGGTACTCGAGCTCAGTGCTCCGATTCGCGTCGACACCGATCTGCTGGCTGCGCTGCGCAGTGCCGAACGCGACCCGGCCGGATGCTCCGACGACGAGTACCTGGCCCTTGCCACGGCGGAGGGCCCGGGCCTGGAAGCTGTTGTGGCACTGGCGGATGCGCTACGCAAGGACGCCGTCGGCGAGGACGTCACCTACGTGGTGAACCGAAACATCAACTTCACCAACATTTGCTACACGGGCTGCCGGTTCTGTGCATTCGCGCAGCGCAAGGGCGACGCCGACGCGTTCACGCTGTCGGCAGAGCAGGTCGCCGACCGTGCGTGGGAAGCGCACGTCGCCGGCGCGACCGAGGTGTGCATGCAGGGCGGTATCGATCCGGAACTTCCCGTCACCGGTTACGCCGACCTGGTCCGGGCCGTCAAGAAGCGCGTGCCGTCGATGCACGTCCACGCGTTCTCGCCGATGGAGATCGTCAACGGTGCATCGCGCAGCGGTGAAAGCATCAGGGATTGGCTGACCGCTTTGCGTGAGGCGGGCCTGGACACCATTCCCGGTACGGCAGCGGAGATCCTCGACGACGAGGTGCGCTGGATCCTCACCAAGGGCAAACTGCCGACGGCAGAGTGGATCGAAGTGGTCACCACGGCCCACGAGGTGGGGCTGCGGTCGAGTTCGACGATGATGTACGGGCATGTCGATCAGCCGCACCACTGGGTCGGGCACCTGAACGTTCTTCGCGGAATTCAGGACCGTACAGGAGGATTCACGGAGTTCGTGCTGCTGCCGTTCGTTCACCAGAGCGCGCCGCTGTACCTGGCGGGCGCTTCACGGCCAGGGCCGACCAACCGGGACAACCGCGCTGCGCATGCACTGGCACGCATCATGCTGCACGGTCGTATCCCCAACATCCAGACCAGCTGGGTCAAGCTCGGGATCACCGGAACGCAGATGATGCTCAACGGCGGAGCCAACGACCTCGGCGGAACGCTGATGGAGGAGACGATCTCGCGGATGGCAGGCTCCGAACACGGGTCCGAGAAGACCGTCGCAGAACTGCGCGCCATCGCCGAGGGAATCGGACGCCCGGCGCGCGAACGAACCACCACACATGCACGACGCGAAGGAGCGATTGCCTGATGGCCGATGTTCTGGGGGACCGCAAGGTCGTCGAGGTTCTCGATCGAGCGGTATGGGGGATCAACCCGGTTCTCGATCTCGCCTACAGCGATCCGCTCGGTATCAAGCGTCGGACCTTCGAGCCGACCGATCCCGAGCGAAATGCCGCAGCGATGGTGTTGGACGCGGCGGCCTGGGTCCTCGACGTCGTCAAGTTCCCCGGGACGGCTGCGTGGTCGGTGATGACCGACGAGCAGCGCTCGAAGTGGTGGACGACCCGGTTGGGTGCACTCAACACCGTTGCCGTCGCGTTCCCCGGCATCTTCGGCGTCCTCCTCAATCGGCTGCCGATCCAGGACCTCTTGGCATTCGCGAATCAGGCCGTTGTGCTCGTTGCGGTTGCCCGTGAACACGGAGTGACGGAGCGGGATCAGCAGGTGGACCTCCTGGCGTCGGTGCTGTGCCGGCGTGAGACCAAGTCCCGAGATCTGCTCGCCGGTGAGGATTTCGCCGAAAAGTCGGTCAGCGGTGCTGACGAGACCTGGCGCCCGTTCGCGCTCATCGGCACCTTGTGGCGCACGTCCAAGACTTTTCGTGCCATCACGGACGAGCTGCACAAGCGGCCGTCGCGGACGAAACCGTACGAGATTTTCGGCAAGATTCCGGTGGTCGGCGTCGTGGCGGATTATCTCGGTGAGCGCGGCGCTTTGGTCCGCGCTGCTGCTGCGGGGGAGAAGTGGATCGCGATTCGGTCGAGGAACATCACCGCAGTAGGCTGAAATGTGTTACCCCCGCCTGCTCAGAGTCGGTTGGCAGGGGGATAATAGGCTGTTCCCGCGGTACGTGAGAGTCGTATCGGATTTTCGGCCCCTTGCAACTGCGTGTTGCGGCGGCGATGCACGACAGGAAGGCAGGGAGATCGGCAGTGACCTACACGATTGCTGAACCGTGTGTAGATGTGATGGACAAGGCGTGCATCGAAGAATGCCCTGTCGACTGCATCTACGAGGGTGGACGCATGCTTTACATCCACCCCGACGAGTGTGTCGACTGCGGCGCGTGTGAGCCTGTCTGTCCCGTCGAAGCCATCTTCTACGAAGACGACGTCCCGGACCAGTGGAACGCGTACATCAGCACCAACGTCGATTTCTTCGACGATCTCGGTTCGCCGGGTGGAGCGGCCAAGCTCGGCAAGGTCGACTACGACACGCCGTTCATCAAGGCGCTGCCTCCCATGGGTGAGGAATAGAGATCTTGTCTCGTACTCCGGTGGCCGCTGGGCTTCCTGATTTTCCGTGGGATTCGCTCGCCGACGTCACGGCGAAGGCGCACTCTCATCCCGACGGCATCGTGAACCTGTCCGTGGGAACGCCGGTTGATCCCGTTGATCCGGTGATACAGGAGGCTTTGTCCTCTGTTGCCGAGATACCCGGATATCCGACGACGCACGGCACGCTCGCACTTCGCGAGGCCGTAGCGGAGTCACTCGATCGCCGTTACAACATTCCCGACGTCGATCCGGCAGCGGTCCTGCCGGCGATCGGCACGAAGGAAATGATCGCGTGGCTGCCGACATTGCTCGGTCTCGGAGCCGACGATCTCGTGGTCATTCCGGAGTTGGCATACCCGACGTACGAGGTCGCGGCGAAGCTGGCAGGCGCTCGCGTCCTGCGCGCCGACGGCTTGAACAAGCTCGGTCCCGAGTCGGCGGCGATGATCTTCGTGAACTCGCCGTCGAACCCCACCGGCAAAGTGCTCGGCCTCGAGCACTTGCAGAAGGTCGTGGCCTGGGCGCGCGAGCGCGGCGCGATCGTCGTCTCCGACGAGTGCTACCTCGGATTGACGTGGGAAGCGGATGCGCTCTCCATTCTCGATCCCCGTGTCAACGACGGCGATCTGACCGGTTTGCTTGCGGTCCACTCGCTTTCGAAGACGTCCAATCTCGCGAGCTATCGCGCGGGGTTCGTCACCGGTGATCCGGCTTTGGTGTCGGAACTGCTCGAGGTGCGTAAGCACGCGGGCATGATCCTGCCGCTGCCGATCCAGGCGGCGATGACCGCAGCTTTGGGCGACGACCAACACGAGAACATCCAGCGCGAGCGGTACCGCGAGCGTCGCAGCGTGTTGATCGAAGCTGTTCGAGGCGCCGGATTCACCGTCGACAATTCCGAGGCGGGTCTGTACCTCTGGGCGACGCGCGGCGAGGAATGTCGAGCGACGGTCAGTTGGTTCGCCGATCGTGGGATTCTCGTTGCCCCCGGTGAGTTCTACGGTCCGAGCGGGAGCAAGCACGTGCGGATCGCGCTCACTGCAACAGACGAACGAATCGCCGCGGCAGCAAAGCGCCTCTCCGCCTGAACTGTGTCCTTTCCCAGGTGTCAGGTTCCCTGATGTCGGTATCGGTCCGATGTAAGGTCGCGCTGTGACCACCTCAGGGACCGGCGGCTTGGACGCGGTACTGATTTTTGCTGTCGTTGTCGCCTCGGTTGCACTGATGCTCGTGTGGTTGAAAAGTCGTCGAGTTTTCGGAGAATTCCCACTCTCGGCAACTCTCCTCTGGCTGATGGTTGCAGTGCCGTCCATCCTGCAGGCGCTGATACCAGGACTACTCGAGATGTTTCGTCGTGATCCCGCATTGATTCGCGACGGTCAATGGTGGCGCATTCTGACCTCCGTGCTCGTCCAGGACGGAGGGGTCGCAGGAACCGTCACCAATCTCGTGACCCTGGCTGTGGTTGCACCGCCTGCGTTTCGGCTCTGGGGCGCCGCACGCGGCTGGGCTCTCTTTCTGCTCGGTCAACTGTTGTTCGGTTTGCTCACCACCGCAGTCTTTCCGTCGACCGGCGCAGGAAACTCCGGTGCCACACTTGCTCTGGCAGCGGCGGCCGCGGGGATCGGTGTTCTGGTGCGCCCGCGAATGCCTGAGATTGTTCTGACGGCCGTGATTGTCGTCGGCGGCGCAACCCTGGTGACGGTCGACGATGCGCACGGATTCGCCGTTCTTTCCGGGGCGCTCCTGGGGGCGGCGCTGGTGACGCTTTTCCCTCCTCACTCGATAGACGCGCGTCGGGCAGGAGAAAGTTTGCGACCATCGGCCCTGTGAGATGCTGTCGTGGTGCTGCTGAGATCACTGAACCCCCTTGCTGTCGCCCGCGGTGACGACCTCGACGACGCCGTGACGATCGGTGACACGGTTCTCTCGCGGAGTGCCATTCTCGGTGCCGCGACCTCGGTCGCGGAACGGGTGGCGCAGGCCGATCGGGTTGCCGTATTGGCAACTCCCACAGCAAAAACGATTCTCGCCGTCGTCGGGGCATTGATTGCCGGTGTCACCGTTGTGCCGGTCCCGCCGGACTCGGGGAAGGCTGAGCGGGAGCACATTCTGCGTGACTCGGGTGCTCAGGCGTGGCTCGGTGAAACGGACGACCACTGCGACACTCTGCCGGTAGTTCCCGTCCGGTTGCACGCTCGCTCGTGGCACAGCTATCCCGAACCGGCACCGGAGACCACCGCGTTCGTCCTGTACACGTCCGGAACCACTGGCCCACCGAAGGGCGTTCTGCTCAGTCGCTCGGCCATCGCAGCCGGGATCGACGCGCTCGCCGAGGCCTGGGACTGGACGTGGCGAGACACGCTCGTGCACGGGCTTCCGCTCTTCCACGTGCACGGACTGATCCTCGGAATCCTCGGCCCCCTCCGGATCGGCAGCCGGGTGATCCACACCGTCAAGCCGACGCCGGAAAATTACGCCCGGGCGAAAGGCTCCCTCTACTTCGGTGTTCCCACCGTCTGGTCGCGTATCGCCGAGGACGAAGAAGCTGCCCGCGCGTTGTCCGGTGCCCGACTTCTGGTTTCCGGCAGTGCGCCGCTTCCTGTGCCTGTCTTCGAAAAGCTGCGGGAGCGAACAGGATTGACGCCCATCGAGCGTTACGGCATGAGTGAGACGATGCTGACTCTGAGCACACGTTTCGACGGCGAGCGACGCCCGGGGTGGGTCGGCGTGCCGCTGCGCGGAGTCGAGACTCGTCTTCGTGACGAGAAGGGCAACGACGTGCCACACGACGGCGAGAGTATCGGCGGTCTACAGGTACGTGGGCCGATGCTTTTCGACGGCTACTTGAACCGTCCAGACGCAACCGCCGAGTCCTGGACGGAGGACGGCTACTTCAAGACCGGTGATGTCGCCGTCATCGACGAGGGTGGGTTCCACCGAATCGTCGGCCGCGAATCCATCGACTTGATCAAAACCGGTGGATTCAGAGTCGGCGCCGGCGAGATCGAGACCGCCATCCTCGGGCACCCTTCGGTGTCCGAAGTTGCGGTGATCGGTGTCCCCGACGCCGATCTGGGTCAGCGGATCATCGCCGTCGTAGTCCGTAAGCCCGGGAGCCCCGAGGTCACCGAAGCTGAGTTGGTCGAGTTGGTCGGGGCTGAGTTGTCGGCGCACAAGCGTCCCCGCGAGGTTCGCTTCGCCGAGACTCTCCCGCGTAACGCGATGGGCAAGGTCCAGAAGCGCGAGCTCTTCTGAGCAGGGCGGTTTGCTGAAAAGTCGCTGTGACGCTTGAAGGTTCGTGACTTCGGTCGGACTGTCCCGGAATATGGGCTCGTCGGTTCTCCGACGATTCAGCGCTAGTTGGAATTTCTGTGTTCTTGGCTACACTACCGCCCGGTAGGGATAGCTCCAGTCGCACGCATGCCGTCGGTATGTCCTAGTGCGAGTGGCCTCGGAAGGGCAGATTTCATGGCGGGCGGACGGCATTCGAGTCCTGACAGCGGGCGATCGATCGGGTTCTACGCAGTGGGTGGGTTGGTTGCCGTCGCGGTAGTCGCTACCGGGGTGGTGGTCTTCAAGGCAACACAGTCCGATTCCTGCGAGAGCGTCGACGAGTACTCGCTGGCAGCAGATCCTGCGATCGCGCCTGCAGTCACGGAGATCCTCGCAGAATCGTCGCCGGAGCAGACAGGCTGTTCGCGGATCACGGTCACCTCTGCGTTGCCAGGCGACGTAGCGGGAACCCTGGGCAAGGGCGTGGACGCACCGGACATGTGGATACCGGATTCGACAGCGTGGGTCGGCAAAGCTGCACTGACGGCCAAGGGGCCGGTCGCTGCCGCCGGTGGTTCGATCGCCACCTCGCCTGTCGTCCTCGCGTCCGGCGGTGGCGAGCAGTTTGCCAGTTGGCTCACGGCGCTTCAGGTTCCCGATCTCGCGCTGGGCAATCCGTTGTTCACCGGGGTTGCGTCGGCGCCCATTCTCGGAGCCCTCGCGGAGACCGGGGCCACCTCCGAATCGGTTCGAGCGGCACTCGTACCCCATGCCCAAGCAGAGAGCGTTCGTACCGAAGATCAGCCGGTAGGGCAGAAGATGCTCACCGAATTGGTCAGCTCCGGCAAGGTCGGTGTTTCGACCGAGCAACAGGTCGTCGAGTTCACGAAAGCCGAGTCGAAGATTTCCGCGACAGTACCGGCGACTGGAACCATGATCATGGATTACCCCCTGGTGGTCAGTGCCTCGGCGCCGGATCGGCACTACGCGGCAGCGAAGAAGAGTGACGCCATAGCCGACCTGTTGCACAGTGAATCTGCTCAGGAAGTGCTGACACGCAGCGGTTTCCGTACTTCCGGCGGTGGAGCTGTCGAAGGTGGAGTTGGTGACGTGACGGCCTTGACGGTCTCCGAACAGTCGGTGGCCGATCAAACGCTGGGCGCTTGGGCTCTGATGGCCAAGCCGATCCGGACACTCGTTGCGATCGACGTGTCTGCGTCGATGGACTACCCGGCAGCAGGCGGCAAGACGCGCATGCAGTTGACCACTGCTGCCGCTCTCGCCGGCAATCAGGTCTTCCCGGACAGTGTCGCTGCCGGTCTCTGGGCGTTCTCCCAAGGTATGAACGGAACCCAGGACTTTCAGGAATTGGTGCCGATCAGGCGCTACGACACCATCGTCGACGGCGTGACTCAGCGAAAGTTGATGGCTGATCAGGCGAACCGGCTCACCGAACTCAAGCGTGGCGCCACCGGTTTGTACGACACGACGCTGGCCGCCTTCCGTAAGGTGCAGGAATCGTACGATCCGCGAGCGGTCAACAGCGTCATCATCTTGACCGACGGTGCCAACGAAGATCCCGACAGCATCAGCCGTGAACAGCTGCTCGATGTTCTTGCACGCGAGCAGGATCCGGCGCGTCCGGTCATCATCGTCACCATCGGCATCACCGATGACGCCGATGCGGCGGCGCTCGCCGATATCTCCCGCGTGACGGGCGGTTCGACATACATCGCTCGTGACCCCTCGGAGATTTCCGAGGTGTTTGTGAACGCACTGGCTCACCGAGGATCGTGAGCGACACCGAGGAACTCAGGCCGCGTCGGGACCGGCCCAGGGGGTCGGAAGTGGCGGAGCCTCAGACGAATATCGGTGCCCGGTAGGCGTCGTCGTGGTGAAGGTGTGCCGGGTACCTCGTACAGGTTCGGCAGACCAGCCCGAGCCCTGTTTCGCGTAGTTGCATGCCGCGCACAACCCGGCACCGTTGGCTGCGCTGGTGAGGCCACCCCTCGAGTGATCGCGAATGTGGTCGCGGTGGCGAACCGGCGCGTCGCACCACGGAGTGCGGCAGCTTCGATCACGAAGTTCGATCAATCGTGCCAACCCCTTCGGGAAGGTTCTCGCGGTGGATTCCATTGCGGTCAGTGCGCCCGTATCGGGGCGTGCGTAGAGCTTTCGAACCGTTGTCATGGTTTCGGAGTCCTCGCCGGACAAGGTGATCCATTCACGTGCGATGGCTGCTGGAACAGGTCCGTACCCGTGGACGTGGGCAGGGTCGGAACCGTCGCCGAGTAGTGACTGGTCGGAGACAATCAGATTCACCGTGACGGGTGTCGGTGTGGCGCGGCCGATTCCGGTGACCCGCTCCACCAGGAGATCAGCCATGATCTGAGCTCGCGTGCGCTCGTCCCCGCCGGCAAGTACGGAATCTGCATCGCGGCCGAGCGTGGCATATACGACGGTACCCGCGGCAGCGGGAAGTAGGACATTGAGCCAGCACATCGTGTCGGGCGCAGGCCGAGACGTCACACGTCTGTCTCGTACGGCTTTGCGTGCTCGTCTGGCAACACTGTCGGCGTCTATTTCCGCAGTGCGTGCGCGGATTCTTTCTGTCAGTTGGTGGGTGCCACATCCGTCCAAGATCGCAGCGTCGCAGCAGAACTCGCGATCCAATGCAGCGCGATCCTGGACTGTGAGACACGCAGTTTCACGCATGAGAATTGTCGCTTGATGCTCACTGATGGAGCCACGGACGAGTAGTCGAAGTGTGTGCGGCATCTCGTCTTTCAGTGCGCGGGCCAGGTTGAGATGCTGAGTTCCGAACCATGCCGACTCTCGCCGTGCGAGGGCAATCTGTGCGTTGATTCCACGGCCCTGGTACGAGCGCGGAACTCCCCGTTCGCCGCGGTCCTTGCGGGTTACCGTGTCGAGATCGGCAGCCAGCAATGCCTGGGCCCCAGCGCAACTGGCCTTCAGCTCTTCCAGTGCGCGTAGTAGATCCACGCGAGCTGCGTTGTCGATGGAACGATCCATGCTGACGAGTGACGCTCGGAATTGTCCGATCGTCTCTTCGGATATCGTCTGTTTGGATATCGCCTGTTCAGATACTTTCGTCGTCACTTTTACCCCCCGGTAGTGTCGAACATACATTCGATACTAGCGCCGACGGTGAACGCACGCAACGGCTTTCTCTGTTGGCGTCCGAAAGTTCCGACAGTTCGGTTTTCATGGTTGACTGGTCCTCATGATCGAGTTGAGGGGATTGACCAAGGTTTACGGACCGACGAAAGCGGTGGACGATTTGTCGTTCACGGTCAAGCCGGGCATCGTGACGGGCTTTCTGGGCCCGAACGGTGCCGGTAAGTCGACGACGATGCGGATGATCCTGGGTTTGGATCAGCCGACGTCGGGTGCGGCGTTGATCGACGGCAAGCCGTACCGGGAGTTGAAGACGCCGTTGCGGACGGTGGGCGCGTTGTTGGATGCGAAGTGGGTGCATCCCAATCGCAGTGCGCGGGCGCATCTGCAGTGGATGGCTGCTTCGAACGGGATCCCGAAGTCCCGCGTGGACGAGG